>DASRZZ010000129.1:0-53957 GCA_035685925.1 Syntrophales bacterium | reverse complement strand
GTTCGACGCAATAACCGCAGTTAAGCGAATAAAAAAATAATAGCCCGAAATTCCCTTTCTCCTGTTTCAGGCGGGACTCGACGGCTTGGCAATGAAGGCTATTATGACGTGAACGGGAAACCTCAGGAAGGTGTGGGGCTGTTGAATGTGGGTCCTTTTACGAACCTTCATCCCGACTACTACTGGTCGGGTACGGAATATGCTAAAATCGAAAAAAAGAATTGATTAGTGTCAAGCAAATCTCGACCTTAAGCGTCAAGGTTGGAAATATGGTTGGAAATGATACGTGAGATCTTTTGGATAAGGCGCGTTTATCATTGTAAGTTATTGATTTAGTAATGGAGCGGGCGATGGGAGTTGAACCCACGACGTTCAGCTTGGGAAGCTGACATTCTACCGCTGAATTACGCCCGCTCGGAATAGAACACAAAAAAAGGAAAGAAGGAAATATAACAAAAACAATGTGATGCCCATCTTAGCCATCGGAGGTCTTTTGTCAAGGCTTTTTTGGCGATATCCTCACTGTGATTGACTTTCCATGAGCCTCGAGCCCCTCCATCTCGGCAAATCCCGCCGCCCGTTTTCCATATTTCTGCAGAGACTCTTTTGAGAAGGAAAGAATGCTGCTCCGCTTCACAAAGTCGTAGACCCCAAGGGGGGATGAAAATCTTGCAGTTCCCCCAGTGGGAAGAATGTGGTTCGGTCCGGCCATGTAATCGCCGAGGGCCTCTGGCGTGGAATGCCCTAGAAATACTGCGCCAGCGTGTTTTATTTTGGAGATCAGCTTCTCAGGGTTCTTGACCATCAATTCTAGATGCTCCGGGGCGAACTGATTGGCGATTGCTGCAGCCTCGGCAATATTTTTTGTCACAATAATGGCCCCAAAATCCCGGATGGCCCGTTCGGCAATGGTCTTTCTCTGCAGGCCATTCAACTGAGCGGCAACTTCATATGCTACCTTCGCGGCCAGAGCTTCATTGGGGGTCAGGAGAATGGCGCTTGCCATCTCATCATGTTCTGCCTGAGCAAGAAGGTCGGCAGCGACATAGGAGGCATTTGCCCCTCTATCGGCTATGATGAGGATCTCGCTGGGGCCGGCGGCCATGTCGATTCCGCACCAGCACCATTGGTACACCATCATCTTGGCAGCCGTTACGTAGGCATTGCCGGGCCCTACGATCTTGTCGACTCTCGGTATTGATTCCGTCCCGTTTGCGAGGGCTGCTACAGCCTGGGCACCCCCTACCTTGAAGATGCGCGTCACACCACTCAGCTTTGCAGCTGTAATTATCAGAGGATTAAGCTGCCCGTCTTTTGCTGGTGTAACGAGGAAAATTTCCGGAACGCCCGCAATCCTTGCAGGAACGGCTGCCATGATCACTGTTGAGGGATACGACGCAAGGCCTCCGGGTGCATAAATGCCGACACGCTCGAGGGGCGTTATGCGCTGTCCCAGTGCAATGCCCGCTTCATCGGAGAAGAGCCAGCTCCTCGCGACCTGCTTGCGATGGAATTTTGCCACTCGCTTCGCAGAAAGCTTGAGAATCGCGAGCTCCTCTGCCTTGACCAGAGCAGCGGCATTTTTCATTTCCCTGAACGTTATTTCTATCGTATCAGCAGTCGGCATCCATCTATCGAACTTCTTCGTGTATCCAAAGAGGGCATCGTCCTTTCTGCTGCGGACATCTTCTACAATGATCTTTGTCTGCTTCCAGATATCTTCATTTAACCAGCCGCGGTTCTTAATCTTCTGGAATGCTTCTTCGAAGCCGGTACCATCTGCGCGGATAATTCTCATCTTAGCCTGAGACCCTCTTTATATTGGCGCCTATGGCAGAGAATTTCTTTTCGATTTCCTGATATCCTCTGTCA
Organism: Syntrophales bacterium; assembly: GCA_035685925.1. GTDB lineage: Bacteria > Desulfobacterota > Syntrophia > Syntrophales > UBA2185 > Fen-1135. The sequence continues at coordinate 52,085 of DASRZZ010000129.1, read as the reverse complement.
ATATGATAAACTCTCGAGAGTTCTGTCTTCCCCTCCGCCGCCAATCCCGCAAGGATCAAGGAGGCAGAAGCGCGGAGGTCTGTAGCCATAACAGGAGCCCCTTTGAGTTTAGGCACCCCCTTTACCATGGCGCTGTTTCCGTGAATCACTATATCGGCCCCCATCCTCATCAATTCACTCACATGCATAAACCTGTTCTCAAAAACAGTCTCCGTAATGACGCTGAGCCCGTTCGCCACAGACATCAGGGCCATCATCTGGGCCTGCAAGTCCGTAGGGAATCCTGGATAGGGGAGGGTCTTTATGTCAACGCTCTTTATCTTCTTCTTAGCTATTACTCTGATACCCCCATCGAATGGAGAGACTTCTATGCCCGCGTCTCTCAACTTCAGGGTTAACGCGTCCAGGTGGACGGGTTCACACCCCATCATCCTCACGTCCCCGCCCATCATTCCCACGGCAATCATAAAAGTACCTGCCTCAATACGGTCGGGAATTACGGCAGCTTCGACGGGGTGCATCTTTTTGACACCATCTATCCTGATTATGTCTGTGCCTGCCCCGACAATCTTTGCCCCCATGCCGTTTAAGACATCGGCAAGATTGACGACCTCAGGTTCCTTAGCAGCATTTTTCAAAAGTGTAGTGCCATCGGCGAGACAGGCAGCCATCATGATATTTTCAGTTCCTGTGACTGTAGGAATGTCAAAATATATAGTCGTGCCCTTCAATCTCCGTGCCCGCGCTTCCACGTAGCCATCCTTCAGTTCCACGTCTGCACCCAGATCCTGCAGGGCCTTTATATGAAGATTGACCGGTCTCGCTCCTATGGCACATCCCCCCGGGAGAGAAACCCTTGCCACACCCGTTCTTGTTACGAGCGGTCCGAGGACCAGGACGGATGCCCTCATGGTTTTCACGAGGTCATACGGCGCCTCACAATTACTGATATTTTCTGTATTGATTCTTACAGTTCCCTCTCCCTCAATTTTGGCGCCCAGATTTCTTAGTAGCTTCTTGATCGTTTTGATGTCGACGAGATTGGGAACGTTGAGGAATGTGCTCCAGCCCGGGGCCAAAAGCGCTGAAACCATGATGGGAAGAGAGGCATTCTTTGCCCCACTGATCTGGACATCACCGTGGAGTTTCTCGCCGCCAACTATGATAATCTTATCCACCTGTCAATACTCTCCTTGCGATAGAAACTCGCTCGATGCCGGCATAGTCGGACCTAAAAGCTATATTGTCATAAAGGCTGGATGCATTCAGCATATATTCAACTCTGTCCTTTTGTCCAGCTCCTATTTCCATGAAAATCCAGCCCCCCGGCTTTAGATAGATGCCGCCTGCCTTGATGATCTCTCTGTGAAATGATGTTCCATCGACGCTGGAAAGAAGCGCCAATGCTGGTTCAAAATCTCGAACCCCTGCAGGCAATCGGTCATATTCCTCTCTTGATACGTAGGGAGGATTGGAAACTATAATGTCAAATTTTCCTGACACAGGTTCAAATAAATGTCCCCTTAGAAAAGAAATTTGATCGGCCACACTATTAATTTGCGCATTCCTCGATGCTATATTAATTGCGTCCTGCGAAATGTCTGTGGCCACAATTTGCGCGCTCTTTAGCTCGTATGCCAGAGAAACAGCGATTGCGCCGCTTCCAGTGCCGATTTCCAGGATTCTTAATTTTGCTGTCTTCAGGCCTGAACAAATCTTTAGCACTTCTTCAACAAGAATTTCCGTTTCCGGCCGGGGTATAAGGACATGGCTGTTGACTTCGAATGGAAGCGACCAGAACTCCCTCCTCCCCACGATATAAGCAACCGGCTCGCCACATCTTCTCCGTTCTATGCACCGCCGGAAGTTTTGAAGTTCGTTTTCAGTTAGCGACTGTGCACGATCGAGATGAAGACGTGTGCGATCCTTCTTTAAGCAAAAAGACAGGAGCACCTCTGCATCGAGCCCGGGAGTCGCAGAACCGGAACTCTTAAGAGCATGTATAGCTTCGTTCAGAGCATCCCAAATATTCATTTCAGTGATTATGTTAAGGTCGTCCGCAAACAAAATAAGGTAGGATTAACCAATAGATTCTTGCAGCGCCTTTGACTGAAAATGTGTCGTTAGGGCATCGAGGATCGGCTGAACGTTGCCATCGAGAATCGACTCCAGGTTGTAAAGTGTGAGGCCGATCCGGTGATCTGTAACCCTCCCTTGGGGGAAATTATATGTCCTGATACGTTCGCTCCGATCACCACTGCCCACCTGGGTCTTTCTCGATTCGGAAATTTCGGCATTCTGTTTCTGCACCATGCTATCCAGAAGCCTGGCCCTGAGAACCTTCAAGGCTTTTGCCTTATTCTTGTGCTGGGATTTCTCGTCCTGGCAGGTTACAACAAGCCCCGTAGGCAAATGGGTGATCCTGACAGCGGAATCCGTCGTATTTACACTCTGTCCTCCGTGGCCACTGGAACGATAGACATCAACCCTCAAATCATTAGGATCAATATTGACCTCCACCTCTTCCGCCTCAGGAAGAATAGCTACAGTAACAGCAGAGGTGTGAATTCGGCCCTGGGATTCCGTAGCGGGAACTCTCTGCACGCGATGAACGCCGCTTTCGTACTTCAAAGCGCTGTATGCACCCCTGCCTTCTATAAGGGCAATAATTTCTTTGAATCCACCCATTCCGCCCGCCGGATTGCTGCTTATAACCTCCACCTTCCATCTGCGTATCTCTGCATACTGAGCATACATGCGGAAAAGATCTGCCACGAAAAGCCCCGCCTCGTCACCGCCGGTACCCGCCCTGATTTCGAGAAGAACATTCTTGTCATCGTAAGGGTCTTTGGGAAGGAGGAGGAATTTCAGTCTATTTTCCAGGTTTTCCAATTTTTCCTTGAGTTGGGGCAGCTCTTCTTTGACTATTTCTCTTAACTCATCATCATTACCACGAAGCAGAATCTGGTCTTCTTCAATGCGCGCGTTCGTCTTTCCATATTCCCTGTACGTTTCCACGAGGTCATGTAAATCGGCATGCTCCTTTGCATATTTCTGGTAGGTGCTGGGCTTGCTGACCACATCCTGATTACTCAGCAACCCTTCCAGGTCTTTATATCTTGTTTCAATATCTCTTAGTCTCTTGAACATAATCTTGTCTCGCATCGTATAAGGTATGATGGGATAATTGGGTCAGATTTTTTGCGATCGAAGCTAATACGATGAATTATACAGGAGTCGCCCTGTCATGAGACGGGCAGCCAGCAATGGGTTGGTGAACGAAAATGTGCCGTCGGTGGGACAGCCGGTGGCAGAATACGTTCTTCTGCGATTACTATCTTCAATAAACAAGTATTCAGATTCAAGCGGTTTTTCCACGATTCTTTTTTTCTTCGCCAGCGGCATACTTCTTTTTAAATCGCTCCACGCGGCCCGCCGTATCCATGATCTTCTGTTTACCTGTCATAAACGGATGGCATTGAGAACATATCTCAACTTTTATGTCCTTTTTGGTGGACTTTGTTTCAATTACGTTTCCACATACACAGGTGATTGTAGTTTTCGTATATTCCGGGTGAATACCTTCCTTCATTGTCTGTAATCATCCTCCTAGCTTGGTCGCCCTATCCGATCCTTACGCCTCACTCAGTCTTATCAAATGGGCATAGCCATTCAAATTACACAAAATAGTATAACCAATTAGATTCTAAAATCAAGCGCTACATTTGCAGCATGCTGAGAGGCGTGAATTTATGCCCTATGAAACTAATAACGCCTACTGATTCATAGAGTTTAAAAATGCCTGGTTCGTTTCCGTCTTGCGTATCTTGTCAACGATAAATTCCATAGCTTCTACGGGGTTCATTTCCTGCAAGAGCCTTCTCAGAATCCATATCTTATTCAGGTTGTTCTTCGGTATGAGGAGCTCTTCTTTTCTTGTGCCCGAACGAATGAGATCAAAAGCAGGGAATACTCTTCTGTCTGCAATCCTGCGGTCCAGGTGAAGTTCCATATTGCCCGTACCCTTAAATTCTTCGAAAATAACTTCATCCATCCTGCTACCCGTATCGATTAGGGCCGTGGAAATGATGGTCAAACTGCCGCCATTTTCTATATTCCTGGCAGCGCCGAAGAATCGTTTCGGCTTATGCAAGGCATTAGAATCAACGCCGCCGGATAAAACCTTGCCACTTGGCGGAACAACAGTGTTATAAGCCCTGGCCAGCCTGGTGATGCTGTCAAGAAGAATAACAACATTCTTTTTATGCTCGACGAGACGCTTTGCTTTTTCAATCACCATTTCTGCGACCTGGACATGCCGTGTGGCCGGTTCGTCAAATGTCGACGATATTACTTCGCCATTCACACTGCGCTGCATGTCGGTTACTTCTTCCGGGCGCTCGTCAATTAAAAGAACCATGAGAATGACTTCTTCATGATTTGTTGAGATGCTGTGCGCGATATCTTTAAGAAGCACAGTCTTTCCTGCTCGAGGCGGTGATACAATCAGTGCCCTCTGTCCTTTTCCTATGGGGGTGAAAAGATCCATGATCCTCGTAGAAAAATTTTCCGGGTCTGCCTCGAGGTTAACCTTCTCCTCCGGGTAGAGGGGTGTGAGGTTATCGAACAGTATCTTATCTCTGGCGGCTTCGGGACTTTCAAAATTTACTGTGTCTACTTTGAGGAGAGCGAAATATTTTTCGCCATCCTTCGGCGGCCTTACCTCGCCTGATACTGTATCACCGGTCCTGAGACTAAATCTCCGGATTTGTGATGGAGAAATGTAGATATCATCAGGGCTGGGGAGATAATTGTAATCAACAGCCCTGAGAAAACCGAAGCTGTCGGGAAGGATTTCCAACACCCCCGTCCCCGTTATGCTTTCGTTTTTTTCGGCTTGGGTCTGCAATATGGCAAAGATCAGATCCTGTCTTCTCATACCGCTTGCACCAGCGACGCTCAAATCCTTTGCCATGCTTGTAAGTTCGCTGATCGGCAACCTTTTAATTTCTTCGATATTCATAATTAATTCTCTTGTTTGTACCTCTCTTTTAGTTTTGACAAAAAACCACGAATACCCCGGCCTTCCCGGTCTAAATCACATTTATTAACTAAAGATTATGCAAGAATCAACATACAACGACGTATATTAAAGAATTACTTGGATTAGTATTGAGTTGCTAAGTTGGGTTCTTGAGACAATCCAAAAGGAAGGACTTTATTTAAGCCTTTCTATGATTTTGGACGTAATTTATATCAGCCTTCCCTCCATGTCAAGAACTTTTTGACGACAGCACTTTTTAACATCATGTTTTTTAAACTAAAGCGAAAGAAAACTTTGAACTCTTCTCATAATAAAAGCCGCAAAGGCCTACATTTGTTTGTCGGTTCAATCAGCTGATTTGAGACAATATGAAAAAGCTACGAATGTAATAAATCCAATTTCTTACAAAGAAGTGATCATAATGAAATTAAGCTGTCTCCCCGTATTTCCACCCTCACCTCTGTGGGAGTAGAACTTATCTCTGTTGCAGGAAGTGCAGTAACCCGCGGTATATATATTCTTATCGAGGATACCCATTCTGATCATCTGTATCTTGTTGGCAAGAGAAAGATCAAACATCCATTTTCCCTCCTCCGGGGCGGAGGAGAAAAAAGTCTCCCGGCCTTTGTGTACTCTCATGGCGTTAAACACGGGCTCATCAACCTGATAGCAGCAGGGGCCGATAGCAGGGCCGATAGCTGCGATAATTTCTTCCGCACGGCAGCCGAATCTTGTAAGGAGAGTCTCCACGACCTTTGCTGCAATCGAAAGAACAGTTCCCCGCCAACCAGCATGCGCGACGGCAATGATTCGCCGGGCTTTGTCCGCAAAGAAAATTGGCGCGCAGTCCGCTGTTTTTATTCCGATGGCAATTCCTGGTTGATCGGTTATTATAGCATCAAATTGAGGAGATTCATGAACTACCAGGTCGGCAAAAGGGCGATCAATAATGAGAACCTTTTCCCCATGAACCTGATTGACCAAGAAAAACTGCCCCACGTCAATATGGAAAGATTTAGCGAGAATTCTCAGGTTTGACTGAACATTCTCCTTGCTGTCCCCCCCTTTGAAACTGAAATTGAGGCTGGTAAAATTACCTTTACTAACGCCTCCGCGCCGGGTGCAAAAAGCATGGGTCAGAAAATCATGGTCGGCAAGTGCGGTTGCCTCCATATATTCTACAGGGCCTTTTTTTGAAAACAGAAACATTAGCCTATTAATTGCGTGAGCGATGCTTCCGGCAAAGATAAGAGCTTTGCAGCTCTTCTTTATGCATTTACGAGGCGTTTGCTTGTTTCATAATTCGGCGGGTCTTGGTCATACAGACTTCGCCAATCGCCATGCCATTCCCATTACCGATTGGTTCTAACGGGATTTAAATCTGAATCCTTTTTCAAGGAAGAGTCTTGTGCAGGCATCAACCACTTCCGGGTCATAGAGAATGTCTCTGTATTGAGATATTTCCTTCAACGCCTTATCTATTCCCGATGCAGGCCTGTAAGGCCGATGCCTGCATATTGCTTCAACAACATCGGCCACTCCCAGGATTCTCGCCTCCGGAAGGATATCGTCTCCCTTGATGCCCTGTGGATAGCCGGTACCATTCATACGTTCATGATGCTGATAGACGATAAGGGCAATGGGCCTGTAAAAATCTATGTCCTTCAATATTTGATAACCTATCGCAGGATGAGTTTTGACGAGACTATATTCGACTTCCGTGAGTTGACGGGGCTTTCCGAGAATTTCCATCGGTATGGATATCTTCCCCAAATCATGGATTAAGCCGGCCATACCGATACCGTCAATGATCTCCCCTGATAGATTCATTTCTGCTGCAATAGAGCGGGCCAGGTCTGCAACCCTTTTTTGATGTCCGGACATATGTGGGTCCCTTGTCTCAACGAGCATGACTATGACATCGATGATAAAATCTGTTGCTCTTTTCAGCTTTTCCACACTTTGTGAGAGGGCTTCCTTTGCCCGGGTGCACTCGGCATCCGATTCTTCCAGTTCTGCGGCACGAGTGCGCAGGGTATTGACCTCTTTTATCAATTGCTCTTTAGTTTTGTCCTGATCTTCCATATTCATTTTTTTCCGTGAGGATTAGTTGATTACGTTCTCAATACAATAAGTCAACGTTCCAAAATGCCTCAGGCAGGGCATATTTTATTTCGATTTGGCTGTCCGATGCTCATTTGAAGGATTTAACGATACGTTGCCGGGACATCCGTTAGCCGCTCCCTGCCTCGGAATTCATGCGTTGTTATTATAATTGCTTTATGTAATTTGCTCTGTTCTCCAGAAAGTTCTTGTATATCTTGTAGTGCTCTGTTTCTTCGTAAAAAATTTGTTTTATTGGACTATAGTCGAAACTGTATATCAATGCACTAGGACACGCAAGCAGTATCGGCGAATGGGTTGCAATAATAAATTGAGCATGATCCGTGACGCTTGTTTCCGTCAACAGTTCAAGCAGCGCAAGCTGACTGCGTGGGGAGAGTGCCGTCTCAGGCTCGTCCATCAGATATAGGCCCTTAATTTGATAACGCGCCTTGAAGAACGACATGAGAGATTCGCCATGAGACTGGGTAATCAGAGACCGGCCGCCGAAATACCTGAGTTGTCCAGGATCCGCAGATGCCCATTCGTCCAAGATCTCCGTAAAGTGATGAAAAATATCGGAACTGAAAAATGAGCCCGGTACCCTGCCATTCGTCCATTCAATTGACAGGTTATCGCAGAATTTATTTTCATATGGATTATGATTATAGCGGGTTCTTTCCATCTCCCGCCAAATGTGAATGCCGCATGAGCGTGACAGAGCCTTTAATAAAGTTGATTTGCCCGATCCGTTTTCCCCTACAAAAAAAGTGACGGGAGTCTTGAAGACTATGCGTTTCGTCTTCTGAAAGACAGCTAAATTAAAAGGATAGAAGTCATAAGTAGGATATTTTGACTGATCGATGGTAATACTCGTAAGATGCATGGGCTATACCTGCACATAACCAGGTTCGAATCCTGGTCTCCCAGTCATAATGATTTCGCTGTGTTGCATTCCTGAACAACCTCTCTCTTTGACTCAAAATCCTCAATTGTGCTCGCTTACGACATTGTATCGCTCAAAAACCGACCTTGTCTTGTGTCCACTAATACGCACGGCAACAGATTCCGGCACTCCTGATCTCACAAGATTTCTTACTGCTGATCTTCTCAGGTCATGCAAAAGCGTCGTCAGTATCTTCTTCCCCTGCTCATCCGGGCCCCAAAGCCGGCCTTGATACACGCTGAGCCCCAGGCCTTCTGAAGGGTCTGAATTTGATTTGTTTGCTGTTCATTCGGGAAAAACTGGGAGATCAACTTAGCATTATTCTCTTGCGTTTCCAACTGATTTAACAGAACGCCGCGCAGCTCACTGCCAAGATAAACCGATCTCCCCTCATCGTTTTTCGTCATGCCATTTTCCTTTCCATTCAGGGGAACGTTCCCGGGAGCTTCGGAAGTTGTTTATATAAAGTTCAAGATATTCATGGTCCTCTTTAAAGTTAGAAAAGGCACTCTCCCATTCTTTCCGAAACTCATGATCGAGATTTCTGCCCTCGATCACAACAGCGGCCCGTTGTCGGCGCGCTTTAACCTCTTTTGGTTTTGGTGGCATCTTCCCGCTCCTGTAGCAGCCTGATAGTTGCCCGGGGAAAGCGGCCCAGGATCGCCGCCATTCGTGAGCCATCCTATGGCCACAATTTATTTTTCTTGAAAAATGTTGAAGGTATAAGATCGACTCATAAATAAAATCAAGACCTGTTTGTTTCACCTGCATTATCAATAACCTTAACCATTTTGATTGTACCAAATATTTATTGAGGTCCTTAAGACGGACTAACTCGTTTATATAGCAGCCTCCACCCCGGAATTCGTATTATTGATCAACTTAAAATTAGATTCTGCCAGTCTCGAAGCAGAGTTAAGCCTATTGTCTATTTCGGGTAAGTATTTGGCTTAATTATCACGTTTTTCAAAATATCCATAAATTGATCGAGTCCACAGATACCGATCCTCATCTGGAATGGTTTGCAGGACATCATAGGCACCTCACTGCAGGCTTAATTTCGGGCTCCGGGGAGAAGCTGGGCGATAATCCAGCCTGCTGCGTATAGTGTACCGAGGAGAACCACATCCGTAGGTCCTACGGGTAAGTCCCATTGATATGATATCCAGAACCCCAGAAATGCGGCTGCGCCGCCGACCAAAGAGGCTATGGTCATAAACTGGCGCATATTGTGCGCGAACAGGTGCGCCGTCAGCGCGGGAATCAGCAGAAAGCCGAACGCGATCAGCGGACCAACACTGAGCACCGCAATCGAAACGGTTAGGCCGATCAGAAGATAGAGCAGCACGTCCCAGAAAACTACGTTTTTGCCAAGTGTAATCGCCATCGCACGGTCGAACGAGACGAGGAGTATCTCCTTGTGGAACAGAGCCAGTGCCGCAAGAACAAGCGTCAGCACTATTCCCGTCACCATGAGATCAAAATTGGAAACAGTAATAACCTCTCCTTTCAGAAGATCGAGCCAGCCAATTTCGCCGTAAGGGTTTGTTGCCAAGAGCAAAATGCTCAATGCGGAGGAGACAACGTAGGCAACGCCAATCCGGCCTTCTGGCAGGCCTTGGCCGCGCCGTTCCAGAAATGCCAGCAGCAGTATCGCCGTAATCGTGAAAACCATCGAGCCAGCAAATGCAAGTGCGTGTCCACTCTGTGAGCCGTGAGCAGTCAGATATCCCAGCCAGAGGGGGAGCGACAGGGCGATAGCAACGCCCATCGAGGAAATCTGCGGCAACGCCACCCCCATGAACACCAGCCGACGCAGCACGAGAAACACACCGACAAGCGGGCAGCAAAAGCCGACGAGTACGCTGGTATAAACCGAGTTGCGCAAGAGAAAATCGGGTGAGAGAATCTGGTGCAGCGTTTCCATATCAGTCGGTCTCCATCTCAAGAATCTCCGCCATCCGTTTGGGCGTGAGCAGCTCTTTCGCGGTGCCTTGGAGCACCCTCCCTTGGTGCAGCCATATTATCTGCTCGGCGTAGCGGCTCACCACCGCAAAGTCGTGCGTGACTAGCAGGACCGTAATCCGCCTTTCCGTGCGAATTTGTGAGATGAACTCCATCACCGCATGCGTTGCCGCATGGTCCACCCCCGCGGTGGGTTCGTCGAGCATCAGGACGTCGGGACGCGCCGTCAGTGCACGGGCAATCAGCACTCGTTGTTTCTGGCCCTCGGAGAGCTCGGCAAACCGCTTACAGGCGAATTCCTGGGCGCCCACCGCGCGCAGACAATCATGTGTGAAGGCGCGTTCGGCTGGTGGGACTAGCCGTCCCGGTCTGACGCGGCCATAGGTGCCCATCAAGGCAACGTCGACACCCGTCAACAGATAGACCGGGTCGAACTGAGTGGATTGCGGAACATACCCGAAGACGAGCGGTTTGCCTGCGGCTGCCGTGGTCTCGATGTGGCCCTCAACCGGCAGAAGCAGGCCTAGCATCGTCTTGAGCAGGGTCGATTTACCCGAACCGTTCGCGCCGAGAATAGCGGTGAGGCTGCCTCGGGCAATCGAGAGGGAAATCCCGGACAGCACAGGTTGACCGTTGTAACCGATGCTCAGGCCGTCCAGTCTGATGAGTGATTCATTCATATCTGTTAGAGTTATCCGTCCGAACAACGCCCAGGCGGACCACTCTCTCCTTTTGGTTATGTCCTGCCTTGTATGGCAGTGACCATGGTGTGAATAATATAGTCCATCATCTTAATGTACGTCTCCGTATTCGGTACGGCGCCTGGCATGATGGGGAGCGTTATCAAGGTTGCGCCGGTCTGTTCGGCAATCCGTTTCGGCACCTTTTCTGGAAACTGCGGCTCACGCACAACGATGGCGACGTGCTCGGCCTTCATCGCGCGGCTTAATTCCTCAATGTGACGTGGGGTCGGGTCAATGCCGGGCTTCAGTTCAATTGTGCCGAAATAGTCCATACCGAAGCGCTCCACGAAGTATGCCCAGTGCTCGTGATAGGATACGAACTTCACCCCCTTTAGCCGTTTAGCTTCTTTCCGCCACTCGGCAATCTTGGCGTTTAGCTTGGTGAGATACGCATTGCGGTTGCGCGTGAATTCCGCCTGATGCTGCGGGGCGAACTCCACCAGCGCGTTATAGATGTTTCCAATCGCGGTCTCCGCCAACACCGGGTCGAGCATATAGTGCGGGTTGCCTAAAGGATGGACGTCACCCTGGTAGTGATCCGTCGACTTGGGTACCTCGCGCGGAATAATCCCATTCGAGCAGTCCACATAGCCGATCTTGCCTTTCTGGATGCGGGGATTCTTGCTCGCTTCCAAAAGAGCGGGCAGGAAGGCGTGCTCGCAATCCATCCCAACCAGGATCAGCAGATCCGCCCGGTTCATCATCGGCACAAAGCTCGGTTTCATCGGAACCCCGTGTGTGTCTTCGACACCCGTTGCTAGGCTATGAACCTCGACCTGGTCACCGCCGACGGCGCGCGCGAAATCCGCCAGGTCGGTAAGTGTTGTAACGATGCGAATTTTGGCCGCATGAGCAGGCATTGTCCACCCGCAAACTACCATCATAAGCGCAATGATAGATAACAAACTAAACAATTTATATTTCATGTTCGATTTCTCCTTAGCGTTCTTGCCACCCATGGGAGTGTGATCCGATGATCCACGCCCATTGCAGATAAATGGCATCATCGGAGCTCAGGCTGGATGCGGCGTTGTGATCGGTGTGCGTGTATTGAAGGCGCAGTTGGTTCCAGTGGCTCAAGGCCCACGTGACGTACGGAGAGTACGCATGGGTTTTGTCATCGTTGTTCACCTCATTCTCCACCCATTCATATAGGAACCCGGCTGACCACTGCCGATCGAACTTGTACGTGAGATACGTGTACAGGCCCAGGGATCCGACAGAGCGGCTGGGGAGGGCGCTCCCCGATGGATTGGTTACATCATAGCGATTGTCGCTGTAGAGCACTTCTGTGCCCCAGATGAGGCTTTGGAACTGATTGTTTCGCAGCGGCTTGTAGCTGAGGACCAGGTCGGCTCCCACCAGGCGGCGCTCGCGTTGGATGAAGGTGTTGTTATTTATATCTGTAGGAAACGGAGGATTAACTCCGCCAGGGTTGGACCACTGGGCGTTTGTACTCGGGTTCCATAGGCCTGAAATGCCTGGTTCGAGTGAGATATCGGGTGTCAGGTCAAAAGAAGAGGACAAACGGCCCCAGTAGTTCAAACCGCTGCCGTTACGGAAATCGCCAGTATCATTGGGGGGGTTATCGCCGCCGAACTGAGTACCTGCACCCACCGTCAGGCTTATGTAATGTTCAACCGGCACCAGCCAATTGAGCTGCAACCCATCCGTCCTCGATTCGCCACCGATGTATTGATCGAGCACCAGTGGACGGTTGACAAATGGCAGTTCGTGGTCGTGAATGTAACTCAATCGACCGAACTCCCCGAAGAACCGGCCTGCCTTCAATGCTAGATTCCACGGCAGCGACGTCGTTTGCAGTGCGGCTTCTTCGACCCCTAAAGTGGATTCGCCGGTTCGAGCATCGGCAGAGGCATTGAGCACTGCATAGGCCTTCGCGAACGGATCGACCGATGCGGCCACGTTTAGTTCCACCGAACGTTGGAACACGTCCCACCCGCCAGGCCGGTTGCTACCTGTCTCATTTGATCCCTTACTGCGATTCGAGAATATCGTCTCACCCACGAGTCCGATGGAAGGGTTAAACACGCTTGGAATTTCCTTCTTCTGTGCTTCTGCCACTTGCTTTACCTTATCGTTCAACTCCTCGACTTTTTGTTGAAGTTCCTGGTTTGTTTGCTTAGATTCCTGGCTCTTTTGCAGGAGTTCCCGGTTCTTTTGCTTTGCGATTTCTTCCTTCAGTTCTTCTATGGTTTTAGCCTGACTTTTTACCATATCTTCAAGCGCTTTCAGACGATCGGAAAGGTCCTGCTGTCCGAAAGCGGGCAGACTGAAAGTGCAGAATATTACAGACATGCAGAAAAGACAGAGTAACTGTTTCATTGCTCCTCCAAGAAAACTGTAATTTATTGAGTTGTGGGAAGATAAAGATATCCCCAGTAAATTTCCACGACCGTATAACTAGGGATAACGAGTGAAGTTACTAGGCTGGAGGAGCGCGGTTGTTGAAGGGAGAGATAATAGTTTCAGCGACAATGGCCGGAACTGGCCACGGATAAAAAGTTTCTCCTAAGGGACTTATGATTATATATGTTGGGGCTATATGTCCAGCATCGGCTTGCTGGTGGGTTGCGAAGCAGATAGAGCATTCAGGATGATCCGCTCCATCATCATGGTGGTGAAAGGCCACTACAAGAATGGTAAGCAGGAGGAGGATTGTAAAAAAAAGTGAAAGGCGCTTGAACATTGTTCCAATCAGTCCATGGAGTTATTATTGAATAGACCCGGCCGGGGAAACTGTCAAGTACTTTCTGTGATTCTGTTGCTGCAACGAGAAAATGTCATCCCCTAAGTTCACAAGTAGTGTAATCGGCCAGGTCCTTTTTCTCATCCCTTATTGATAGTAGGAAGTTGTTCACAAATTTGTGAGACGGAAAGATGACCTATATTTTTGGTGCACGTTTGCATTCCGTATTCAATAAGTTTGCCAGTCAGTCGCCTTGTAGCTTTGTATTTGAAAGCTTGAATATCCTGTCTTCGAGGCTGCTTATCGTTTTCAGGAGGGAGTGCTCGCTGAAAGCACCTACTTAACCATAACTACCAGTTCTATTTCTTTGCCAGTTTTCTTGCCCAAAGTGCCAACCGGACGACGACAAATAGCATCATTCCGACGCCCAGCTTCTGAGAAAATCGGCTAATTCTGCCATATCATCCGGAAGAGGGGATGTAAATACCATCTCCTGTGAGGTGACAGGATGAACGAACCCGATCCCTGCCGAATGGAGGGCCTGCCGCTTCATTGCTTTCAGCTTTGACCTCACAATGGTGTTGTGAATATTATCGGCTTTTTTGGCGTTGCCGTACACGCTGTCGCCCACGACAGGATGACCCAAAGTGGAGAGGTGAACCCTTATCTGGTGTGTTCTTCCTGTTGCGATATCCACGTCTAACATGGCTGCCATGCCGAAACGTTCATGTACCCGCCAGCGTGTAATTGCTTCTTTACTCCGCCGGCTACTCGTAGACATTTTCTTTCGATCGATTGGATGCCTCCCCAGAGGCAAGTTTATCATACCCTCATCTTCTTTTGGATTGCCATATACTAAGGCTTTGTATGTCTTTTTAACCTCATGCCGTTTGAACTGTGACGCTAGCCCTTCGTGCGCCGCGTCCGATTTGGCCACTACCAGAAGTCCCGAAGTTCCTTTATCCAGACGATGGACAATACCGGGACGCAGTATACCTCCGATGCCGGAAAGGTCCTGGCAGTGGTGAAGGATGGCGTTTACCATGGTACCATCTGTATGTCCCGCTGCCGGGTGGACAACCATTCCGGCCGGTTTGTCAACTACCAGGATATGTTCATCTTCATAGACGATGGCCAGGGGGATGTCTTGCGGCAAAGCATGGCAGGCGACCGGTTCCCGCCTGACGATCTCTACAATATCTCCGTGCCTTAACCGGTAACCGACCTTGGTGTAGATACCATTCACACGGACTAGCTTCTCATCCACGGACTTCTTGATCTGAGAGCGGGATAAACCTAAATCCTTGAGGGAAAGGTAGATGTCAACCCTTAATCCTGCGTCATGAGATGCAACGATGAATTCATCGCTTTTTCGTTCCTGAGAACCCATCGATATATCGCTCAAGGTAAAGTGATTTTCTTTAAGCCGTCCCTTATGAATGGGAATTCACTCTCCTCTATAGTCCTTAGGTCGAAGAGGACCTCGTTTTCTGCAATGCGTGCTATTATGGGAACGTCGAGTCGCCTCAGGCGTTCCTCAATACTGCTCGGCGACATGCGCGTTGATACGAGACTGAGAAGCATCGTCGGAATCTCTTGCCCGGGAAGGGAACCTCCTCCTGACATAGAAAATCCTTTTTTCACCGATATGGTCAGTCCTTCAAAATGTTCTTTCCTCAATACGAATAGCAGTTTCTTTGCCCGCTTGGCGACTTCCGCGAGCTTTTCTGTCAATGCTCTAAGAACCCTAAGATGCTTTACGGCTGTTTCTGGTTGCAGGTATTGCATTAATGTGGCCTCTAGAGCTGCCAGGGTCAACTTGTCGATGCGTAGGGCTCTATTGAGAGGATTCTTCTTGATCATTTGCAGAACTTCCTTCTGTCCGAGGATGACACCTGCCTGTGGACCGCCTAACAGCTTGTCGCCGCTGAAGGTCACGACGCTCACGCCGGTTGCCAGCACATCACGGACCGTAGGTTCTCTCTCCAGACCATAACGATCCAGCTCCGCAAAAGATCCGCTTCCCAGATCGTACATTACGGGTATGCCATAGTTCTTTCCCAAGGAAACAAGTGATGCGAGATCCGTATCTTCCGTAAAACCGATAATTCTAAAATTACTCGTGTGGACCTTTAGGATGAGTGCTGTGTCTGGCCCAATGGTCTTTTCATAATCCTTAAGGCGTGTGCGGTTGGTTGTTCCCACCTCAGAGAGATGGGCCCCGCTTTTTTCCATGACTTCCGGTATGCGGAATTCACCTCCAATTTCAACAAGCTCTCCCCGCGATACAATGACCTGTTTCCCGTTCGCCAGGGTGTTGAGCACCAGCATAACGGCAGCAGCGTTGTTATTGACGACCAGAGCATCTTCCGCACCGGATAATTCGCAGAGAACCTTTTGCACGTGGTCGTAACGGATACCTCTTCCCCCTTTGCCCAAGTCATATTCCAGATTCGAGTAACCCCCCGCTATTTCCATGAGCCTCTGTAAGGCGTCGGCGCATAAGGGTGCTCTGCCTAGGTTTGTGTGCAAAATTACGCCCGTTGCATTCACTACTTTGCGAAGACTGTACTGATGAAGCACATCTATGATTCGCATAACTTTATCGACGACCTCCCCCGCCGAAGGCAGGCGCTTCCCTTTCACATCCATCTGCATATTTAGAATTTCCTGCCTCAGCTCTTCCACAACCGATCTGCAGATAGACTTTGCTACATATTTTGGCGTACCGGCAAATGCCCCCTTTTTTTCCAGAGAGAACATTACCTCGTCAATCTTGGGGAGGCCCTTCAATAATGTCATTCTGTGGTCATCGAGCTTTTGTTTAGTCATGTGTCACGACTTTGCTCATAAAATATGACAATTTGTAACTATAATACTATGCGGACCGGCAAAAATCACGAAAGTTATTGACTGCAATAAAAAACTCCCTCATCATGATCACCCAGAGATAACATCCTCGCTCCGTCAGGTGAAGATGAGATGAGCTATACTGTAAAGCACCTGCAAGGATAAAGGCAAGAATATTAAACCAGAGAGCATGATAGACCCCTGCCCCATACTTTGCTCGTGATGCCGCAATATCCATATCCATACCGAAGAGTTTCATGAGGAAATCATAGCGCAACCGGTCCTTGATCTGGAAAGATCGGGAGGCCATAACAGGTATTTCACCATCGTTGACTCGCGAGATGTATTCCGCAATATTAAAGGTATTAGCATAGCATATACCGTTCAAATAACCGATAGACCCGCTGCCTATACCGGCATATTCATCGTAATCCACGATGTACTCGTCAATCATGGTGGCGTTTTTTGAAAAGCACCACGCAGACGAGTGCCGGTATGCCGGTATCAGACGGTCTGTAATCCGGCGGTAGAACTGTTCCTCTTTTGCATAATTCACATGCCCAAATTTCTCGCCGACTGCCTGACGGGTCGAATCTGAAACCATGAGGGGGTAGTACGTGATCTGGTCTATCCCTATATCCATCAGGATGTCGAGATCCCTCTCCAGCATGGTCATGGTCTGGGAAGGGAAATTAAAAATCATGTCTGCGTTAAGCGTGTCAAATTGGCCCAAGGTATGTGATAGCTTCCGCGTTATTACTTCGCAGCCCCCATACTTGTCGTATCGATCCATATTCCGGAGCATTTGGTTGTCAAAGCTTTGAACTCCGACGGAAAGCCGGTTTATGCCGGCCCGTTTAAGGACGGAGATAGTTTCATCTGTCAGATGATTCGGGTTTGTCTCAACTGATATTTGCCGAACGGAAAAGCATTCCCGTGCAAGCTTCAGCGTTTCTTCGAGTTCGTCAATGAGGATTGTGGGTGTTCCTCCTCCCACGTAGATGCCACTGAAATCATACCCCTTGCCCTTGTAGAGCATGATCTCTTTCCTTAAGGCCTTGAAATAATCATGACAAAAAGCGATGTCAAAGATGACACGGTGGAAGGAACAGTAGGGACACAGTTTTTCACAGAAGGGAATATGCATATACAGAAGGGGCAGTTTCTTCGAATCGCCGGAATCCGCGATCGGCGGTCCCCCATTTTCGAACTTCATCAGTCTGGCAAATTCCTGTCGAGACTTGCTTGTTACGATGGCATTTATCAAGATTGTACTCTTTGTTCTGCTGTTATTATAAGGGTTTCCCAGTCGCTCTGATCAGAGAAAGCTAGCAGACATCCGTAAAATTATCAAGGGTATTTGAAATCTCCAATGAACTTGAAATAACGGGTATGGAATGCTATATAATTACTCAAACCTTGTAACGGAGAAATAGATGTCTGATGTAAGGGTTCTTACACTTTGGAAGGATGAAAAGATTAATGAAGAGGAAGCCCTGCTCTTAAGGAGGCTGTGTGAGGATGTACGGGTTCCCTTCGATAAAGAAAGGAAAAAGGAGATCAGGGCCCTCGTCGACGCATTCCTTTCCATGGGTGAAGCGGCAGGTTTGGCCGCTCCGCAGATCGGTATAAGTAAAAAAATAATCATCTTCAGAAACAAGGGATTCGATGAAAAAGACTGGTCAAAGAGTGAGGCCGATTACGAGCTCTTGATCAACCCACGTATTACCCAAGCCCGAGGCGAGATGGTGACGATGACCGAGGGATGCCTCTCATGCCCGGAAATCCAGGTTGAAGTGAGCAGATATCCTGAAATCAAAGTCAAGGCGTTTGATCTAGCCGGGCGCAAAATAAACAGGCGCTACACGGATTATGTTGCCCGTGTCGCACAACATGAGATTGACCATCTCGAAGGCAAGTTGATCGTTGACTGCGAAGGCGCACTATACGTTCCAAAGCAAAGGCAGGAGTTCTTTGTGAGGACTATTGAGAAGATAAAGGCAGTTACTGGTAACGGTATTTTCCGGAATATCTGACATTCCCCATTTTATTCTTTGTCTTTCACAGTTTGTTTTTTCCGCACATTAATCGATAAGGATGATATCTTTTATGCCTTGAAATATCGAATCGCCTATGCTACTCATGCACAATACGGTGAACCGGGGAGCATCCAGGAAAAGCTGCCCTTTCCTATGCGGGCAGTATCTTATTGAATCAAAATGGACAATCTGCAAAAATTGTAAGGATCTCGTTGCACGATCAACAACTTTCAAGAAAACAAGTAATTTTCTTCATAAATATTATTCTCGTAATCTGGCCCCTCATTTACTGCAAGTAGTGACTTTAAGTCATAAACAGGCTCTTTCATTGAGCCAGCTTGGCATATAGGATTTGCTCTGTTCAAGGCTGGTTCACATGCCGGAGGAGAACCGTCAATGAAGAAGACCCCGCTCTATGATCGTCATGTAGCACTTGGTGCAAAAATAATTGATTTTGGCGGCTGGGCCATGCCTGTTCAATACACCAATGTGATTGAAGAGCACAATGCAACCAGGACGAAAGCGGGACTATTTGACATCTGTCATATGGGAGAGATTGAGGTCAAAGGACCTCAGGCTTTAGAGCTCCTGCAATGGCTACTGAGCAGAGATATAAAGGGACAGGCAATAGGACAGATCAAGTTGAGCGTCCTGACGAATGAAAAAGGGGGCATCATAGATGATGTAACGGTTTATCGACTGGGAGATGAACGCTATCTCGTCGTTACGAACGCCGGGACAAAGGATAAGGATTACTCATGGGTTGAGATGCAGAGAAGAGTGAAGGGACTTTCCGATGTAGAGGTTATTGATAATAGCGGTCAAACTGGCAAGATAGATCTGCAGGGTCCCCTGTCACAGGCGATTATCCAGAATCTTGCTTCAGATGATCTGGCCCCTTTGACTTACTACCATGCCAAAGATACGAAGGTTATGGACATACCTGCCCTGGTATCGCGCAGCGGCTATACAGGGGAGGACGGATTTGAGATCTATACGGATAGCCGCAGGATCGGAGAACTCTGGGATAAACTTCTGGAAATCGGGGCGCCCTTCGGGCTTAAGCCTGTTGGGTTAGGCGCGCGGGATACCCTGCGGCTGGAGGCAGGGATGATGTTATATGGAACTGATATGGATGAGACTATCACCCCTCTGGAGGTCGTTTACGGGTGGGTAACAAGTCTGGAGAAGGACTTTGTCGGAAGTTCAACTTTGAAAAAGCTGAAAGAAAGGGGCTTGAGCAGAAAACTGGTCGGCTTCGAGATGGAAGAAAGAGGAATAGCGAGACACGGGTACAAGGTATTCAAGGATGGGACTGAAGTTGGTGTCGTTACATCAGGGACATATGCCCCTACCTTGCAGAAGGCCGTGGGACTGGCTTTTGTACCGATGCTCTACAGCAGGACTGGTACGGATATCCTCATTCAAATCCGTGATAACCGTGCCAGAGCGCGGATTGTGGAATTGCCCTTTTACAGAAGGCGGAAGTGAAGAAGAAAAAAATAGATTCAAGGGGGAGAGCAATGTCAAAGCCAAATCCATCAGACAGAAGGTATTCAAAGGAACATGAGTGGGCAATGGATAACGGAGACGGGACGATTACGATGGGCATTACCGATCATGCTCAAGAGTTGCTTACTGATATCGTCTTTGTGGAGCTCCCGGCCATCGGCAAAAAAGTCAAGCAAATGGAACCGATGGCGGTGGTAGAATCCGTAAAGTCTGTTTCTGATGTCTTCTCGCCCGTGAGTGGAGAAGTTATAGCAGTCAATAAAGCGCTGGAGGAGCATCCTGAACTTGTAAATCAGGATGCCTTTGGAGAAGGCTGGATGGCTAAACTGAGGTTGGATGATCCGGCCGAATTGAATAACCTTATGGACGCAGCCCGCTATACGGAGATGATCAAAGAGGAGAAGCATTAATCTTCCTTTTTTTGTTTTGGCCCGGGCTCGGCAAGTCCAGGATTTTCCTATCGACGCCCGGCCATAGACACCGCTCGAAGTATCAATCGGAGAAAGGATCGCGATATGGACTATGTGCCACACACCGCCGAGGATGAAAGGAGGATGGCCGAAACTGTCGGCATCAAGAAGGTGGAAGAGCTCTTTGCAGATATTCCAGAAAAATATAGACTTAACAGGATTCTTGAGCTGCCACATGCCCTTGCCGAGCAGGAGGTCGCCGCCCTGATGAGGGGCATTAGTGCCCGAAATGCTGTTTCTCCGGTTACCCTCATGGGCGCTGGTGTTTACAATCATTATATCCCCGCGGTGGTGGCACATGTCATTTCCCGTTCCGAGTTCTACACGGCCTACACCCCTTACCAGGCGGAAATCAGCCAGGGAATCCTTCAGGCCATCTATGAATACCAGACCATGATAGCAAAGGTAACGGGCATGCAGGTTGCCAATGCTTCGATGTACGACGGTGCATCAGCAATGGCCGAGGCTGCGGTGCTTGCTGCCAAAACCTTAAGCAGGGAGAAGATCATCGTTGTACGCTCCGTACATCCCGAGTACCGGCAGGTTGTCGGCACATACGCCTGGGCAAATGGCTATGACTTAGTAGAAATTCCTTATGGCAAATCCGGCCAGCTGGACAGAGATGTCCTGTCGCAGGCCGTGGATGACAGAACGGCAGCAGTTCTGGTTCAGAGCCCCAATTTTTTCGGAGTCATTGAGGATGTTGCCTCCATCGAATCCGCAGTGCACGCAAAGGGCGCACTTCTTGTCTCGGGATTCACGGAAGCGACGTCTTTGGGTATTCTTAAGCCCGCAGGTGAAATGGGAGCGGACTTCGTCGTGGGAGAAGGGCAGAGCTTCGGGAACCCCATGAACTACGGGGGTCCATATCTCGGGATTTTTGCCAGCGCCGCAAAATTTTTAAGAAAGATCCCCGGCAGGCTCGCCGGGGCAACGGTGGATAAAGAAGGCAAACGAGGATTTGTCCTGACATTGCAAACAAGGGAACAGCACATAAGGCGGGAGAGAGCGACATCGAATATCTGCTCCAATGAAGCCCTCTGCGCCCTGGCTGCTGCTGTATATCTTGTCAGTCTAGGGAAAAACCTCAAGAAATTAGCGGTGCTCAATATCCAGAAAGCTCATTATCTCAAGCAGAAGTTCTCACAACTGCCAGGCTGGCAGTTGATTTTCCCTGCCCCTGTTTACAATGAATTCGTCATTCACTGTCCTGACCCAAATAAGGTCAATCAGAAACTTCAGGCTTCAGGTATTACAGGCGGGTATGAACTTGCAAAAGATTATCCTGAACTCGGGAACTCTCTTCTCTTCTGTGCTACAGAGATGCTAACAAAAGAAGATATGGACAGGGTGATTTCGATTGTGGCAAAATAATATTGAAGCCGGAGGTAATTAATGGAACTCATATTTGAAAAGAGTAGACCGGGGAGAATAGCCACTTCAATTCCTAAATCGGATGTGCCCGAGGTTGCAGTAGCAGCCATTGTCAACAATAGTCTGCTAAGGGATGATTTGGACTTGCCGGAGGTGGCGGAGATAGATCTCATGCGCCATTATACGCAATTATCTAAACGGAATTTCGGTGTTGATGTAGGCTTTTATCCGCTCGGCTCGTGCACCATGAAGTACAATCCCAAGATCAATGAGGAGGTTTCTCGTCTGCCTGGATTTACGAACCTTCATCCTTATTCTCCGGTTAAATTTTCCCAGGGGTCACTACAGGTCATGCACGAACTTAGGCAGTATCTCTCTGAGATATTCGGCATGGCCGATTTTGCGCTTCAGCCTGCCGCGGGGGCGCATGGCGAACTCACCGGCGTTATGGTTATAAAGAGATATTTCGAGAAAAAGGGACAGAAGAGGTCAATGATTCTGATTCCCGATGCAGCCCACGGAACGAACCCGGCTTCGGGGGCATTGTGCGGCTATCACGTTGTCACCGTGAGGTCAAATGCCGAAGGGGGCGTTGATATCGGCCACCTTCGAGAACTGATGACGAGGGATGTGGCGGGACTGATGATTACGAACCCGAACACCTTAGGCCTTTTTGAACGAAATATTGAAAAGGTTTCCGAGATTGTTCACAAAAAAGGAGGGATATTATATTGTGACGGCGCCAATGCCAATGCCTTTATGGGAGTTACAAGGCCGGGCGACATGGGCATCGATGTTATTCAGCTCAATCTCCACAAGACGTTCTCGACGCCCCATGGCTGCGGTGGCCCAGGAAGCGGGCCCGTGGGAGTTAGAAAGGACCTTGTTAGGTATCTTCCAGGGCCTCGTGTCGTAAAAAAAGGGAAGGGGTACGACTGGAAGTATGATTTCCCGGACAGTATCGGTCAGGTAAGGGCATTTTATGGAAATTTTAATGTCATGGTAAAAGCCTATACATATATCAGGTCTCTCGGCCCCGAAGGCTTGAAGAGAGCGAGTGAAACCGCCGTGCTCAATGCCAATTACGTGAAGGAGCGATTAAAGCCCTATTATGATCTTCCCTATAACCGGATATGCATGCATGAATGTGTCTTCTCGGGAAAACGGCAGGTCAAGGAGAGCGGCGTCCACACATCGGACATTGCCAAGCGTCTACTGGATTATGGCTATCATCCGCCAACGATATACTTCCCACTGATCGTACCGGAGGCAATTATGATCGAACCCACCGAGACGGAAAGCAAGGAGACCCTTGATGCTTTCTGCGATACTATGATTGTCATTGCCGGAGAAGCGAAAGAAAATCCTGATCTGGTCAAGTCAGCGCCTCTGACCACTGACCTAAGGCGCCTCGACGATGTCAAGGCGGCCCGGGAGCCTGATGTATGCTGGAGATAAACAGAGGCAAGAGGCAGGGATAGGTATGCGTAGCGAGAGAATGTGGAGAGATATGGAAAGAGACAAACTCATCAAAAAACTTAAGATGGTCAAAAATCCAAGAGAAAGAGACAGGATTATCTGGGCCCTTGCAGGCAAGGAACAGGATACTTTGAAAGAGACGCGGACCCCAGTGCTGTCAGGCAAGACGGATGCGACGGCTCCCACCCGTGGGCGGATGCAGGAACTTCCCAAGCTTCCGGCAGATACACGCAAACTAATCAACTATCTCGCTCCGGCAATTTTAATCTTCTTCGGTATTGTGAATCTTGTGCAGGCGATATTATATTTTATCCAGACAGGACAGATTGAGGCTGCTTTTCCGCAGCTCATAATTGGGATCATGTTCTTAGTCTTCGCTTTTTTCAGTATCTCCAAGGCTAAGAAAAGGGTTCAGGGTGCAAATGCAGATAAGAAGGAAACCTGAATGGTTAAAGGTAAATCTGCCTACTACACATGAATTTAAACATGTGAAAGAAATTCTGTCGCAATTTAGCCTCCACTCCGTCTGCGAGGAAGCACATTGTCCAAATATGACTGAATGTTTTCATTCAGGGACAGCCACTTTTTTAATTCTCGGGAATATCTGCACAAGAAACTGCCGCTACTGCAATATTCAGTATGGTACGCCCGAAGTGCCGGATGAGATGGAACCGGAACGTCTAACCCAGGCAGTCAAAGAGCTGGGACTCAAGTACGTAGTTATCACGTCGGTCACCCGGGACGATCTATCTGACGGAGGGGCCGGGCTATTTGCCCGCTGCGTGGAAATGCTATATCAGGAAGTGCCGCAATGTCGGGTGGAGGTGCTCATTCCAGACCTGCGGGGGAATTGGAAGGCCCTGACGCGCATAATCAGAAGCAAGCCACATGTGATTAATCACAATATGGAAGTCGTTCGCGCTTTTTTCAGCCATGTCAGACCACAGGGGGATTATAATCTTTCCTTGGAATTGCTTCATCGGATACATCAATGCAGTGAAAAAGAAATCATCGTTAAATCAGGATTCATGGTGGGATTGGGAGAATGCTGGAGCGACATTGTGGTATTGCTCCAAGACTTGGCCCGGGTTCACTGTGAAATGGTGACTATTGGCCAGTACCAGCAGCCGACACGCAATCACTGGCCCGTCGTGAAATATTACCACCCGGATGAATTTGAAGAGATGAAAGGGATAGCGCACGAACTGGGCGTGAAACATGTAGAAGCAGGTCCTCTGGTACGCAGTTCCTACCATACAGCAAGAATTTCTCAGATTCAGTACGAAGAGGCCTTGTAGTGTCTGATACATACGACCTTATCATCATCGGAGCGGGTCCTGGAGGCTATGCCGCAGCCGAGCACGCGGCCAGGTGGGGAGCCAGAGTAGCCGTCATTGAGAAAAATCAATGGGGCGGCGCATGCACACATCGAGGCTGCATTCCCACAAAGGCGCTTTTGGCTTGCAGCGGGCAATACATGAATCTTAAGAAATTGAAGCGCCTCGGCATCTCTGTGGGTGAGGCTAGGGCGGATTTCGCTGCGATCAAACGCCATCAGCGGCAGATGATTACCATTTCCGCCAAAGGTGTCCAGCAATCTCTTGAGGATGCAGGCGTAGATATGAAAGCCGGAGATGGCCATGTTGTTTCTTCCGGGGAAGTAGAATGGATATCACTTGAGGGTCAGAGGAAACACCTCACCGCTGATAACATTATTATTGCCTGGGGTTCGGAGCCATTACTGCCCCGTGGTTTCCAGACCTCTGACAAAATTTTGACATCTGATGGCTTCCTCGTTCTTGAGACTCTGCCGGAAACGATCATCATTGTAGGTGGTGGTTTCATCGGGATTGAAATTGCCACATTTCTGGCCGAACTCGGCGTCAAGGTGACCATTGTTGAACTATTGGATGGACTCCTCCTCCATGAGGACAGAGAAGCCGACGATTTAATCAGACATGATCTAATCCGTCTGGGTGTCGCTATCTACACGTCAACACGGATGGAGACAATGGAAGAGGCCAGAAATGGGGTATCATTGAAAGCGAACCAAGATGGAAAGCAAATTGAACTTTCCGCCGATTGTGTCCTCATGTGTACAGGCAGAAAACCTCTTTTACACATAGAAGAATTGAAGCGATGCGGTATTGTATATGATGAGAAGGGGATCGCTGTCGATGACCGCCAGATGACCAACGTCCGGGGCATCTATGCGGTCGGTGATGTAACCGGGGGAATCATGCTTGCACACAGGGCCATTCAACAGGGCAGATCAGTTGCGAGCTACCTCTACGGTGATCGATCGGTTACATACAGGGAGGACTCAGTTCCTTCCGTCGTATATACGCATCCGAATGTGGCCCGTGTCGGTCTCACAGAAAAGAATGCGGGGGAGCTTGGTCTAAAGGTGGAAACAAGGAGGATCGAATACGGGGCTAATATCATGGCCAGAATAGAACTCAAAAGGAATGGATTCCTGAAGGCGGTATTCTCCGGTGATAGATTGATTGGAGTAACGATCGTAGGAGACGACGCTGGTGAACTAATCGCTTCTATGAGCCTGGCTGTTGGGAATCGCATGGGGAAGAGAGAATTGAAAAACTGGATTATTCCCCACCCGAGTCTCAGTGAAATATTGCACGTACTTTGATTCTTTTGTGCGGGTACAGAACTTTTGGGTATTCCACTATTGAGTGGTTAGACCACTTCCCGCAATTATTGTACCGATAATTGCGGGAAAGGATGCGCTTAATCCGGAATGTTTGGAAAGAATAGGTGTGAAAAATTATTTGAGTAGCTGTGAGGAAACGGGAACGATTGGACAGACGGAGAAGGATATCGTTATGAAATGGTGCATTTTTGTCAACAGAAGGTGTTATGGCGAGGACTGCATGGGCTGGATAAGAGAAAATTGTTTTGTCTATTTATTGTTGCCGGTTGCTCGCAACGATGCGCAAATGCAAACTGAATTAGATTGGTCGAAATATGAATCGTCAAAAACACCTGAGGAGAGTTTGTCCGAAAGCGTTAACGATCAATTAACCTTTTTTGATGACCTTGAAAGATTAATTACTCAAAAAAACTGTGATTATCAGATAGCATAATAAGGGCGGAATTCTCGTTATCGGGAATACCTGTTGACCAATGATCTGACGGCCGTAATTTGAAAAACTGTACAGTCTGTTGACTGCCGGCGAAGAACAAGTGAATCGGAAAGAGAGGAGATAATATGGGATCAAGGAACAAAGAGACGCTAGGGAGACGAAAGGCAAATTTTGAACGCAGGCTGGAGGAACGCCTGTCTTCCCTCATCAAAAGAGGGTTAGAATCTCCTGGGATCGAAAAAGATGCGCTCGTTAAGAAACTGCGGGCAAATATTAGGGCCATAAATGACAGACTGAAAGCTATAGCCAAGAATGAAGAGAGGACCGAAGAACTGGCAAAGATAAAGGCGGAAAAGGCGGCGTTACCTCCTTTGCTGAAAGATCAATCAGCAGGCAAAGATAAACCATCAAAGGAAGCCTCTGAAGAGGGGACGGAAAAGAAGAAAAAGAAGGAGAAGGAAAAAGGGCAGGGCCAGGAGAAGGAACAGAAAAGGGGGGAAGAGAAGAAGCAGGAAAGGAAAAAGGAGAAAAGGCGGGAGCAGGAGAAGGAGGAATGAAAGTTTGCTGTCTTCTGGCGAGGGACTAATTCTAACAGTCCATATTACAATTCATTGAGGGCCCTTTCGAATTAACATAAGCGGCGGCGTTCTCGCCGGCAAGATAGCCAGTTGAAAAGGCCGCCTGAAGATTATAGCCGCCTGTATCGGCGTCGATATCTATTACCTCTCCGCAGAGGTACAGGCCTCTTATTTTGCGTGACGCCATCGTCCGCGGATCAATTTCTTTCAGGGATACGCCTCCGGCTGTTACGATGGCAGACGACATGGGAAGAGAATCTTTGATATTAAAACGGAGGGACTTCAGATGGTCTGTGAGTCTCTCACGTTCAGCAGCACTGATCTCGCATCCACATTTATCCGCCGTGATACCTGTCATCAGGATCAGGGGATCGACCATCTTGGCAGGAACAAGACCTCTTACGATACTGCGGTACTTCTTCTTACTGAAGCGATCGAAATCACGCTGAAGGCGCCTGCTGAGCTGCATTCTGTCGAGGGCAGGCTTGAGATCTATGGAGACACTTACCGGCCCCCTCTCCAGGGCATCAATAATGGACAGGCTCATGAGCAGCGTAGTGGGTCCCCCGATACCGAAATGGGTGATCATCATCTCACCCATGCGGCTTTCAATGATGGGCGGGTGTGGTCGCCTATTCCCTGTCCCGCGACCAATGTCAATGTTTGGCACAAGAGACGGATCAATTTTATCCGCCCGGCACTGGAATGCGGTGAGACGAACATTTCTGAGGCTCACGCCCTGCATGGACTTAGCGCGGGAAATTTCCTCGACGACCAGGGGCACTAACGCGGGGCGGAGTTTATTTATTGTGTGGCCGAGGGTGGCAGCCATCGCATAGCCGTCTCCACTCGAGCCGGTTGCAGGATAGGTAGATCCGCCTGCAGCCAAGATTAAGGCAGTCGCCTGTCTCTTACCATCTGGCATCACCACACCTGTTACCTGTTTGTTTCGGGTTTCGATGCCTGTGACCCTGCTGTGCCTCAAAATCTCCACACGGTGGTCTGTAAGATATTTCTTGAATGCACTGACAACATCCTCAGCACTGTCAGAAACCGGAAAGACCCTTCCCCCCCGCTCAATCTTTGTTCCCACACCGTAGCGTCCCAAAAAGGAGATCAGATCGTCACGGAAGAAGCGATGAAACGCCCCGTACAGAAAACGGCCGTTTGGCCCATACATGGAGATAAAGTGATCAAGATCCCTGGCATTCGTCAGATTACAGCGCGTCTTACCGCTTATAAGGATCTTCTTGCCGAGTGTCCCGGTTCTTTCCAGGAGGGTTACATGAGCACCCATTTCTGCGGCCCTCCCTGCAGCCATCATACCGCTTGCTCCGCCTCCAATGACTATTACTCCTTCATCAGGCATAAATTTTTGCAGTTCCGACAACTGCGCCTCCTTGTTTTATCATATCGCGCCTGTCCCAATACCGTGCCTCTTTCGGGAGTTATGTGTATTCATGCGTTGCATGCGGTAACATGAAAGGAATATATGGTCAAGGCAATTCCTGTTACCTTAGCAGCATGGCACTTGTGTTAAAAAATAGCTTGTGTTATGAAGCGCAAGCGTATGTATTTTAAAAGATTGCTTCCTCTTGGTAGTGATTAGCAGGACTCTCTGCGAGGCCGTTTCCACAAGAGCATCCGGTCAAATTAAGGAGCGTCGTTTGGTTAGCAATTTGTCTTCCCTGTGGACGATGACAACAAAAATTATTCTCCGCGTCCGTCCTGATGTCCATCGTCACCTCAAAGAATGGAAAAAAAAAGCGGAGAAGATTCCCGATCCGGAGCTCCGCAAACAGGCCCTCATGAGTATCGAAACAAAGACATTCCATTGTGAGGGGGGGTCAATCTATGCCCTGTTAGCTGGGGATCGCTACCATGAGGCGGTACGATTCATCGTCGCTTATCAAACCATCAGCGATTATCTTGATAATCTATGTGATCGCAGCACGTCTCTCGACCCGGAGGATTTTCGTGCACTTCACGAATCTATGTCTAATGCCCTGACACCTGATGCATCAGGTGCTAATTATTACCGTCTCCGAAATGAACAGGATGATGGTGGATATCTGCTCTCTCTTGTTACGACTTGTCAGGGCATTCTCAAGAAACTGCCCGCATATCCGCTGATTGCGCCAGCCCTCCACGAACTTGCCCGCCATTATTGTGAATTGCAAGTTCACAAGCATGTGAGGATCGAGGAGCGCGTGCCACGCCTTACTGAGTGGTTTGACATGCGCAAGGAGCACCTGCCTGAGATGAGCTGGTATGAATTTGCGGCGTGCGCGGGATCGACCCTCGGTATTTTCTGCCTCGTTGCCCATGCATTCCGCGAAGATTGTTCCACGGAGCTGGTCGAACGCATCAAAGATGCGTATTTCCCGTGGGTGCAAGGTTTGCACATACTACTTGATTACCTGATCGATCAGGAGGAAGATCGTGCCGGTGGTGACTTGAACTTCTGTTCATATTATCCTGACAGCACCGAAATGACGTCAAGGCTGATGCATTTTTACAGGCAGGCAGACCGAAGCATCTCCCGCCTGCCCAACGCACGATTCCATTACATGATTAATCGCGGTTTACTCGGCATGTATCTCGCCGATAAAAAAGTGGATCGCCAGAAGGAAGTAAGAAGAGTTGCGAAAAGAATGATCCGTCAAGGCGGCTTGGTTACCATTTTCTTCTTTTTGCACTGCTGGATATACAGACGCGTAAGAAAGTAGTGAAGAGGTCGGAAAAGGTGTCTTATAAAGGTTCTTCACTATTTTTATTCTGGCAGTAATATCAAAAATAGAAGGTTGCGCCTTTGGCTTTCACCAGAATTGTCTTTATCGTAAATCCTCATGCCGGTTATGGCTTGACAGGCAGGCAGTGGCCTCGCATTCAGTCTATGGCGCATGATCGGATAGGCTATTTTACATCGTGTCTGACCACAAAACCCGGGGATGCCACTAAGATTGCCAGGACTAAGCTCCTCGAAGGGGCGGAATTGATCGTTTGCGTGGGCGGCGATGGCACCCTTAATGAGGTCGTTAATGGTTTCATGGATGAAAATGGGCCAATTCGGAATGACGCGCTGTTAGGATTTATACCAAATGGAACAGGGTGTGATTTTATCAAGACTGTGCCAATTCCCGCAAGTGTTGAACAATCTCTCGACACGATTAAAGAAGGATCTGCGAAGGTCATTGACGTAGGGCGGCTTCAGTTCCACAATGACCGTGGACTTCCTGAGATTCGTTATTTTCATAATATTGTCAGTTTCGGCCTTGGCGGTGAAGTTGATGAACGCATCAATAGAAAAAGCAAGCCACTCGGCCCCTTTATTTCTTTTATCTGGGCAACTGTGGTTTCCGTCCTGCTTTACGGCAAGAAAAATATGCATATTCAAATTGATGACTCGTATGAAAGAAGAGTCATTACCTGGAACATAGCCGTGGCTAATGGCAGGTATCATGGCGGAGGCATGCTGGTGGCTCCGGACGCCGTCATTGATGACGGCCTCTTCCATATAACGGTGATCGGAAATTTGAGCCTAGGCGAGGTCTTCAGACATTTCCCCAAATTGTATACTGGCAGAATCAAAGATATTAGAGATGTATTGATTCTGACGGGGAAAAAGATCAGTGCATTCTCTTCAGAGCGTGTCCTCCTCGATTGCGACGGAGAACAATCTGGCTGTTTACCGATAGTTGCTGATATTATTCCTGCAGCTTTAAAAATCATTACGAAAAAATCACTGATTTGACCTTTCTGGTGATATCCATGGTTCAATTGATGAAAAATTACTCAACAAGTGGGGTTTAATTCTCCATTCTTTTGATGACACGCAGCCCATTCTGATTTGAGACATTAATCTAACTTCCCGTAATTGTATATAATTAGTTTAATATTTCAGTATAGTCCTCATGTGGTATATAGATTGCACTAAAAAAATGTTTAAGTAGTGACGAGTAATTATGGTTCGATGAATGTAAGAAGGAGGTTGCCTGGAATGAAACATCTGATGGTAATGCTAGCAGGTATTGTTATTATTTTCGGCGCTTCCGTGTTTGCCGTTGACGGAACTTCTGAAGTCCCGGCCAAGGCCGATCCATCGAAAGCAGTTACTGTAAAACAGCCTAAGGAAACAAAGGTGAGCATTATAGGAATCGTTAAGGATATCTCGGACACACATATATCGGTTGAGCGTACCGTCAGGGGAGAAACGGAGATAATGGAATTTGTTTTGGATAAAGCCATTGAAAAGGTCAACGTTGGCGATAAGGTTAAAGTCAACTACATGAAGAAGGACGGCAAGAATAGAGCGACTAGAGTTACTCCCGTTGTCGTAAAAAAAATAATCAGAAAGGCTTCTCCTCCTAGAGACACAAAACCAACGCCCACTGAAACGCTTCCCCAGAAGTAAGCTCTATTGCAACATTGTTTTTTGTCGACAACATAACGGCACGGAGATATAATCTCTGTGCCGTTTTTGCTTTAATGGACCAATTGAGTTTTGGTTTTTTTTCTGGTATGAGGATCGAGGATTCATAATCGTTATTGCAGGTTGCTCGTTTTGACTACACTAAAAAATATCATCGAGAGGTCGATATACAGGATGTCAAATATGACCGTCCGTACGCGTCTCATTCTCTTAACCGTTCTGGGCCTGGCTGTGACAATGGCCATCTGGGGATGGATCCAGTTAAGGGTGCTAAATGTTATTCTCATTGAGGAGCAGGTCAAACGGCTGTATGACCTTGCAGAAACGGTAAGTACCTACTATCAGCATTTTCCCACGGGCAAAGGATTATCCGCCCTTGATGATGCATTGGAAGACCACGTAAAATCAGATGATAGACTGGCCCGCATTGATCTTTTCTCCATTGTAAACGGCGAAGTGGAATATATTGTGGGTGCCGGCCGTGTTCCCTATGAATGGCCTGAAAATGTCATTGGTGCGGCCATGGAAAAATCAAAAACACAGCGGGTTGAGTTGAATACTGACGGCGGCCCCGCCCTGGGCCTATTATATCCATTCCTATCAGAAAAAGACACGCAGGTTTTTGTCGGTGTTATTGTTTTTTCGCAAACCAGATTTGAAATACTAGCCCGTGCGAAACGTCTGCTGCTGTTCAGCACAGCTGGCCTTTTGTTTGCGATCCTGCTTGTGCTGGCATTGAGTTACAGATGGCTCATCGGCAGGCCCCTTGGTGTCATCATTGACACCATTGACGATTTCCGTGCAGGCAAATACGTCAAGAGGATTCCTATTGCCAGACTGGATGAGTGGGGTCACCTTGCAGATCATTTTAATGTAATGGCCGAGGAGATTGAACGCGTGTTGGCGAGGAACCAGGAGCTCCAAAGGCGCCTGGAGGACAGAGTGCAGGAAGCTACACACAAGGTGGTTCAACTTCAGCAACAGGTGAACCAACTCCAACAGCTTACAGCCCTGGGTCATTTGACGGCAACTCTGGCGCATGACCTGGGCACGCCCCTGCACTCTATTGCGGGTTTGGCCAAACTGCTCCTGGAGCATGATGCATGGCCGCCGGATGTGGGCAGAAAGCTGGAACTCATAGTTCAGCAGACTCAAAGGCTCAATACGGTCATTCAGAATGTGCGGCATGCAACGCGTCTTCCCGAACCGCACTTTGAGGCCGTAAGTGTGCCCGAACTTTTGAACGAGACGCTCACCCTCGTTGAACCGTTGATGCAAAAATCGGGCATTCAACTCAGTGTAGATGTGGACGAAAAAATTCCTGGTCTCTTCGTTGACAGATATCGTGTTCAGACAGCCCTATTTAATCTCATTCAGAATGCCCTGGAGGCCATATCGGGTGGGGGCAGGATTTCCGTTACAGCTAAAGCTATACCGGAAAATAGTGTTGTTGCCATTACGGTTCAGGACAACGGTCCAGGCATACCGCCCGAATTATTGGCGAGGGTTTGTGAGCCTTTCTTCAGCACCCACACTGAAGAAGGTCTGCGAGGTCTCGGGCTTGCCATTGTGCAGGATATCGTCAAGATCCACGGCGGTAAGATAGAGATGAAGAGCAGTCCCTATGAGGGTACGCAAATCGTTATGTATTTCCCGATTGTAGAGAATGTGGCGCCCATAGAAGTCCCTCATGATGTGCCGTCTCTCAATAAGCCATAGCGCTGAATCTTTGTCCTCAATGTCTTTCGGTCAATCCCTAGAAGTTGAGCCGCCTGGCTTTGGTTCCATGATGTTGTTCGCAGCGCCTGCATGATCTGCTTTCGCTCTGCTTCTTCCAAAGGTGGTAAAAGAGGAAGTCTCTCATCACGTCCCGGACGAAATCTCTCCGGGAGGTGCTCGGGCAGGACTACCGCAAAGGGTGACAGGAGCAGTGTCTGCTCCAAGACATTTTGCAGCTCACGGACATTACCGGGCCAGCCATAGGCAATAATAAGCTCCATAGCCTCATCGGAGATGCGAACAGAAGGATATCCAATCTTTTTCAGCAAGGATTCGATTAACTGCGGCAGATCCTCTTTATGCTCCCGTAAAGGAGGCATATGCAGACGCACGACGAACCGATATAAGAGATCCGATCTGAAAGTTCCTTTTCTTACCTCGTCGTCAATATCCCGGTTTGTTGCAGCCACGACCCGGACGCTGAATTGAAGCACTTCGTGAGCGCCCAACCGCCGTACCTCTCCACTCTGCATGAAGCGTAAGAGCTTTCCCTGGAGAGGGGGCGACATTTCCGTAATTTCATCAAGAAAGATTGTGCCATTATGAGCGGAGGCAAGCAGTCCTTCGTGTTTGTGATTCGCCCCAGTATATGCCCCTTTTTCGTAGCCGAATAATTCTGAATCCAGAAGAGTATCGGGGATAGCGCCGCAATGGACGACGACGAAAGGCTTTTCTCGCCGCGAACTTAATTGATGGAGAGCCCTTGTCGCGAGTTCTTTTCCCGTGCCGCTTTCGCCTTCGATTAGTACACTTGCATCCGCATCTGCTATGCGGACGATCTGCTTATAAAATTCGACCATTGTAGCTGAAGAACCAATGAATTGAGGTTCCCCCGACATTTTTGGCTGTCCCAGCATACGCCGCTGCCGCAGTTCACGGACTTCGAGAACCTTTTGCACCATGGCACGAATTGCTTCAGGGGAAAATGGCTTGCTGATATAGTCCCACGCGCCCAGCCTGAGCGCCTCCATGGTGGTTTCCAGTGATCCGTAAGCGGTCATCAGGATGACGGGCAGGTCCGGCCATTTCTCACGCACATGGCGGAGAAACTGAAGCCCGTCAATTTCAGGCATTCTGATGTCTGACATGAGGAGATCGTAGTGAGACAGCTCTTTTTTCAGGGCCTCTTTCCCGGATGTAAAAGTATCCACCCTGTGGCCTTCACGGGACAGAGCCTCCTGTAAGAACTCACAGGCAACAGCATCATCGTCAATTACGAGAATACGGGCGTGCTTCATTGTTGCTCAGAACCTCTTTTGCGCAACGTAATTTGCGAGATCTGCCACGCGGCAGGAGTAACCCCATTCATTGTCGTACCATGCGACAACTTTGGCCATGTTGCCCTGAAGAACCTGCGTGAATTCCATATCTACTATCGAAGAATGGGAGTTTCCCTTGAAGTCCATGGAGACTAAACCTGAATTTTCACATGCCATGATACCCTTGAACTGCTTCTTGGATGCGGTTTCAAGAATCTTTTTCAGCTCTTCCGTTGATGTCTTGCTCTTGAGTTCTGCGACGAAATCAACGATCGAAACAGTCGGGGTAGGCACGCGAAGTGAATAACCGTCGAAGAGACCGGCGAGATCGGGAATCACCAAAGAGAGCGCCTTTGCCGCACCGGTAGTGGTGGGTATAATATTCTGTCCTGCTGCACGGGCCCTTCGCAGGTCTCTGTGCGCGAGATCGAGGATACGCTGATCATTGGTATATGAGTGAACGGTTGTCATCATACCTTTCTTGATGCCGAAGGTTTCATGGACAGTAAAAACAGGCGGGGCCAAGCAGTTGGTCGTACAGGAGGCATTGGATAATACGTGATGTTTGTCCGGTTTATAGTTCTTGTGGTTAACGCCCATGACCACTGTAATGTCTTCTTCTTTTGCAGGGGCAGTGATGATGACCTTCTTCGCCCCGGCGTCGATGTGTGCAGACGCTTTGGGACCAGTCAGAAACAGGCCTGTGCTCTCAATAACTATGTCGATGCCCAGATCATCCCATGGAATGTACGACGGATCGCGGAATGTCAGATTCTTGATTACGTGACCATCGATAACAAAACTGTCCTTCTTAGCTTTAACCTCTCCCGGATAGCGTCCGTAATTTGTGTCATATTTGAAGAGGTGGGCATTGGTTTCCACGTCAAAGAGGTCGTTGATTGCAACAACAGAGAGGGTCCGGGGATATCTTTCGATGACGGCTTTCAGCACCTGCCGGCCTATTCGTCCAAAACCATTTATTCCAAGGCGAATCATGGAGTACTCCTCTTAATTGTCGTCAATACGATACTTGTGTGCAGCCATTAGATCACATTGCATTTGCAGTGTCTTATGATGTTTGGCATTGTCCAGGGCGATGGCGCTTAGATTGCCAACTGCCTCCAAATATTTAATATCCTCATCATTAAATTTATGGATGCTTTCCGAGTATACCCTAAGAACACCGATGGCCTTTTTTTGCACCAACAATGGAACTACAAATACCGATTTAATGCCTTCGGCCTTTGCCATTGCCCTGTACTGGAAATCCTTATCAATCTGAACATTCTTCAACCACAAGGTCTTACCCGAAAGTGCCTTCCGGTCCAGTCCGCTTTCCTTTATCAAAATAGGCCCTTTATGAAGGTAACCTTTAGAGAGCCCGTGGGCAGCGCCAAGGACGAGTTGCTTCTTTCGTGAATCCAGGAGCCTGATGCTGCAAGCCTTAACGTGCATAACCTGTGTTACGCACTGGACAATCTTATTGAGAACAGTAGATAGGTCCAAAGAGGCATTGATAACTTTAGCCACTTCATATAAGGCAGAGAAGTAGTCTATCTCTTTCTTTTTCATCTTTCCACCTCCCCAGATTATAAAAAGCCCCGCTCATGATTTCTCTAGTGAATAATAATCGCATAGTTAATTTGGCTGAGTGAATCTAACCTAATTGAATGGAGTCGGTCAAATGAAATCAATAGAACGATTGAAACCTGCCTATCGACATGCCGTCAAAAGAGACTTGTGAGCTGATGTTGCGATAGTGTCACGAGGGGCTCTTCAGCGATACGGCGGTCTTTCTTTTTCCAGTGACCATACGGAAGCCCTGTTCCAAGAGTCTTGTAGTATCCCGTGCCCTGATTCTGGGATTTTTCTCACCCATTACAACAGCAATGAGCCTTGTGTCACCCCGCTTTGCGGTGGCAACTAGGTGAAATCCGGCAGAGCGGACAAAGCCCGTTTTCAATCCATCCACATTCTCACATTGCCTAAGCAGAGTGTTGCTGTTGCGCTGGGTAATGTTTGCAAATGTATATTCCTGCATGGAATGGATATGCAAAGCCTCCGGGAAATCCCTGATGTAAGCGCGGGATAGCTTGAGAATGTCCCGTGCTGTAGTAACCTGTCCCTTTGCCGGAAGACCATTAGCATTCACAAAATGACTGCGTTTCATATCGAGGGCCTTTGCCTTGGCATTCATCATCCTCACAAAATTGCTGACACTGCCACCAAGATATTCAGCTACGGCAACGCTGGCATCATTGGCAGAAACAACAGCCATGCCTTTTATCAGATCGTCAAGTGCGACTTCCGTTTCATCCACAAGGTACATGCTCGATCCACCGGTAATCTGGGCATTGATACTTATTTTCACCATGTCCGTGGGATGAATTTTCCCTTGACTAATTGCCTCATGCACAAGGTACAGGGAAAGGATCTTGGTCAGTGAAGCTGGTTGCATGGGGCTGTCCGGATTTTTTGTATAAAGGACCTTGCCGTTGCTGTCGTTAATCAGGATGGCAGACTTCGCTTTTAGTTTGATACGGGGTGCAGCAGAGAGTTCGCCTTCAAAAACGATAGAAGAGGCGATAACAATCAAACACAGGCACGCAACAAATTGTCTTATATTCTTTGAATGCAGTCTTAAAAAGATTTGATCAAGCATAAACTTCCACAAGGACTTTCTTTCGAGCTGTTTCATGAAAAATTGTTTTCTAAGTTAGCATATTAATTAAAAAAAATCCATCAAAGACAGATTTCGAAGGGGCATGCGTTCAGCCGGCGCTTCAAAGTTTGGGAAGCACCTAGTATGAAAAATTATGAATTCTATCGTGGGTGGGATTCCTGAAGTGTAGATCCATGCAATAGCAGGATGTGGTCCACTGCTTTCTCCACGAGGGCTTCGGTATCGGCAGAGAGGTTGCGATGGAAATCAAAGTTATATCCGCGGATAGAAACTATATGCCCCGCGGGCTCGCGATGGAGGAGTGACTTGAGTAGTGCAAGAAGTGTTGCTGGTGTAAGATGATGCGTAAATGTAGAAGGAGTAAACTCTGGAGATACAGATGTACAATAGAGACTATCTACGTTCTCATAAACGTGCGCATCTACAAAGATGATCCTGTCGTATAGGCTTACCACATCAATTAACTCTGGTGTGAGTTGAACCAGAAATATAGAATCTACCTCGGCGCCTATTCCCTCTAACCCGGTCTCATCCTCGTGTAACTTCCCTTGACACAGGTGTCGCCTGAGACAGTTGATTACATGGTATGCAACGCCGTCATCGGCGCGGTCGATGTTGCCAAAACCAATAACCAGGGTACGAGACATCAGGTCCCAAGGAAGCCAAAAAGTTAAAAGCGGGCAAACTAAATACATTTACCCGCTTAAGTCAAACTCGATCGGATCAGATTTTATTTTACCGGGACATGCGGTCCAGGACTGTGCCGTCCGCCGCTATGAGGGTGACTTCCAGCGGCATCTTCCCAAATGCATGTGTCGCACACGATAGGCATGGATCATAGCAGCGGATAGCTGCTTCCACCCGGTTAAGCATCCCTTCGGTGAGCTTATTGCCATCTACGCAGGCCTTTGCTACTAAACCTGATGCTGTGTGCATGGCCCAGTTATTGTTGCCTGTGGCCACAATAAGGTTCACCCGAGTCAATTTACCGTTCTCATCCGTGCTATAATCATGAAAGAGGGTACCTCTTGGGGCTTCGATGACCCCAACCCCTTGGCCCGGAATCTTAGCTGCAGACGGATAGTTACAGATGTCGTTGGACATGATATCCGGATCATCGAGCAACTGGGCCAGCCTCTCCAAAGCGTACACTAGTTCGATCAATCTGGCGTAATGGTAGTAGAGAGAACCTTCAACAGGTTTGCCGCCGTTTATTTGCTTGAAGAGTTTAAGCTCCTCGTTGGCCAGAGGCGTACCTATCTTATCTACAACATTCAGCCTTCCCAGCGGGCCGACCCGATATGTCCCGTCCGGCCAGCCTAACTTGCGGTAGAAGGGAAACTTGAGGAATGACCATGGTTCCACATGCTCTCCCACATGTGACAGGTAATTGTTCGGATGGAACTGCGCAACGAAGTTTCCCTGCGCATCCTTTACGCGGATCTCACCGTCATAAAGTTGCAGGCCGCCTTCCGTATCCACGAGGCCCATGTAATTGGACGGGAAGGATGCGAAGGAGTCTACCAATTCTTTGTTGGCTCCTATCCACCCTTTGCCGATGCTGACTGCCACCTTGGCGATTCCCACCATCGTGTCAAATTCGGCAAGCATCGCATCGCGATCTTTTGCGGACAGCGGCGCATTAACCCCGCCCGGGACTGCAAAAGTCGGATGGATACGTTTCCCACCCAATCTCTCGATGACCTGCTGTCCAAAGCGGCGCAGGTTCACTGCTTTCAACGCCAATTCAGGGTCTGCCTGTATAATCCCGATGACATTCCTTATGGCCGGATCAGCATCGAAACCCAGAACCAGGTCCGGCGCCGCAAGGTGGAAAAAGTGCATGCCGTGCGATTGTATATATTGGCCCATATGCATCAATTCACGCAGCAGCTTGGCGGGCCGTGGCAATTCTACGCGGGCGACGCCGTCGCAGGCCTTCGCTGCAGCCAGGTGGTGGCTCACCGGGCAGATACCGCAGATGCGCTGGGTAATCGCGGGCATCTCAAAGTAGGGGCGACCTTCAGTGAATTTCTCCAGACCGCGGAATTCATCAACGTGAAAGAAGGTCTGGTTCACCTCGCCCTTTTCATCCAGATAGACAGTGACCCGTCCATGACCTTCGATACGCGTTACAGGTTCAATGGTTATCTTTCTAGCACCCATAGCTATTCTCCTCTAATCATATTTGAATAATGGGGGTGGGAAACTTACTGGCACGTGCCCGGCGAGCAGTTCCGATAATGCGTGGAAGATAGCATCAGCACTCGGAGGGCAGCCGGGTATAAAGAGATCGACCTTTACCACCTTATCAACGCCTGTAACAAGATCAAGCGGCTTCCCAAGCTCCGGGGAATCAGGAATGAGTCCGTCCACGACGCTTTCCGTGTCAAGATACGCGCGTTTCAATGCCTCATCCGTGCCGCACAAATTGCGCATGGCGGGGACATTTCCAAAAGTAGCACAGTCCCCGAGGGCTACGAGAATCTGGCAGCGTTCGCGCATGATCTTCGCTACTTCAATATTGTGTGTATTGCAGATTGCTCCTTCGAGAATGCCCACTGTCACACCTTCTTTCGGTGGATGTTTAAGGTCCGTCACGGGACTGGATGTAATTTCCACCGCTTCCAGCAGCTTCACAATGCGATCATCGATATCCAATATCGACATGTGACATCCTGCACAGCCAGCCAGCCAGTCAGTGGCAATCTTAACCTTTGCCATCATCGATTCTCCTTTCACTTTAGTTCCTGGGTCGCCCGAGCTGAAATCTCATCCAGTTTAGCACCAAGCTTCTTTCCCAGTTTGTTTGCTAGCAAAGAGAGAACCTCCCAGTCAGGTTTGGCTTCTCCCTTGGGTTCTATTGCTTTGTTGACTTTCAGTACGCGGCCCTCGGTATTTGTCAGGCTTCCGGACCTCTCTGACCATATGGCCATAGGCAGTACCACGTCGGCCCGCTCAGTCAGCGGAGATACGAAACTGGCCTGCGCAATGACAAATGATTTCTTGTCAACGTTCTTTGATACAGACTCATCGTCCATTTTTTGCTCACCGAGCAATGTGAAGAGCACCTTGACGCCAGACGGTTTGAATCCGTTATTCAGACCTAAAGCCGCCGCCGCTCGAGTATTGACGCCATTTTCTATCGCGACGAAAGATGCCTTTCCCTGAAGCTTTTTGAGAGCTGTAGCATCCTTGTCCGTGATGCCGGCCCCATACAGCACGGCTGGATTCGCAGCGCGGTCTGCTATTTCGACAGCCTTGCTTATTTCGGCCATCTCCAGATTCATGTATGCGAACGGCGCCAGTCCGTTATCTTTTCCGTCCACCACGATGAGCCGCGCACCCTTGTCTACGGAGCGCTTGACAAAAAAGGAGGAAACCGGCTGATCCTTCAATGGGTCACAACCGACCACCAGGATGACGTCACTTGCGGTGATGTCCGCAAGCTTACCCTGTTCCTTTCCGGCCAGTTTCGGTGCAACATCATTGAGTATGCCAACATTTGTCACTTTCAGTTCTTGGCGGAATAGCTTAGCTAGGAGATAAAGCGCCTCATTGGTGGAATAAGTCGAAGCAAGCACCCCTATATCCTTAGCGCTTGCCTTGCCGACATATTCAGCAACAACTTGCAGGGCTTCATCCCAGCTCACCGGCTCGAGTTTGCCCCGGAGCCGCAGCATAGGGCTGGTTATGCGCTGGCGCTCGTCGTAGAGAGGATCAAAACGGCCATATTCACAGAGTCGGCCGCCGTTGACCTCTGCGTCCCAGTCGCTATTAATCTTCACAATGTTGCCGCTGCGGCTGACGATTTCCATACCACATCCTATACTGCACTGGCTGCAAGTACTCTTTGTATGTTCCGTCTGGACGTTACGGGCCATGAAGGCGCTTCGCTTATCGGATATGGCGCCGGTCGGACATAATTGCAAGCAGGTACCGCAAGAGATGCATGTAGACTCGCCCCATGGCATATTTGCATCGCAGTGGATCATGGACTGATTGCCGCGATTTCGCAAACCAAGGGTGTGGTTGGCCACGATGTCACTGCATCCTCGCTCACACCTTCCGCACAGGATACAGCGGTTATGTTCCATGAACAGGAACTTGTGTGTGGCATCTATGGGGAAGGGTTTTGTGAAGGCTGGGTAAGCCCAGTGATTAAGACCGTAGCGGTACCCCATGTCCTGCAGTTCGCAGTTTCCCGATGCTTCACAGATCGGGCAGACATGGTTTCTTTCTGAAAATAGCAGATCGAGGACTAATTTTCGCGCTTTAACTACCTGTGGTGATTCTGTTTGTATTTCCATTCCCTCAGATATAGGGAAAGTACATGCCGTTATTAAGGTGCGCTGTCCTTTAACCTCTACAACGCATATTCGGCAAGCACCGACTGGAATCAATGCAGGATGGTCACAGAGCGTCGGGATGTCAATGCCTGCCTGCTTTGCAGCCTTAAGAATCGTACTGCCGGCTGGTGCACTGACTTTCTGGCCATTTATGTTGATATTGACCATCGTCATCGTTTGCCACGCCTCCTTTCTAGGTAAATTTATGTTTGTTTTGACTTTGGCAGCGATCAGTAACGTAGCTGATACGGTCCCTCGTAATAAGAAGTCCTTGATATTGCAGTTCGACTACCAGATAAAGGGGACCATGCCTAATTGAGGGATATGTCCGTTGGGACATTACGCCACGCTCGACTATCAGAAAGAGGGTTTTATGTCAAGCGAAAAATTGACAAAGAGTCCGTATGTACCGAGAGATGGCTTTGCTTGATAATCATTCCAAACGAGGGGTAAGTGTATTACCATCTATGGTGACATCTGGCAAAATAAAGGCTGTGACCTGCGTAAGGCTCTATATGAGCAAGTTATTGATAATATCACATGTTCTACTTGTATTATCATCACCGCACATCAATGCCAATTTCAAACAAATAATATTAAAAGCCATTGACAAGGCCGGTCTTCTTGTTATCAAGCAGCCCGTCATAACACCGTAGATAGTATTTAGCCGTGAAAGCTCCTGAATCCATCCAAGCTTGCTCACCCCTGCGAATAATGCTGAGATAGGCATACCTATATCCGCAGACACGGATAGGGGGTGTTTGATGACAGGTGCTAGCTGAACAGGCCTGTTTTTTCGAAAGCTTCTACCTCTTCCTTGGTATAGCCCAGTTCAAGAAGAACCTCTTTTGTGTGAAAGCCAGGAGGTGTGCCGGCATTGTTGTATTCGAGGATTGTCTCGGAGAATTTAATGGGACTCGCGAGTTGCCTCATCTTTTTCCCTTCAGGAAGATTAACTTCGACCACCATGCCTCGCTCTGTGGCATAAGCATCATTCAGGGCCTCCGTGAGGGAGAAGACCGGTTCGCAACAGGCGTCCACTTTCTTGAACAACTCCGTCCACTCATCCCTTGTCTTGGTCTTGAATATTTCCCTGACGCGCTTCTTGATGCTTACGCCGTCCTTCGGCTGGACACCTCCAGGAATCAGTTCCGGCATGTTGATGGTTTCGCAAAATGCACCAAAGAATTGAGGTTCGAGACCACCGAAACTCATATATTGTCCGTCTTTAGTCTCGTAGAAGTCATAGAGAGAGCCGCCGTTAAGGAGTGTATCCTCACGCCCTAGGTCCCGGCCATCTACCAGGAAACCGGCGCCGAACATGGCATTGAAGGCAATCATTCCATCGGTCATGGAAATATCGATGTGCTGGCCTTTGCCCGTTTTGTTGCGGTGGACAACTGCGGCAAGAATTCCAATGACTGCGTTGTTTGAACCCGATGCGATATCGGCGATCTGCATACCCGTAAGACTGGGTCCTGTATCTTTTTTCCCTGAATAAGACATGAGGCCTGAGCGGGCCATGTAGTTGATATCGTGACCGGCCCTGTCGCGAAGGGGACCGGCCTGGCCGTAGCCGGTCAGCGAACAATAGATTAGAGAGGGATTGATTTTTTTCAGGCTCTGGTAATCCAGAGAGAACTTTGCCATGACGCCAGGACGAAACTGCTCGATAAGAATGTCATAGTCCGCAAGTAACTGATGTACGACCTTTATGGCCCGGCTGTCCTTAAGATTGAGAGTCATACAGCGTTTTCCTCTCCCAAGATAGGCAAAGGCAGCGGACATTTTCGTACCGGGAACGAAAGGAGCGATGAAGGCAACCACATCAGGCCGCGAACCAGAAACAACCTTCAGGACATCGGCTCCCATATCTGCTAGAGCCATTGTGGCGTATGGACCGGGGAGAAGGGTTGTGAAATCGAGAATTTTCAAACCAGAAAGGGGACCAGACATCTTTTTGCACCTCACAGGATTTGATATTTGTATTGTAAGACAATCAGACTTTCACGTACAACGTATATCGGCGTTCACATTTTCCGACACCCGTCATGAACGACTTGTTTTGGGCTACAGGTAGACCACAGGCCTCAACATCACGCCATTAGTTGAAGACTGCCCCGGCTGAAGAATTGCAGGACACTCTCACGCAGTCACTAATTTCTCAAGGAACGAACTAATCATCACCGGGCGTCTGCTAATCCCCTCAAAATTTGAACAACCTCGTAATGAGTTGCGCCTTCATGATGTCTCCGCCGATTTTGAGCTTGCCTGATGTGAATGCCTGCATAGCCGACAACTTTCCATTTATCATGTCGACGAAATCTACCGCATCCATCTTTATGGTGGTCGTTGGGTTCTGATGTACACCGGCCTCCACCTTGCACGTT
Organism: Syntrophales bacterium; assembly: GCA_035685925.1. Classification (GTDB taxonomy): domain Bacteria; phylum Desulfobacterota; class Syntrophia; order Syntrophales; family UBA2185; genus Fen-1135. Next base: position 8,276 of record DASRZZ010000129.1, on the reverse strand, counting down.
TCTGATTTCACTTCTGCGTACCAGTCGCCCCCTCCCTCGCCGGTTATGTTAAACTGAAATGTTGCGTCTACACCTTTCGCTGCGTCGGCGTTAAAGATACTGGGCATCTTTTCAAAAATAGCTTTTACCATGTAAAGTTCTCCTATCTCGGCATCCACAGCCGGCCTATCCTCCGTCATCCGGTAGGTTGGGAGATTATCCCCCGTAAAATGATTCAAATGCTCTTCTTCCCGTGCCCCCTCTCCTTTAGTCAATCTCATGGAATCCTGCCCCAATGCCCAAGGCATATAGGATGACATCTTTCCAGGTATGATCTTTTAGTCAAAGGGCCTATCTTTTTACCGGTCGTATCCACATTGAGTGGCATTTCTGGCGCTCCCTAGGATCCACCTCTGACATGGGACTTTCTTATTTCCTCGCATGTCCCAGAGGGATAAGATACAGCGGTTCGTGATCTGAAGGAAGGCGCAATACCTTCCGCACATCTTCATCATAAAAGGCGCCGACGGGTACGGCTCCGATTCCCCGAGACACTGCCTGAAGAAGAATATTTTGCGCCGCATGGCCTGCCTCGATCTTAACGTACCGTTCACCCCGCCGTCCATATTTTTGTTCAGTCCTTTTATAAACGGCGGCAATCACGACAACAGCAGATGATTCCCTTATGCATTGCTGGCCCAGGGCAGCTGCTGCCAGATCTTCAATAAAATTACTGTCGGAAATACGTGCTAATTGATGGTTGTATGGGATATAGTGAAAGAAGCCATCTAATAAAGCCAAATACAATTCTAGAGGGTACAGCGCTCCGGCAGAAGGAGTAGTTCTCCCCCCCCAATTGCGGGTGATTCCCTGTGCGGCCCATAAAACTTGAGAAATTTGGGAAAGCGTCAGCGGTAGAGCTGTGAAATGGCGCAATGACTCACGCTTTGCCAGCGCCGCTTCTACTGACATTTCTCCATCAGATGAAGGTTCTGGAAGCTGTATGACCTTATCTGTTTGCTTGCGAATGGACTTCATTTTCTTGCCTTCCCGTATCAGTTGCTGCAAAAAATTCACCCGATTAAGGCAACCCCTTTGTCGTAAAGAGAGCTGCTTTTGTGGATTGACTGTACAGTTTTTCCCATTGAACAGATTTTGCAGAATAATCGGAATATGGCTAAAAGTTACTACGAGGCTGTAACGATCATTTCCGGAGTAAATAAAAAATAGTTATTCCGGCCCGATCCTTTAACACGATACATTGCGATATCTGCATGCTTGATCAAGGTTTCAACGTCATCAGAAGACTCCGGGTAAATTGCAATTCCGATGCTTGTCGTCGTATGAAGCTTACGGTCATGAATAGCAAAAGGACTTTGGAAGGACTCGACAATTTTCTGCGCTATCGTGGTAGTAACTCCCACATTATTGATTTCCGGCAATAAAATCAGAAACTCATCACCGCCCATGCGGGCTATGGTATCACCTTTTCTCAAGAGGTCCGTCAGACGGGAGGCCACAGCCTGTAAAAGCCTGTCACCCATATGATGGCCCAATGTGTCATTGACGTCCTTGAAGTAATCAAGATCGAGCATCATCACGGCCAGATATTGCCTGCTGCGTTTGGCCCAGGCTATTGCCATGTTAAGACGGTCTGTGAATAAAAGACGGTTGGGTAATCCCGTGAGGGCGTCATGGTAAGCTAATTGTCGAATTGTTTCTTCTGACTTCTTCCGTCCAGTTACGTCGCGCATAAAATTCCGGAACCCCAGTTCATGACCTCTTGAATCCAGAATCAGCGACACGGATATCTCGGCTACTATCGTGGTTCCGTCTTTTTTCATTACCTCTATCTCAAGGCCTCTGGCTGGTTTTCCCGTTCTGTAAACATCGTCGCAGACCTGTAAAACCTTACGGGTTGTTTCCTCATCAGTGAGATTCTGGTAATTCATTTTTGCGAATTCATCACGTGAATATCCAAGCATTTTTAATAGGGTATCATTAAAAAAAACGATATTGCCGGAAAAATCGAGCTCTTGGTAACCATCTTCAATGTTTTCAATAATGGTTTTATATTTTTGTTCGCTTTCCTTTATTTTCTCTTCAGCCATCTTATGCTCAGTTATGTCCGTGGAAATGATGACGATGCATGTTATCTCTCCATTGGGGCCGCGGTCTCTTACAGGGCTGAATGTCCGGAGGAAATATCTATTGTCCCTCTGACTCCTGTGCTCCTGTTGGATGGACGTGCCAGTTGAAAATACCTTATTAATCGCTTCTGCGAACACTTTATCCTGTTCTGGAGAGTGAAACTCGCTGTAGGGTTTACCAATGATCCGTTCAGCCGGCAAACCCAGCCTCAATAAGTGATGATTGTTCATGAAGAGATATCGGCATTCTTTGTCTACCATATATATGGAATCGCTCGTCGATTCTACTACCGAGCGATAAACATCTTCCAGTCGCCTGGTATCAGAGGTTATTTTTTCGAGTTCTTTGAGTTTAAGCATCAACTCGTCGTAAGGCAGTTTATTCATCATAAAGGGTTCTTTTACCACACCTTCCCTGGTTTTTCCCTTATTTCATCATTCATTTTGGCGATATGGGCTCAAATAGCAGATATGATATTCTCATAAGCGTAGAAAACCGATTAACGCTTTTTTCTTCGCTTAACGGGTGCAAATGTTAGGATAAAGATATTCATATGTCAATGACAAAAGGAAGCACTGGATGATTTTAAAAGAGCCTTCGACAATTTCCGGGAGAGATTACAAGAATAGCTATCGCCGGACATTTTTGGCGGGATTGAAGGAAGGGAGATGTTCAGACACCCGTGTAGGGAAATCCGGAACACTTCGTCAAGCTAAAACTGAAAAATAAGTGAGATATGACGTGGCCGGAAGGAAATCTTTAGGCCACATCAGGCCAGTACCCGCTCCATCCGTTCCATTGCCTCCTTGAGTCTTGCATCCGGCACTGTGAGAGATATCCTGATATACCCTTCACCATACTGGCCGTACGCCGTACCTGCCGCGACGACAATGGCTGCTTTATCAAATAGCATATTTGTAAATTCAAGGGATTTCATGCCCTGTGGCACAGGCACCCATAAATAGAAAGTCCCCTTGGGAGCATCAAAGCCTATCCCGACGCGTCTGAGAGTTTCGAGAACCATTTCCCGCCGCCGTCCGTAGATCTTGAGCATGCGGTCTATGTTTTCTGCTTCGTGTCTCAGGGCATGGAGCCCCGCGTACTGGATGGGATTAAAGATGCCGGAATCGGTATTCTCTTTAACCTTGCTCATGGCGGAAATTATATCGATGTTGCCGACGGCCATTCCGATACGCCAGCCTGTCATATTGAAGAGTTTGGAAAGGGAATTTAACTCAACTCCTATGTCCTTGGCCCCGCTGGCCATGAGAAAACTCAGGCGCTCCTGTCCACCAAAGAGAATTTCACCATAGGGATTATCATAACAGACTGCGATGTCAAACTGCCTGGCAAACTCCACCAGGCGATTAAAAAACTCCCTAGTTGCGCAGGCGCCAGTGGGATTATTTGGATAGTTGAGGAATATACCCCGCGCTTTTTTTGCAACTTCCGTGGGAATGTCTTCCAGGACAGGGAGATATCTATTTTCCGCCAGAATCGGCACGTTATAGGGATCACCACCGCCCATCAGAATACTTGCCCGGTAGGCCGGATATCCGGGATCTGTCATCAGAACGGTATCGCCGGGATTTATACAGCCCAGAACGAAGTGATGGCAGCCTTCTTTCGATCCGATGAGGCCGATGATTTCACTTGCCGGATCGAGAGTCACCGCATATCTCGTACCATACCACCGGGCAATCTCCTGACGGAAAGCCAACATGCCTTTTTCTTCATCAGTCGGGTATCGGTGATTTTCTGGGTCCCGCGCCCTGTTGCAGAGCTCATCGATGATTGTGTCCGGCGTTGGTTCCACGGGATCTCCGATGGCAAGACTTATGACATCGATGCCCTCGGCCTTCGCCTTGTTAATCTTTTTTCTCAGCTCCACAAAAAGGTAAGGTGGGATCCCCTTCAGTCGGTCGGCAGTCTGCAAAGCGAAACACCTCCGGTTTTCTCTCTAAGCCTGTGAGCGCGTCTAAGCTTGGTCCCAGATGCGCCCTTCATAAACCACAACGGCTTTTCCTTCGAGATAGATGTCCTCAAATCCATGGCCCGTTTTGCGAAAATATATCTTTAACGTCTCTCCGCTTTTCACTTTCACTTCAACTGGTGATTCGACCAGTTCCTGCGAAGAGGATATTAGAACAGCGGCGACCGCGCCCGTTCCGCAGGCGAGGGTTTCGTCCTCTACGCCCCTCTCATACGTCCTGATCGTGATTGTGTGTGCGTCTATTACTTCCATGAAGTTCGCATTCGTGCCTTCGGGTTGGAATTCCTTGTGGTAGCGGATCTTCCTGCCCACATTGAATACATCGTACCTGTCCAGACCATTAACGAAAAGAACGATATGAGGGACGCCCGTATTGACGAAGTTGGCCTCAATCGGTTTCCCATCGATCATCATCGAAATATTGGTCTTCAGGCCGTGCGGGTCTGTTAATTTTACTTTTACCGTATTCCCTCTGACCTCAGCCTCAATGATGCCTGCGGCCGTCTCGAAGGACATTTTTTCTTTTGCGATCCCTCTGATATAAGCGAATCTGGCGGCGCATCTGGCACCGTTTCCGCACATGTCCACTTCGCTTCCGTCGGCGTTGAAAAAGCGCCATTGGAAATCAGCGCGCCGGGAATTTTCGATGATGATCAATCCGTCCGCGCCCACCGATACCTTCCGTTCACACACGGTTCTTACGAATTCTGCGATGTTGCCGACGGCAAGAGACCGATCCCTGTTGTCAATCAGGATGAAATCATTTCCGCTACCGCTCATCTTGAAGAAATCTAGCATTGGGACTAACCTCGAAAGGGATAAGGGCACATTCGTCTACTTTCTTAAGTATACGCTTCTGATTTCCTTAATCTGGCCGTCTGTCAGGGTATCGGGTTCTCCTATCTGCAGGGCCAGGAAAAAAACCTTAGCGGCCATTTCGATTCGACAGGCTATCGAATATGCATGGGATAGGTTTGCTCCTGTGACCAGGACGCCATGGTTCTTAAGCAGGGTTCCCATTACATACGGCGGCCCCTTCATTGCCTTAATTGCAGCCCAGCCTTGTGCCTCCGTACCCGGACATGCATAATCGGCAACCGGTATGGGCCCGCGCACAGCCAGTCCTTCGGTGCTGATGATGGGAATGCTTTTTCCCACCGTAGCGAAGGCGAGCGCGAAAGGCGAGTGTGTATGCGCAATGGCCTTCACTTCGTGCATGTTCTTATACACGATTGTGTGCATAGGCGTCTCGGAAGAGGGCTTGTATTTACCCTCAACATTGCCGCCACCGAGGTCAATTACGACAAGATCTGCCTCCGACATGTCATCATACGATATCCCCGTGGGTGTAATGACAAGGTGTTCGGCAGAAACCCGGACGCTGACGTTACCAGAATTTAGCTGAACAAGGCCTTTTTGGCAAAGCCTTAGTGCGCATTTAAGTAAGGCCTTTCGCTCTTCCACGTATAACATACAAACCTCTGCCGAATCCTAACCTATGAAAAATATGCCTTTAAGCCGGAGGGGGGGAAGACGCCCTTCGGCGTAACCACAGCGCTTATTAATTGCGGAGGGGTAATATCAAAAGCAGGATAATAGCCTTTCACACCGGATTTAGCCGTGCGGATTCCCATGGCATGAACAGTTTCCTCGGGGTCTCTTTCCTCAACTTCAACCCTCGAGATATCAGGGAAAGCCTGCGAAGGTGTCCCTAGGGCATAGAAAGGGACGTTGTGAAAATTGGCCGCTATGGCTATCTGAAAGGTGCCTATCTTATTGACAGCGTAACCATCCAGTGTGATTACGTCTGCGGCACAAATAAATACCTGTGCCATTCCTTTTGACAGGATGTATGCAGGCATATTGTCGGTAATAACCGTCACGGGCACGCCCATGTCACAGGCCACACTGGCCGTCAATCTGGCGCCCTGGAGATACGGCCTGGTCTCCGGGCAGATCAAAGATACCTTTTTGCCCTTCTCCTGCGAGACCAGCAGTACAAACCCGATGAGAGTTTCTGCGTAACACTGGGTAAGTATACTCACCTCATCCGGCATCAAATCAACGGCATATGTCGCAATCTGACGTGAATTGCGGTAGCGGTTTTCCAGATTTTTCTGTACATATACATACGTAGCCGATTCAGCATCTTCCCCCCGGTCAATGGCATCCGCTCCTTCCTTGAGAATTCGCAAGATGTGGATCTTCATATTGGCAGATGTGGTCGGGCGCGCGTAAATCAGCACGTCTGCCGCGCGCGTCAGCTCTTCCTTCGCCCTTTCGTGAGAAAGATTACGCACGCCTCTCGCGGCACTTACCATTCCATAAGCAGCTGCAAGCCATGGTCCTCCGCTCTGAGTCACCATGGCGGCGATGGCTTGGGCAACCTCTCGATAATCCCTGCAGCGGGCGAACTCTTCTTTGGCAGGATAATTTCGCCTGTCCAAAATCCAAACTTCGCCATTCCTGTAATTAGCAACATTTTCATAGCGAAGCAGGAATGGCAGTCCTTCATCAGCCCTTACCACGAAACCTCCGTTTATTAAAAAATATTGGCGTCATTATTAGTGTGACATGGCCTTTGTGTCAAACAAAAAAGAGAGCCGGTTATTTGCGAGCGCAGTGGTTACATTTTCGTCTAATCGAGATTAATGCAATACAAAATTGTTACTTTGTTTCCTGTCTGCAGCTACTTAAATTATATATTCTTTAATATTATCAAGGCCTTTTCTGCATGGCACCGCACTTGCTATTGTATGGGTTCAAAACTGATTTTAGCAACGAGGAGGTACAAATCATGAATTCGGGCGATACAGCGTGGGTATTGGTGTCATCAGCGCTGGTTTTGCTTATGACCGTGCCGGCACTGGCCTTCTTCTACGGCGGCCTTGTACGGAGGAAGAACGTTCTTTCCCTGTTAATGCAGTGCTTCATCATCCTGTGCGTCATTAGCTTGCAGTGGATCTTATACGGATACTCCCTAACATTTGGTCCGGACACGGGTCATGGCATCATCGGAGGCTTCGACTGGGTTGGACTGCGGGGCGTGGGGGGACAGCCGAATGCCGATTATGCTGCGACGATTCCGCACTCGGTGTTCATGATCTTTCAGTGCATGTTTGCCGTCATCACGCCTGCTTTGATTGTCGGTGCCTTTGCGGAGCGGATCAAATTTTCTGCCTTTCTTCTTTTTACAATTCTTTGGGCGACCTTTGTCTATGATCCTTTAGGTCACTGGGTCTGGGGAATGGGCGGCTGGCTCAAAAATTTGGGTGCCCTCGATTTTGCCGGTGGCATCGTTGTCCATACCAGCTCCGGCGTATCGGCACTGGTCATGGCTATACTGATCGGTAAGAGGATCGGCTATCAGGAACAGCCCTTCCGGCCGCATAACCTTCCCTTTACCGTTTTGGGAGCAGCCATGCTCTGGTTTGGTTGGTTCGGATTCAACGCCGGGAGCGCCCTGGCAGCGAATGAACTGGCGGCAAATGCCTTTATTGCAACGAACACGGCGACGGCTGCGGCCGGATTGACCTGGGCACTCATTGAATGGCAGCAGCATGGTGCGCCGACTGTACTTGGGGCGGCGACGGGTGCAGTTGCAGGCCTTGTCGCAATTACGCCGGCCTGCGGATTTGTCAGCCCCATGAACGCCATATTTATCGGCATTCTCGTCAGTGTCTTCTGTTACATCGCCATTGCCAAGGTGAAGGCGCTTTTCAAGTATGATGATGCCCTCGATGTTTTCGGTGTACACGGCGTCGGCGGGATGTGGGGAACGATCGCAACAGGTCTCTTTGCCGAGAAGGTTGTGAACGAAGCCGGTGGGAATGGTCTGTTCTTCGGCGATGTCCATCAGTTCCTGGTTCAGCTGCTGCTCATCGTTGTGGCCCCCGTTTTCGCCGCCGCCATGACCTGGATAATTTTTAAATTTGTGGATGCTTTAGTCGGGATGAGGGTTGAGAAGAAGGATGAAATCATCGGTCTTGACCTGACCCAGCAGAGCGAAGCCGCCTACACCGTTGTGGAATAAGGAGGTAAAGGAACATGAAGTATATCGTTGCTATAATACAGCCTCACAAGCTGGACGAGGTGATGAAGAGCCTGGAGGATGTGGAGGTGAACCTAGTTACCGTATCGAATGTCCTGGGAC
>DASRZZ010000128.1:0-51462 GCA_035685925.1 Syntrophales bacterium | reverse complement strand
TGCCATCCGTTCAACAGCACCCTTATCAGGCGGAGAATGCTGGGGCCGTTAACCTTAAAGTCACGTTGAAATGCCTCCAGAATATATTTCTCTTCCTGCCCGCCTTTGATATGCTGATGGCGATAATTGAAGCGATATTGTCCGTGGGAATCTGCATCGGACAATTCCGATTCCGTCAAGAGTGTACCTTCCAGTTTGTGCTTTCCATAAAGGGGAGTTCCCGGAATAGGCGTATAGAGCATAAACTGGTGAAAAACCGTTTCATGGCCTATGGCATAATCGATAATCGCATCCATGTTTTCCGGTTTATGGCTTTCCAGGCCGATGATCGAAGAACCGAGCACACGTATGCCGTGTGATTGCAAGAGCCGCACCAAGATGCGCGTATCCACTCCATGGAGCTTATTGTAGTTGCTGCTTTCCCCTTCCAAACCCATCCAGATCCAGCCTATGCCGAGTCTCACCAGTTGGTCAATCGTATAGGATTGCAGGACCTGTGCGGAGCTGAATACGTAAATTGCCCAGCTTTTATTATTGTCCTCCATCAGTTCGAGGAGCCTCAAAGCCCTCTTCTTATGGAGAAGAAAGTTTTCATCCAGAGTAAAAAAAGATCGAACCTTGAGCGTCTTTTCAATTTCACACATGACTTCAAAAAGTTCATCCCCCGTCTCGTAGAAATTAATGAAATGCCCTTTGCCGCCGAATAACGCCGATGTTGAGCAGAAGTTACATCCAATGGGGCAGCCGACGGAGGGGATCAGGATCGCCGCGGTACCGCCGGGCCTGCTTCCGAGACTGATACCCATGATCCTTGCTCCAAAACCCGATATGGCCATGGGATGTTTGACAGGTGCTTTGTCATCTTGCCCGAGATATCGCTGAAACCACCGGATTCCCTCGCCGCGGACGATCAGGTCCGCATCGATTATCTTATCAATTCCTTCTTTGTTGGTTATATGTCCGCCGATGACAATCGTTGCTCCCGGCTGATGCTCCCGGATCAGCTCACACATCTTTTTAACCTTGCCGATATTCGGTATGATGGCGCTGATACCGATGACATCGTACTGACATTCACGAATTTCTCCGATGAAACGCTCTAAGGTGGGGAAGTCCAAAATTGTACACGGGGCTTCGAGATTGGCATGAATCATCATCAGCCCAAAGGTGCGATGAAACATGCGCAGAGAAAACCCTCCCTGGACACGGGTTACTTGGTTCTGATATAGCTCCATCGGATTGTTTTTGCGGCTGCCGTACTCATCGTCCTGGGCATATGGACCGAAAACACTGGTGAGGAGGACGCGGGCACGGGTTCCGAGAGGATGGACAGGGTGGGTATCGCGCGAACAATTGTGCATGTTTTCTCCTTCATAAGGGAATAGAATATGTCAATACGGAAGACACCTTAAAATATATATTTACGGAAAGAAAGTTATAAGCTGGCGTTTTACAATACTTTTACAAATATATTCTAAGCTGCAATGGAGAAGGAAAATGGAGAAGGAAAATTGACGGGGATGAAAGAATCGTATAAAGTATAAACAATTATGAAGCAGGCAAAATGGTTTTTCCATCCTATCTTTGTTTTTGTTCTGTCCACTGTCGCACTCGTTTGTTCCCTTGCTTTATACATCTACTGGTACGTTGGGATAAGCGCAGGACTCAAATCACTTGCCTATCGTTACAAGCTTGATCCGAGCCAATTTTTTGAGGCTAGCCCCTGGGTAGTCATCCTCGTCCTGTCCTTGCTGGTCGGCTCAATCCTGGCGGGAATTCTCATCATCTTCATTTATCATCTGAAAACCCTTCAGCTTTACCGACTGCAACAAACCTTCATTAACAACTTCACCCATGAGCTCAAGACCCCCGTTACCTCCCTAAAGCTGTATCTGGAGACCTTCACCAAGCATGAAATCACTCGCGATGAGCAGCTAAAATATATCGGCTTCATGCTGCAGGATGCGGAACGTCTTTCAAACAACATCAACAGTATTCTGAATCTTGCCCGAATCGAGAGTAAGGTTTACGAAGGGGTTATGACGGACGTCGACCTTGTAGAATTGGTTCGAGGATTTCTGGCAAGCAATCGCCATATCTTCCAGGGGTGTGACATACACGTTGAAAACCTGCAAGGGAGGGGATTCTATCAGCCTGTCATTGTATCGCTGATTGAGATGCTCCTGATGAATATTCTTACCAATGCCAAGAAGTATAATAATTCAGGAAAACCAAGTATCCGCATCACCTTCGAGGAGGGTGAGAATATCCAAATGATCCGTTTTAAGGACAATGGCATCGGTATCGAAAAAGGAGAGAGGAAGAAGATATTCAAGAAATTCTATCAGAGCCGTAACCATAAAGAACACGCTGTGGTGGGAGGGACCGGCATTGGACTCTATCTTTCTCAGCACATAGCGAGACTCCATCGCGGAAAGATCATCGCAGATAGCGATGGAGTAGGAAAGGGATCGGTGTTCACGCTGACACTGCCTTGTGGACCGGAAACCAAAAAGCATGAAGGATATTCCGCAAAATCGCATTCTCATAATTGAAGATGATGAGCATATAGCCCAAGGGCTGAAATTGAATCTCTCCCTTCAGGGGTATGAGGTATCAATCGCCGGTGACGGAACAACGGGGCTACGGATGTGGAAAGAGTGGAATCCCCGCCTCATCGTCCTCGATATCATGCTGCCGGGTTTGGATGGACTGTCAGTTCTGCGCCATATTCGCCTGGAGGATGAAAAGCTTCCTGTACTTATCATCTCCGCTAAAGGTGGCCATGATGACAAGGTCAGGGGGTTTTCTTACGGCGTCGATGACTATCTTGCCAAACCTTTTAACCTCGAAGAATTCCTCATGCGTCTAGAGCGACTCATGAAAAGGTCCTCCTGGAGCCGCAACGGTGCTGCAAGTGATAAGCTGGAAGTACAAGAAGGTAATACATACGTATTTGGTAGCAACACGGTAGACTTTGGAACTATGACAGCGCAGGGCGCACATGGTACTATTCTCCTGACGGATCAGGAAGTGAGATTACTCAAGATATTTATTGCAAACCGCGGGAAACCCCTGTCACGCAAAGTTCTGCTGGAGGTAGGGTGGGGGTATTCCGGTGAGACGACGACACGTACGGTTGACAACTTCGTCGTGCGTCTGAGAAAGTACTTTGAAAACGATCCGGAAAATCCCGTCTACTTTAAGAGTATCCGTTCCATCGGGTATGTCTTCGACCACCAGTAGCTATTCGACACTGAGAATTCAAGGACGCTTCAATATCCGTCGGATTCCAGCCTGAACTCCATCGCCAGAGCGCCGATACTTGCAAAGAGACCGAACACAAACAGTCTCCATAAACATGCGATGCAGAGCTGGAAGGCGTTCGCGTAATCATGAAGACCCGTAGAGGTCGCAATAATCATATAGATAAGACTTGTAAAGATGCCAAAGGTCCCGGCCGCTGCAATCCGTTTCATCATTGGGGCGCCCCCGCATATGATGTTAACCAAAACACCTCCGATGAACGGGATGGCAATTATGAGCCACCAGACGTGTTTCAGATGAGGGACGATTCCCGTATATTTAAGGTAGAGCATATCTGCTCCAATCAAGATTCCGGCGGCGCCAACCGCGGTAACTGCCACGTGCCAGTAGCGCGGTATCATCAATGCTCTTTTGCGCGCCCGTAAATCCATGTGCCTGCGAATTGTCAACGGCCAGTTGTAAAATAGACAGAATACTCCGTGTTCAAGTAGCGCTCCGCTCTCGCCGAATACCGGCACGATATGCACCGATTCCGTAGCCCAGTGCCCTGCCATGAACCGTGCCAGTGTCGGGTACCGATAGGTCATCTGAATAGGGAAGGCAAGGTAACCGATGTATTTGAAGAACGCTAAAAATAATGCAACGTTGTAATCCTTAAAATTTCTTTCTTTTATAACCAGGAAAAGGACATACAACCCCCTGGCGAGTGATCCGGGCGAAATCGGTATTACCTGGAACAGTGCAAGAATCCCCAAACCTATTGCATATGCCTGTGTGCGGGGCATCTCCGGATGCGTCCATATAAAATAGATCGCAAGAGCTCCGGCAACCACGTGCGTCGTCGGCATCAGACAGATATGGACGGCCAGGCTCTTCAGGTATTTCTGTATAAAAGGCTCTTTTATCATCTTTACAATTTCATCCGCATCGCCGGCACTTATGATACGCTTCTTCTTTCCCTGCTCTACCATGTTGGCCAGCCATACTTCCCGCATTTGAGCATTGAAATAAAGCTGAAAAGGCCGGACGAATATGTATGCCAATTTCGCCTTTGCATATTTCCAGCTTGTTAGGAATTTGTAGAAACCCACGGGAAGGATCGACAGGGGGAGATGCACAAAGAACCACCCGAAAGAGTGAGCGAGTACCGCCGCTTCCTCTTCGTGTATCCTGCCCTCGCGAAGCCATGACATCACACGCTCAAGCCATTTGCCTTTGAGGGCTTTAATAAAATATTCCAGAGAACTGAAGCATCTCTTATAATGTTCCCGCCATTCTGCATGCCCCCAGGCTTTTCTCAAAACATTGCCCAGAAACGGTATTATTCCAAGGAGGAAAAAGGGCAAGGCAGAGGACTTAAGCTCTTGAAATCTCTCCTGCGTTGAAGTGTCTATGGTGTTCTTGATTTTCCAGCCATCAATCGCGCTCGATAAAATGGTGGACCAGAGCTTTCTGCTGTATAGTAGTTTGAGATGATTGTGGGCGATATCGGGAAGGGAATTGCGATAGATTTCTTCCGCTGCCTTCAGTTCCTCGAGCATACCAAGCATATCAGCGAATTCGTCCTTATGTGCAAGGACAAACGCTTCGAGTTTCTTGAGGTCGCCCCGATCGAACTGCACCAAGGAGCCTCTGCAGACGCCTTTCCATATCAGCATGAAATCGCCGGGGCTCATCGGAGCGAAAGGGAGGAGCGCAAGACCGGCGCGGAAATCCATGGCTACAAGACCGGTGTAAGGATCATCGTCCGTTGTATCCAGCTTCAGGCAGTTGGGCTGGCTCTTACAGGTTGACCATTCGTACTGTCGGGCGAATTCATACGCGCCCATGTCGTGGAGCAGTTTGACAAAATCCGCCATGAATTGTTTTTTTGTCCTGTATTCAGGAGAGCCGAGCTCGTGAGCAGGAACGTCTTTTCCTTTTTTCCATCTGCCCAAAAGCTCCATGCGGTTGTCAACCTCGAGCTGCCAGGTGCGACCTTCTATCCAGGATGTGATCTCACCGCAGCTTCCCAATTGGGTATCTACAAAGATCGCATACATGTCTTTGACGCATGCTTCATCGCCGAACCTGATCTTGGCGCCACGGCGGATGAATTTTTGCCATAGCGCTCCGGCAAGTGCTGCTGAAGGGTTAGACTGCAACTGAAAGGGACCCTGAAAGCCGACCCAGTACAGCAGGTTTCTGAAAAAGAGTGCTCTTGACGATGGGGGAATCATAATCTTCATGGCATAGGATTCACCCGCTCTGAGTCCTGGTATGACATCCGACTCGACACTCAGAATTTTTACTTTATAGACCTGTCCTGCGAACCCACCGCCGATGATTTTTTCTATCTGCACCCGAATGCAGGACGTCTTGTCTGATGTACCAGGCGCAACCGGCTGCGCATCATATTTCACGACCTCTCCCTCGCAATAGCTCTTGATGGGCAGGGGCCGATGCAAGGCAAGATGCCTGTATTCATCTTCCAAGAACTTACACATCTCTATTGAATGGTCCTGTTTCATGATAACATTACAACTACCCTTGGTCCTGCCGGACCTGATCAGGCATCCAGTTCCTCATATATTCTTCTGCCAGAGCAAACGATGTTGTTTTTCTCATAAACGACCCTTCAGGTCAAGTCTGCATCTTTTCTTCTCCGGTTCTATTCGAAAGCGTAAGCACCACCCATATCTTGGGCTATTAATTGATTATAAGAAGTAGAACAATCAAGAGATAGCAACTCATTCCCAAGCCAAAGTTAAACGAACATATCTTCTTGCACTCAATGATTGACGGATTTTGAGAATCATGCGAGGTTGCAAACAGAAATCGTCACTAGTTGTGACCTTAAAATAATGCTTGGCAAGACTGAGCCTAATATATAGAAATAAATTAAGAAGATAGATCCTATAATATTCACTGACGACGCCATTAACCTGGCTATCTAACATTCAAGTGAGATTTTTTCCTACACAAGCATAAAGGTGACGGTACTGCAACACCCCGACCGTCAATTTATGACGGCAGGAGAAATTTTCTTCGCGTAGTTGTTGGCAAACAGGAACAAATCGATTTACAAGGAAGCGTTTAGAAATATAGGAGGGATTTTGACTGTGAGATCAGAACAAGAGTACAAAGATAATATTAGAGCCATGAAACCGGTCGTGTATGCGTTTGGAGAAAAAGTTGAGCAGGTGTGTGATCATCCGGCCTTTGCTCCGACTCTGAGTGCGATTGGCCTTACCTTTAAGATGGCCAAGGAAACGAAAAACGAAACCTTGATGACCGTCAAATCGCCGTTTACCGGCACGATGATTAACCGGTTCTTGCATATCATGCAGTCTCCGGAGGATTTAATCCAAAGAGGTGAACTGAGCAAATTCTTCACCCCGTTTCATGGGGCTTGTATAGGCGCCCGCTGTGCGGGTACCGCGGCGCTGAATGCGCTATATGCGTCCACCTACGATATGGATAAAAAATTAGGAACTGATTATCATCAACGCTTGGTAAAATTTATAGGATATGCTCAGAAGAAGGATCTGGTAGTTAGTGGCGCCGTCACCGATCCCAAAGGGAATAGAGCCCTTGCCCCCGGCCAGCAAGCCGACCCAGACTTATACCTGCGCGTGGTGGAAACACGGGCTGATGGCATAGTAGTCAGAGGTGCCAAAGCCCATCAATCAGGCGCTGCCCTAGCCAATTTTGCCCTGGTGGCTCCCACTGTAAACTTGAAAGAAACTGAAAAGCAGTATGCCGTAGCTTTCGCAGTCCCTCCCAATGCTCCGGGAATCATTCATATCGCTGAGGCTCCGGCTCCCAATGCTCGGCGCTTGAATAATCAGGATGAGATGGATTTCGGCAATTTTGAGTATGGCGTGCATGGCTCAACACATATCGTATTCAATGATGTGTTTATCCCTAAGGAAATGGTCTTCATGTGCGGTGAATACGAGTTTGCAGGAGAACTTGCTGCTACTTTTGGTCACCTCCAGCGTCTGGCTTCAGCGTGCTGCAAATCAGGGCATTGCGACTTAACTTGTGGAGCAGCAGCCGTGGCAGCTGACTATAACGGCTGTGACAAAATGACTCATATCAGGGACAAGATCGTCGAGATGACATTCCAGTCGGCATTAGCATACGGGACCGCTCTTGCTTCAGGATACAAAGGGAAAGCTCATCCTTCCGGAGTATATATTCCTGATCCTCTCCTAGTGAATGCCGCCAAGCTACAGGCGGTAGAGGCGGTTTGGTTAGCGTCTAAACTGACTACTGAGATTGCCGGCGGTGTCGTTTGTACGATTCCGAGTCAGAAAGATTTTACTAATCCGGATATAACAAAATATGTAGATAAGTACTTCAGAGGCAAAGATGACGTATCCACCGAAGACCGGGTGCGTATTACCCGTTTGGTGGAGTACTTAGTCGGACAAGGATCGATCGTTCCCACCGAATCATCCCATGGGGCCGGGCCGGCAGCTGTTCAGAGATTGGTAATGCGACAGTCAAACAATCTTAACTACCTCAAAGAACGTGCCATGAAGATGGCTGGGATAAAGAAATAGCTAGACGACTCCTCACCCATTAGAAGTAAAGGCAAAGTCACTTTCCCCTTGACCATCCTTGCTTTTCTCTTCTCAGGAATTTCTTTGGGATGGAGATTCCCTGCAACTTCACGTTGATTGAAAAGATTCAATCCGGCCTGAGAGCCAGTCGAACCAGTCTTTAAGGCCCACTGAAGACGTACAGGATACCTCAAATATCTTAAGTTTCGGGTTTAGGGTGAGGGCGTCTCTCTTGGCCTGCGCCATGTCGAAGTCTACGTAGGGAAGAAGATCTATCTTGTTGATTATCATGGCCTCCGATTGTTGGAACATGAGGGGATACTTCGCCGGCTTGTCTGACCCCTCTGGAGTGCTTAGAACCATCACCTTTGTATTCTCTCCGACCTTGAACTCAGCAGGGCAGACGAGATTGCCCACATTCTCTGCGATGAGAAGGTCAATCTGCGCAAGATCGAGGCCCGGCAGGGCCTCACGGATCATATTACCGTCTATGTGACATGCCCCTCCGGTATTGATCTGAACTACCGGCACTCCCAGGCTCGCGATCCTCTCTGCGTCGGCTGAACCCTGGATATCTCCTTCAATGACACCGATTTTGTACTTGTTCTGAAGGCTCACGATAGTCCTCTCCACAAGTGACGTCTTTCCTGCACCGGGAGAACTCATCAGATTGAGAACGTATATCTTCTCCCTATCGAAGAGCTTCCTGTTTTCTTCCGCGATCCTGTCATTGGCGTCAAGGATGTTCTTTACGACCGTTATTTTTGCCAAGTTTATTTCTCCTTGCTATTTTCAGTAAATCTCTTTTTCTATAATCTCTTTTAACATCGCCAGTTTTTCCAGGGCTAAGGCCTCGTCAATCTTATGAATGGCATAGCCGGCGTGGGCTATCACGTAATCTCCTACTGATACATCCTCATCGACTACATCAAGGCAAACTTCCCGCTTCGTGCCGCTGATGTCTATAATCGCGACGTTGTCTTCATCGATGGATATGATTCTTCCCGGAAAGCCGAGACACATACTTATGAACCCCTAATCGACGTCTATCTCGAGAAGCTGGATCTCCTCCGTTCCACCGGAGAGAAGCACCTCCGAGCCGTTGCACAGCGGGCACACTGCTTCATATGTTTCCAGTTCAATGTCCTTCTCGCAGGACAAGCAGCGAATGATGATCGGTTTGATATCAAATTCAAGTTTGGCGCCGTCCGCCTTTGTACCGCTCGACTGAACCTCGAAGGTGAATTCGAGCGCTTGCGGTTCAATGCAGGACAGTCGTCCGAAGGAAAGCTTCATGGACTTCACCTTGCTGAAGCGGTATTCTTCCGAGTATTCTTCAATGATGTCCAGAATAGAGCAAATGATGGAGAGTTCATGCATGGGTCGACTTTAGCAGATTTACACCATCTAAAGAAAGCTCTTTTAGCAGAAGCCTTTCCATAGTGGAAAATTTATTTCTCATAGAAGGGGTAAGTTTAAGACCCATATCTTTGTATTTGTGGGGAACAACACAGAGGAAGATGCATTCAGGCAGCTCATCGATAAGCTCCGCCTTGCAAAGAACATCTTGGAAAGATACTTCATGGGCTGAAGTAGGCTCCAACATCTGCGCGTCTACCTCTTCTTTTGTGAAGCGATAGACCGAGCCTGGTTTCTCGGCAGTTTTGATCACGTCGACGACGAGGAGCTTATCGCAACTGCATACTGTGTCGAGCAGTCCGTAGCCAAGCGTGCCGCCCTCAACGACCTTTACGTTTTCCGGGATGCGATAACTATTCTGGAACCAACGCACAAAATGGACACCGAAACCTTCATCCTGAAGGAGGATGTTGCCCAGTCCGAGGATGGTGATATGCTTTTTCTCTGTCATACCGTTCACAGAAATGACAATGGGGGAGATGATACTTCTTTCTCCCCCATTTA
Organism: Syntrophales bacterium; assembly: GCA_035685925.1. Taxonomy (GTDB): domain Bacteria; phylum Desulfobacterota; class Syntrophia; order Syntrophales; family UBA2185; genus Fen-1135. The sequence continues at coordinate 41,722 of DASRZZ010000128.1, read as the reverse complement.
AAAGTTACCTTCTATAACCTATTTCTTTCCTCTTTCGAAAAGCACCCCGCTGATCATGGAAGAGACTGTCCCTTCCTTCAAGACGGCGTCGTACCAGAAGGCCATATACACGTGCACGACGATGAAAAGGATGAAAAGCCACGTGAGGATATGATGCACGTAGCGGACGATAGCCAATCCTCCCAGCATGTTCTCCACCGGCTTCAGGATCTTATAAAAGAAGGCTGTGAATCCTGCGTGATAACCAGCCCCCATCAGGATCAAACCGGTGATGACGATGGCAAAGATAAAGAAGAAAAGGCCGCTGTAGGCAAGGGCTTGCATGGGGCCATAGATGCAGTCTTCGTGTGACGGTGATTCCTTCTCGATAAGGAGATAGAATTTGATCTGCTTCCACGTGCAGTCGAAATCGAGCCAAGAGAAGAAGTCCTTCCAGTCCGCATGGAACTTTGAGAAGAAGGCAAGATATAACCTCCAGATGAAGATGAACATGAGGATTATCCCGAAAAGGATGTGAACGTAACGCATGTTGCCCATGAAGAATTTGTTTACTGTCTCGCCTGAATAGATTGTAAAAGGACTGGCGATATAGAAACCCGTCACAATCAATACTAGTACGGCTATGGCCATTACCCAGTGGTTGATCATGATTGCCGCAGACCATTCTTTTACAGGTCTTATTTCCATATTTATCCTCCCTTTCCTTTACGCGACCCTGAACTTCCTGATCTCATTTGTCTTGGGATCGATGATGTGTACCGCACAAGCCATACAAGGATCAAAGGAATGAATGGTTCTCAGTATCTCGAGTGGCTGGTCCACCTTGGCGAGTTTCGTTCCGATAAGGGATTCTTCGTAGGGGCCTCGATTCCCTGCCTTGTCTCTCGGGGAGCAGTTCCATGTGGAGGGGACCACGGCCTGATAGTTTGCAATCACCTTGTTTTCGATTCTTATCCAGTGTCCCAAGGCCCCTCGCGGTGGCTCCGTCATGCCGCGCCCCTGGGCGGGTTTGCTCGGCACATCGCAACGCGTCCATGTCCGGGTATCTCCATTCTTGACGTTGGCGATGAGTTCATTCACCCAGCCTTCGATGTGGTCTGCAACGTATTTGGTCTCTATACAGCGTGCCGCCGTCCTTCCAAGGGTAGAGAAGAGGGCTGATACGGGGATGCCAGTTGCCTTGAGTGTTGAATCCACGAGGGCCTTGATTTTTTCGTTTCCCACTGCATAACCGACAACCATGCGTGCAAGAGGCCCTACCTCGTGAGGTTGCCCATCGTACCTCGGCGCCTTACACCAGGTATACTTCTCTTCGCCCTTGAGATTACCATTGGCATCATAGCCTGTATACTGCGGGTCCGTCGTTCCCTTGAAGGGGTGTGCCGGCTCCGTGCCCTTGTACCAGGCGTGTGTCACTTCTTCTGTTATCTTCTCCTCGTCAAGATTCTGTGGCTTGGCGATATCCCTGTTCTTTACGACTCCTCTGGGGAAGAGGAATGTGTTCATATCGTCATCAAGGGGGAATCCGCCGTAGGAGAGATAGTTCTTCACGCCGCCGCCGATTCCCGCAGAGCCCTCGCCTTTATAATAGGCAGCAGCGAGCAACACGTCGGGGATATAGGCAGTCTCAATGAAGTTCTGCAAGTCCTTCAGGCGGAAAAGATACTGGCCAAGCTGGTGGGCGTCCAAGGCATCCATGACGCAAGTTACACCGCCAACAACCAGTGACTGGGGATGGGGGTTCTTGCCGCCGAAGATCGCCTGCATCTGGGCCGCCACCTTGGATACTTGAAGGGCATCCAGATAATGGGAGACGATTATCAGGTTTGCTTCCGGTGGTAGCTTGTAGGAAGGATTGCCCCAATAGGCGTTCGCGAAAGGCCCTAGGCGGCCTGATTTCACGAATTTTGTGAGTCGCTGTTGAACGGCCTTGTAGTGCGTCTCCGAACAGTTGTAGGGGTTGGAACTGTAGCCCTTGGCCATTTCAACTGCCTTCTTCGGGTCTGCAGAAAGGGCGCTCACGATATCCACCCAATCGAGTCCGTGCAGATGGTAGAAGTGCATGATGTGATCACCAAGGAACCAGCACCCCTGGATCAGGTTTCTGATGATCCGGGCATTGGGCGGCGGTTTGATGCCGAACGCGTCCTCGCAGGCCATGGTGCTTGCTTCATAATGGACATATGTGCAGACTCCGCAGAATCTCTGGCAGATGAGTCCCGCATCTCGGGGGTCTCGACCTTTCAGTATTGTCTCGATGCCTCGCCAGAGGGTGATGCTGCTCCATGCGTCCTTGATCACGTTCTTGTCATCGACTTCACACTCTATCCTCAAGTGCCCTTCGATCCTGGTGATGGGATCTACAATGATTCTCTTAGTCATGTTTCTCCTCCTCATCTTTTCCCTTGTGACGGATTGCGCTGGCAACGGCATGCGCAGCGACACCCGCTGCTGTCAGGCCGGTTAATATGAGACCGATATTATCGACAGTGCGTTCCCCGCCTACTAAAGAAGCCTCGCTGATCGGTTTTTCCAGTGGAGCCATGGTGTCCCAAAACCCGGGTTCCGTGCAGCCTATGCAGCCGTGGCCGGACATGACCGGCCAGGAGACGGCATCATTGAACCGTACCTTACCGCAATTTGCATACGTGTATGGTCCCTTGCAGCCAACATTATACAGGCACCAACCTTTCTTCGCTCCCTCGTCACCCCACTCTTCCACAAATTCTGACGCGTCGTAGTGAGCCCGGCGTTCGCAGACGTCGTGTATCCTCTGTCCATAGGCCCATATTGGTCTTCCTATGGAATCAAGGGGTGGCATGCCGCCAAACATGAGATAATGGAGAAGTGTTCCGACAAAGTTGACGGCATTAGGTGGGCAGCCTCCTATGTTGACTGTGGAGATGCCGAGTACCTTGCTGATGCCTGCGGCGTCCGTGGGATTGGGCCTTGCGGCCTGAATATTTCCGTAACAGGCACAGGCGCCGATGCAAATGGTCGCTGCCGCGCTACGGGTCACCTCTTTGGCTATCTGGATGGCCGTCTTGCCCTTTGGGCCGAGTCTAAGATACTGTCCGTTAAGCCCCCTGGGCAGTGCCCCTTCGATGACGCAGACAAACTTTTTTTTGAAATCATGCATGCACTTTTCGAGATTCTGTTCGGCTTGATTGCCAGCTGCGGCCATCACCGTCTCATGGTATTCGAGAGAAATGGTTTCTAACACTATGTCAGCGACATTAGGGTACGAGGTACGCAGGAAGGCCTCAGTGCAGCCTGTACATTCGGCGAAGTGGAGCCACGCAACGGGGAGGCGACTGAAATTCTCCGCCGCCGTGGCAAGGGCGGGGCGGAAAATAGGAGGCAGCATCAATGCGGATGTCATGATGGACGTCCATTTGATGAAATCCCTCCTGCTTACGCCTCGTTCAGCCAGGAGTTCGTTTAGGTCTTCTCGAGGCGGTGGGAGCTCTCTGTCCAAACGTGCCTGATTGATCTTACAGTATTCCATCAGTTGTTTATAATGATTGCTTACCGCCTTACTGTAGTCATCGGAGCCTTTCATGTTACCTCCTTTCAACATCGTATGTATTTTTCCCAAAAGGTTTCTGATCGCTTTTGAGATTTAGAAAACATAGTGAAAAAGTGTTCTTTACAAAAAAACTTGGGGACTCGTGAAGCACGAACGCGATGCATAAGCAATGTGGCGTATAAGTGGAATGCAACGCGAATTAAATGGAAGCATTATAGTAGGAATAATCCCACAGTTACTGGTGGAAAATCACATATGTTATTTTCCGCATATTGTCAACTAAAAAATCAGCCAGCAAAATCAGCAAGTTGATCAATGATGGTACTAGCGGAAAAAAGCGACGAAAAAAGCCGGAACTTGTCCGGGTCATAAAAGAGGGGAATTTATTTTTCTTGCGAAAAGCGGGAAGGATTTTACGGCAATGCCTCTGCGAAAAGGTCGTATTCAGTTGTTTCTGTGATCTTACAAGAGAGCAGACTTCCCGTTGCGAGATCTTTGCCCTTTACGTACGTAACGCCGTCGATTTCCGGGGCTTGCCTTCGGCACCGCCCGACATACGGATGATCGGGGATATCACTCTTCCCTTCAATCATGACCTCCTGGATCGAACCGATCAGATCCTGATTGATTTGATAAGAGATAACGGACTGTTCTTCCATGATAATTTGTCTCCGCAACTCTTTTTCCCTTTTGGATATATGTGAGGGATAGGAGGCAGCTTTTGTGCCTTCCTCTCTGGAATAGGTGAAGACGCCCAGGTGATCGAACCGCGTCTCCTTGATGAAGGAAAGGAGCTTGTTGAATTTTTCGCGTGTCTCCCGGGGAAATCCAACAATGGCGGACGTGCGGAGCGCCACACCTGGGATTATCTCTCTCGCCCGTCGGATGGTTTTTTTGACCAGAGCGCTGTCACCACGCCTATTCATGGATGCCAGAATTTCATCGTCTATGTGCTGGACGGGGATATCCATATAATTGCAGACGTTCTCATTGCTTGCTATGGATTCAAGGGTCCCATCGGTGAGATTCGCCGGATGCGCGTACATGAGTCTTACCCAGCGCATGCCCTTTACGGATGCCAGACACCGGAGCAGGTCGGCGAGACTTGGCTTGCCTTTCAGATCGCGCCCGTAGGCTGTGGTGTCCTGGGCAATGATGATAACCTCCTTTACCCCGCGCATGGAAAGAGATTCAGCCTCCATCAAGATATCTTCCACCGCCCTGCTCCTTGCCCTTCCCCGGATAGTCGGAATTATACAATAGGAGCAGCGATTGGAGCAACCTTCGGCGATCTTGAGATAGCTGGTGTAAGGGGATGTCGATATGAGACGCGGAGTTTTCGCGTTCATCAGGAAGGTGGGTTTGTCTATGATAGAACGGCGGCGTGGCGCTTCTGTCTGAGTTAAACCATTCAGGTGATCAACGATGTTTCCTATTTCCCCGACCCCAAGGAAGAGGTCAACCTCGGGTAGCTCTCTTTCTAAAGCTCTTCCGTATCGCTGCGGCAGGCAACCTGTTACGACCAGATGGGTACAGGCACCCTTTCGCTGGCTTTTCCACTCGGCAATCTTGAGGATTTCGTCTATGGATTCTTCTTTCGCAGGCAGAATGAATGCACATGTATTAATGAGGATGATGTGCCCTTCGTCCGCTTGAGAAGTGATGCGATAGCCGCTTTTTGCAAGGAGCGCAGCCATGACCTCGGAGTCAACCAGATTCTTTGGACATCCCAGGCTTATGATATGGACGTTTCCACGATTCAACGGGAGATCTTTCTGGCCAGTATTTTCCTCGGCTTAACGCCGTCCGATGGCCCAACGACTCCTTCTGCCTCCATGCGTTCGATCATGCGGGCGGCCCGATTATAGCCAACCTTCAGGTATCTCTGTACCAGAGAGATTGAAGCCTGCCCCAGCTCAGTTACCAGCTCTACGGCTTCATCATATTTTTCGTCAAATTCACCGTCCGATTTCTCCGTATCCGAAGAATCTGCACGGTATTCAGTTATTGTTTCATCGTAGGAAGGTCTGGCCTGTTTCTTTACGAAGTCTACTATTCTTTCTATTTCTTTCTCGGACACATACGGCCCATGAATCCGGGTTAACTTGGACGTGCCGGGAGGCATAAAGAGCATGTCGCCTGAACCCAAGAGGTTTTCCGCACCCAGCTGGTCGAGAATCGTCCGTGAGTCGACCTTTGAGGACACCTGAAATGAGATCCTCGTAGGGAAGTTCGCTTTTATGACACCTGTGATAACATCAACAGAAGGTCTCTGGGTGGCTAATATCAAATGAATCCCCGCTGCTCTGGCCATCTGGGCGAGCCGGGCGAGTGATTCTTCCACGTTTCTCTGAGCCACCATCATCAGGTCTGCGAGTTCGTCGATGATGATTACGATATACGGCAGTGTGGATGGTACTTCACCAGCAGATTCTCCTTCTCTATCTGTATTGAGACGATGAATAGTTTTCTCTTTCAGCTTCTTGTCTATCAGCTTATTGTATGCCTCGATGTTTTTGACACCTAGTTCGACAATCGTCTGGTACCGCTTTTCCATTTCCTCTACGGCCCACTTGAGAACCTGAGAGGCCCTTTTAGGGTCAACGACAACGGGGTGTAACAGATGCGGTATTCCTTCATATGCAGATAGTTCTAGTCTCTTAGGATCGATCATGAGAAACTTAGTATCATCAGGGGGTGTTTTGAATAGGATGCTACATATCATGGCGTTAAGAGATACACTTTTCCCCGATCCCGTCGTGCCGGCAATCAGGAGATGGGGCATCCTGGCAAGGTCAGTGATCACCGGGGTTCCTATGATATCTTCGCCCAGAGCAATGGGGAGTTTGAATTGAGATTCAAGAAAAGTATCGTTATCCAAGACATCTTTCAGATGTACTGGTTCCCGTTCATGGTTGGGTATTTCAATGCCGATGACTGCCTTGCCGGGAACCGGTGCGATAATTCTGATACTGGGCGCTCTCAGCGCCAATGCGAGATCATCGGACAGATTAGTGACCTTGGTTATTTTTACTCCAGGTGCGGGCTCTAGTTCATACATCGTGATAAGAGGACCTGGTTTAACTTCAACCACTTTCCCCTCGACGCCGAAGTCGGCAAGTTTCTTTTCAAGGATCCGGGAATTCATTATCAGGCTTTCCCGCTTTATCCTCGTATCTTTTCGTTCAACCTGTTCTAAAAGCGTAAGCGGCGGCAGTTTGAAGGCGCCCTCCTGTTGAATGAAATCAAAATGGGTCTGCTCCGCCCTTTTTCGTTTCATCTTTTCTGCTGATGGCGATTGGGCATCAATCAGCGGGACTGTTTTGGGGATTTTTTCTCTTTCGGCCGCTCTTTCCCTTCGTTCTTTCAGCACGTCTGTTTTTTTGGAAGAGAATCCTTTCAACCCTGCCCACAAAATAACCACGATATCTTTAAACCTTTTGCTCACAGAAACCAGCGACAGGTTAACCATGATAATCAGAGATATTATAAGCACAAGCAAGAGGATGATGTATGTGCCTGCCTGATTCAAATAATTGGTCAGCAGCCCTGATGACGAGGCTCCCAACAGACCTCCAGCCCTGAGCTTAACGCCATATATTTGAACGTTTGCCAAACTCGTTGCAAGGAGTGCGGAAGTGGCGAAGATAAGACCGGCAAGACCGGTGACGCCAGCCAGATTAATCTTAAAAGGCTCGTCCAGGAAATACCTGAACGATACTATAAGTAAGAAAAAAGGAATGATGAATGCGCCGATGCCCAGTAGCCTAATTAGAGAATCCGCAGTATGTGATCCCACTGACCCTACGAGGTTGTGGGTCTTCGTATTATCGCTCACAAAATGCGTAAACGATGGATCAAGAGGGTGGTAGGAGGCTAAGCACAGCAGGAGGAAAATGGCGCCAGCCAGGCAACTCGCCCCCCAAATTTCTCTTACTTTCCGGTCATCCAATTTCACTCGTTCATCTCACAATTGTTGGTACCATCCCGCGCCTTAAGGAACGGTAAATTATAGGTATGTGCATCAATGAAAAGACCATTCTTAAATGGCCAACCGCTTTATATCATGCAGCTTGCGTAACTGATCGTGCGTCATAATTTTTGGCGATTATATTTTGTACCCTATCTATAAGCTCCTGTCGGTTCTCAATGGAATATCCGCTTATATCTATTGGCTTGTCTATGACCATGGTGATTTTTCCAGGTTTTATCCGCAGTGACCTCCTGGGCATGATTTCCCCAGCACCTATGATGGATATGGGCACTATAGGAACGCCAGATTTTATGGCAAGGTAAAACATGCCGTGCTTGAATGGCTTGATCCTTCCATCCTTGCTTCTTGTTCCCTCGGGGAAAGACATCACTGATTTCCCTTCCCTGATCTTCATGGCTGCCTTATCAAGGCTCAGCATTGCCTTTTCACGGTCTTCTCTGTCGATTTCTATGTATCCGGCACTTTGCATGGCCCTTCCAAAAAGGGGGATCTGGAAGAGTTCCTTCTTGACTATCCAGCGGAACTGGCCTTGAAGGTGAGCAAGGACGATCAATATATCGAAATCACTTTGATGATTGGCCATGAAGATTTGTGGTTTTCCCATGATTACATTTTCAGCACCGACAATCTCAACCTTAGTGTTTGCAATGGCAAGGAGCATCTTGGCCCAGATATTGGCCACCCTATGAATCATATTTTCATCCGGAGTCATAAAGGCGAAGGCAACTGCACAACCGGACATAAAAGCAGTGATCGCTACGCCCATAGTCACTAAAAGTAAAGCTCGGAGCATGGATTAATACTCAATATCATCGATAAGTTTTACCCTTGGCAGGTATTTTTTACTTGATAATAAAAGCTAAGTCAATAAGGATTATACCGTGCATCGGCAGGATATAGTACACCGAGAAAAGGATTGACAAAAAGTGGTCATGATAATAGCATGACTGCCCCAAGAAAAAGCCGAATAATTGTCGCTGTTCAATTTGCAGATAGGGAATCTTAGGAGGATTGGTGTTGCGTCTATGAAAAGAATTCTTAGCAAGAAGAGGGGACTGGAGATTATCAACAACTTTCCTGCATCAAAGGTCCTGGTGATTGGTGATATCATGGTCGATCATTTCATATGGGGTAAGGTTGTGCGGATTTCGCCGGAGGCCCCTGTACCTGTCGTGGAAGTCCAATCGGACTCTCTCTTGCTTGGGGGCTGTGCCAATGTATTGAATAACATCTTTTCCCTAGGTGGCAAAGTATACGGGGCAGGAGTTATAGGCGCTGATAGCATGGGAAAGAGGTTGCTCTTGGAATTCCGTAATAGACAAATAGATACAGATGGGATTGTTGTAGTAGGGAACCGTCCTACTACATTAAAAACCAGAATTGTGGCTCATGGTCAGCAGGTTATGAGATTTGATGAGGAAAGCAGACAGCCTATTCGGCCAAGCAGTGTAGAGAAGATAGTAAGGTACACAAAAAAACTGCGCAATAAGCTGGGAGCCGTAGTCATTTCGGATTACAATAAGGGAGTCGTAACGAGGCATCTTCTTGATGGTATTCGCCAAATAACATCCGAGAACGGCATCCCCGTGTGCATTGATCCGAAGCAGAGCGATTTTTCTCTGTATAAGGGCTTCGACATCATTACGCCCAATCACCTTGAGGCCGGCCGTGCTGCGGGCGTGGATGTTATGGATGCCTATGACATTGTCAAAATAGGAAAGACGCTTCTGCGCAAATTTAATTTCAAGTCGCTTCTTGTCACTTGCGGTGAAGAAGGAATGAATCTTTTTGAAAGCAATGATAAGACGACACATACCGCTTTTCCAGCTCAGGCGAGAGAGGTATTCGATGTCACCGGCGCTGGGGATACGGTCATCGGCGTGCTAGCCCTCTGTGTGGCGTCTGGGGCGACTTTTAAGGAAGCGGCAGCTCTAGCCAATATAGCTGCCGGTATCGTTGTAGGAAAGGTCGGAACGGCAACTATTTCTCTTGATGAGCTTAAAGAGGCTTTATGAGCAAACCACGGCCTGCGGAGGCGGTAAAATTGCTCATGAGCCACATATATGCAGACGGCAATTTGCTGAAAGGCATTCTGGAGACATTATCTGAATGCTATGGAGACATTGATTTTGTTGGTGCGCCGATGTCGTTCCATTACACTAACTACTATACAGAAGAAATGGGATCGCCTCTGGAAAGACGATTTATTTTTTTTGATACGTTGATTAGACCCGAATCACTGCCAGATGTGAAGCTATGGACAAATGAAATAGAGAGCAAAACTTCAGAGGGTGGAAAGAGAAGGGTTAATATTGACCCCGGGTATATGTCTCAATCTCATTTAATTTTGGCGACCGGCAAAGGCTATGCTCATCGCCCCTACTTGAGAGATGGCATTTATGCCGATCTGACCCTAATCTATATGGACAAGTCCTTTCAATCCCTGCCCTGGACCTACCCTGATTATGGAGAAAAGGCGGTCATTGAAATGTTTAAGAGAATGAGATCAAAATATCTCGTGCAGTTGAAACATTAGGTTTACGTCCTAAAAAGTTGATAACATTAAAATGGAGTCGCGATATCCCTATATATGGCAGCTGAATGAAGAAAACCCAGGTTATTATTTGGTATTGATTAGGAGTACGTGATGATTCAAAGCATGACCGGCTACGGCAGAATCGAGTCTGTCCAAAACGGCAGGAAATATACAGTGGAAATGAAGTCTCTCAACCATCGTTACCTGGAGATTTCCCTGCGGGTGCCTACCAGCATTTCTCCTTTGGAACTGGACATCAAGAAAAGAATTAGCAGTAAACTTACTCGCGGCAGGATAGAGGCAATCATCAGAATGGATTCCGACAACACTCCCGTTGTCGAAAGCAGGTATGAATTGAATCTTCCGCTCATTCGCAATTATTATGAGTTACTTGCGCAATTACGACAAGAGTTTAAGCTTGAAGGAGAGATTACGTTGAGCATGATGACCGGATTCAGAGATATCTTTGTACAGAAGGAGCCCAGCCTGGATATGGGTGCCGTCTGGGGAGAGTTAGGAACAGTACTTGATATGGCAATGGCTGCTTTAATAGAGATGAGACAGAAAGAAGGGAAAAACGTAGGCGATGACTTGCTCCTGAGGCTGGACCTGATTGTAAGGTCTCTTGAATCGATCTCGTTACGGGCGCCTAAGGTTGTCTCAGAGTATCAGATAAGACTTGGAGAGCGAGTGAAGGAGCTTGCTGGAGGGCTTGCACTTGATGAACTGCGACTGCAACAAGAAGTAGCTATTATGGCCGAAAAAAGCGACATTAGCGAGGAGATCGTCCGTCTTAACAGCCACATCGTGCAGTCTCGTGATCTTTTGCAGTTTGGTGATGCCATCGGGAGGAGCATGGATTTCCTGATCCAGGAGATGATTAGAGAGGCGAATACTATAGGCTCAAAAAGCAGTGACGCAGAGATCTCGCGAAAGGTAGTCGACATCAAGAGCGAGCTTTCCAGAATAAGAGAACAGGTACAGAATATTGAGTAAGAGAGATTCGCAGGATATGGGAGAATTGTATATCGTAGTTTCAGCACCTTCAGGGACCGGCAAGACCTCCATTCTGCGAGAAGTTGTGAAGATGTGTCCAAATTTGCTGTTTTCAGTTTCCTATACCACAAGGCCGTGTCGTCTCGGAGAGAAGGACGGAAAAGACTATTACTTTATTTCTGAGGAGGTGTTCAGAGATAAAGTAGCCCGGGGAGAATTTGCTGAATGGGAGGAAAATTATGGCTACCTCTATGGCACATCGTTGAAAATGATGAAAGAGTTCTTACAGAAAGGATGTGATCTAATACTAGATCTTGACACGCGCGGTGCAATGACGCTGGGGGAAAATTATCCTGGCGGTGTATTTGTTTTTATTCTTCCCCCGTCAAAAGTCGAATTGGAAAAAAGATTGCGCGGCAGGGGGGGTGAAAGCAAACAGGATGTAGATAAACGGTTGTCAAAGGCTTTAGATGAAATCAAGGAAATAGTATGGTATGATTATATAATTTTTAATGATCATCTTGAAACCGCCATCGACACTCTGAGATCGATATATGTGGCGGAGAAGAGTAGAAGAGAGAGATTAACATACAAGGTAAAGAATCTTTTTGTCTTATGAGGAGGTCAGTGGAAATATGGCAAGAATAACTGTAGAGGACTCGCTGAAGGCAGCAAAAAATCGGTTTGCCCTGGTTATATTGACCGCAAAGAGGACAAGGCAATTGCTGAAGGGTGCTAAGCCTCTGACGGATATCAAGAATAACAGAGAAATCGTAGCTTCCTTGAGAGAAATAGCCGCCGGGCAAGTAACATATGCGAATCCCGACTATTTGCAGGGCATCAAGGTGGACTACAAACCCATGTTGGATGATACGGAATTTGTTGATGATGAGGAGTACACTGAGTAAAAATCCACGGGAGATGCTGATCTTTGCCCTTGATGGCAGCAAGGGCATCGAAGAAGCAATGGCATGGATCAAACGTCTTCGGGATCAATTGGAAATTTTCAAGGTCGGGAAAGAATCTTATACAAGATATGGTCCATACATAGTTCAGAAAATCATAGAAGGCGGCAAGAAAGTATTTTTAGATCTGAAGTTTCATGATATTCCCAATACAGTCGCCGGAGCCGCTGTCGGGGCTGTTCAACAAGGCGTTTATATGTTCAACGTCCATGCCCTCGGCGGAAGAGAAATGATGGAAAAAACCGTTGCCGCTGTCAATAGGGCCGCGCAAGAAACGGCCCTGCCCCGCCCCATAATCCTTGCTGTTACCGTACTGACAAGTCTTAATGATGGCGATCTCGAGCAAATGGGATTCAACGGTTCCGCGCGCGAGGTCACGTTGCGTCTGGCAAGGCTCGCGATGGATTCCGGCATTTCCGGCGTAATAGCTTCTGCCCGTGATATTGCCGATATTCGGAGAGTCTGTGGAAATGATTTTATTATTGTAACCCCTGGTATCAGAGAGGCAACGTCGGCGATTGATGATCAGAAGAGAATATCCACAGTCAGAGATGCCATAGCGCGTGGAGCCGACTATATTGTTGTTGGCAGGCCCATCATACAGGCAGCAGATCCGGTTCAAAAAGTCGAAGAGATTGTGTCTGAAATCACAGAAGGTCTTATAATACGACAAAAAGCAGTATAAATTTATTGCATTTATCATCCACTGCCTTATTATCAAACTTAAATTCCACTTTGATCATGTCAGCGAAATTGGTGGAGTAATGTGGTATGCCGGTAATCTTTGGCATTAATCCCCTCTTAGAGGATCTCAAGAGCCAGACTGGGAGGGTAAATAAAATCATTGTTGCCCGCGGCAGGGGAGGGAAAATCCTCCAGACGGTCCTGAAACTGGCGAAACAAAAGGGTGTTGATATAGAGTTCAGGGAGAAAAGTTACTTGGACACGAAGGCGGGTGGGGGACGTCATCAGGGTATAGTCGGTTTCTGTGAGCCCTTCACCTATGTAAGTGTGGATGATATCATTGCAAACCGTCATCCTGATCTCAAATATAATTTGATTCTCATCCTCGATTGCATTACAGATCCTCAAAATCTGGGCACACTTATAAGGACGGCTCATTGTTTCGGCGCTAATGGAGTTATTATACCAGATGATCGTTCCGCATCTGTGACAGGAACCGCCATAAAAGCGTCAGCTGGTGCCGCTAACTATACGTCCATTGCCACGGTGGTTAATCTGGCCAATACTATCGACTATTTGAAGAACGAAGGATTTTGGATATATGGTACTGATCCTGCATCAGGCACAAATTTAGCTTCTTTTGACTATCATGGACATATCGGCCTCGTAATGGGTAGCGAGGGTAAGGGCATGAGACCGCTCATCAGAAGAAAATGTGATTTTCTTTTCTCTATTCCGACGATTGGCAAGATAGACTCACTGAATGTTTCGGTAGCGGCAGGAATTATTTTTTATGAGATATTGAGAACGTCCGGAAAGGTCTGAGGGTTTGAAGGAGGTTTCAATTATGGCAGAATTCTTATGGGAGGCCGCGACAATACGAGGCGAGTTAAAAAAAGGAGAGATGGCAGCCACTAATGAAAGCATGGTCAGGGGCCTCCTTCGTCGCCAGGGCCTTAAATCAATCACCGTAAAGAGAAAACCAAAAGATCTTGCCGAATATCTGCGCTTTGGCAAGAAGGTGAAAGAGAAGGAAATAGTAGTCTTTTCTCGAATATTTTCTACTATGATAAACGCAGGCCTGCCCCTCATCCAGTGTCTCGATCTGCTCGCCCAGCAGGAGAAGAACAAGGCCTTTGCTAATATCATCACGTCTGTAAAGGAGGAGATTGAAGGTGGAGCGACATTGCATGAAGCTTTGAAAAAGTACCCCAAAGTCTACGATGATCTTTTTGTCAATCTCGTGGCTGCCGGAGAGAGCGGTGGTACCCTTGACATTATTCTTAACCGCCTTTCTACTTACATGGAAAAGGCGATGAAATTGAAAAGCAAGGTCAAGGGTGCTATGACTTATCCTGCCAGTGTACTTGTCATCTCTGTAGCTGTTCTTGCCCTACTGTTGCTTAAAGTCATTCCCGTATTTCAGAAGCTGTTTGAAGGTATGGGCGGTCAATTGCCGGCACCTACACAATTTCTCATCAGCACCAGCCAGTTCGTGCAAAGTTATTTTCTTTTTATGGTTGTTGGAGTTGTTCTGGTCATATATGCTTTTAAAAGATATTACCGTACGGAAAAAGGAAGGCTTAGGATTGATGCCCTGACCTTGAAGGCGCCTGTATTCGGCCCGCTATTGAACAAGGTTGCGGTGGCGAAATTTACGAGAACCATGGCAACCATGTTGAGCAGTGGTGTTCCGATTCTGGAGGGTCTAAGTATCGTCAGTAAAACCGCTGGAAACAAGATAGTTGAGAATGCTATAATAAAAACCAGACATAGTATCAGCGAGGGGAAGACCATAGCGGAACCACTTTCGGAAACTGGCATATTCCCTCCGATGGTCGTTCAGATGATTGCAGTCGGTGAGGCTACAGGGGCCCTTGATCTGATGCTCTCCAAGATTGCCGATTTTTACGACGATGAAGTAGATGCAGCTGTGGCAGCCATGACATCATTGCTCGAACCTGTCCTGATGGTTTTTCTTGGGGGGGTTGTCGGAGGAATGATTATTTGCATGTACCTCCCGATCTTCAAGATGGCTTCTGTAATTGGCGGTGGTTAGGAATAGTGACGCTCCAGACAGGCTTTCAAGGGTTTATATACATGGGTTATTTCCGACTGGGGGAAGAGAATGGTCGGGATGGCGCGATTTGAACGCGCGACTCCTGCGTCCCGAACGCAGTGCCCTACCGGACTGGGCCACATCCCGACATGATTCAGTGATATTTTTTCAGAAGATATATAATTAAACTCTAAATGTCTATATTATTTTTTTGCGAATTTAGTTTAATTCAGGGAAAATAGTCCATGATCATATACGACTTGAGATGTGAAAAGGGTCACGAATTCGAAGGATGGTTCAATGACAGGAGTGCATTTGAAAAGCAGCAGAACCAGAAGCTGGTAATTTGTCCTACTTGTGGAAGTTCTGAAGTTGGGATTATGCTCTCTACAATTTCTATCATGGGAAAGGACGTTAAGGCATCTAACAAGAGTGGTCTTGAGGAATTATCGCTGCCGAAGGCTCTAAAATTGTTTCATGAATACCTAGACAAGAATTTCGATGATGTCGGTAAGAAGTTTACTGAAGTGGCCCTGAGAATCCATCATGGCGAGGAAGAAGGACGAAATATCAGAGGGATTACTACCGAGAACGAAGAAGAGATCTTAAAAGAGGAAGGAGTACAATTCGTCAAGATTCCTGTGCCTAAGTTTGACAGTTGAAGGTTCAAAATCCTCTTGACGATCTTGGCAAAAACTGCAAACTGTTTAATTACCTTTCAGTTTAATCAAATATTCTGAGGCATGGAGAGCAAATTCCGAGAGGAATCTGTACAGATAATGTGAGTATTCGCAACAGTGACATAGGCCGAAGCCAAATCAATCTCTTAGACTGTAACGGCCATTGTCGCTTACATTCTTAATTCTGCCAAGACTATCCACATTTTATCAATAATATCATCATGAAAAAGACATATAAGAGCATTTTAGACAGTATCGGAAATACCCCCCTCGTGGAAATTCGCAAACTTAATCCCAGCAAGAAGGTTAAGATTTATGCGAAACTTGAGTATTTTAATCCTGGAGGTTCTGTAAAAGATAGGATAGCCCTTCATATGATAAACGAAGCGGAAAAGAGGGGGGAGCTGTCGAGCGATAAGATCATACTCGAGGCTACGAGCGGTAATACCGGAATCGGTCTTGCACTTGTTGCTGCGGCCAAGGGATATAGATTATGCTTGGCCATGTCTGAATCTGCAAGTGAGGAAAGAAAGAGAATCCTTAAGGCCATGGGAGCTGAGCTATACTTAACTCCGGCAAACCTTGGCACAGATGGGGCTATCGAGGTGGCATATAATATGATGCTCGAGAACCCTGGAAAGTATTTTGGTACTGACCAGTTTAATAATGCCGACAATACGCTAGCTCATTATCACGGCACGGGTGAAGAAATCTGGAAGCAGACGGACGGGGCTGTGACGATGGTGGTGGCAACCCTAGGGACGACCGGCACTGCTATGGGAGTTTCGAAACGCCTCAAGGAATATAATCCGGACATTAGAATAGTAGGCGTTGAACCCTATCTGAAGCATAAAATCCAGGGTTTAAAAAATATGAAGGAATCTTACCGACCGGGCATCTATGATAAGAACCGATTAGATGAAAAGATAAATATTCTTGACGAGGAGGCGTTCGAAACCGCAAGGAGACTGGCCGGGGAAGAAGGTCTCTTTGTCGGGATGAGTTCGGGTGCTGCCATGTATGTGGCTATGCGGAAGGCCAGAGAAATGGAAAACGGGCTCATCGTTGTGATATTTCCTGACGGGGGAGAGCGGTACCTAAGCACGGAACTCTTTGCCGACAAGGAACAGTCTACCTTACGTTTGTACAACACGTCGTCAAGAGAGAAGGAATTTTTCAAACCAATCAATTCCGAAGAAGTTATGATGCATTCTTGTGGACCTACGGTTCATGAAGTTCCCCACGTAGGCAACTATCGACGTTTTGTTGTTTCAGACCTGATTCAGCGCTACCTTGAGTTTAAAGGATTTAAGGTCAGGCACATTACGAACATAATTGATTTGAACGACAGATCCATTAAGGAAGCCGAACGGGCAAATATGGACTTGAATACATATACAGAGAGATATACAAGAAAATTTTT
Source organism: Syntrophales bacterium (assembly GCA_035685925.1). Classification (GTDB taxonomy): domain Bacteria; phylum Desulfobacterota; class Syntrophia; order Syntrophales; family UBA2185; genus Fen-1135. The sequence goes on along the minus strand of DASRZZ010000128.1, from coordinate 24,856 downwards.
GGACGATATTAAAAAGTTGAATATCAAACAAGAGGAAGTCTATCCTCGGGCCAGTGAAAATGTCGAAGCCATGGTGCACCTTGTTGAGAGACTTGTAGAAAGAGGTCACGCCTACGAAAAATTGAGGTCTGTTTACTTTGATATATCAAAAATAGACGATTATGGTCGCCTGTCTAACATTGACCTTAAAAAAGTTAAACCCGGTAAGACAATTGAATTGGATGACTATGAAAAAGACAGCCCTGTGGATTTTGCTCTCCTGAAAAGGTCTTCTCTAAATGAATTGAAGAGGGGGATTTATTTCAAAACCCGCTGGGGAAACGTAAGGCCAAGCTGGCACCTTGAGTGTGCAGCTATTTCCCTTAAGTTTTTAGCAGACAATTTTGATATTCATGCGAGCGGAGCCGATGTTATCTTTCCTCACTGTGAAAATGTCATGGCCATAGGGAAAGGCGTAACTGGCAAACGTCCGGCCAATTATTGGATTAATACGGAATTGGTGATGGTGGATGGCAAAAAAATGTCCCGCTCCTTAAATAATGTTAAGACTATAGAAGATCTGGAAACCATGGGATATGGCGGCAGACAAATCAGGTTTTTTCTGCTCGGCACTCACTACCGCAAGCCCCTTAATTTCTCTTTTGGTGCCCTGGAGACGGCAAAAAATACGGTCAAGAAGCTGGACCGCTTTGTTCAGCGCTTGATTCGTTATGCACCCGGCAGCGGATACCAGGATACTGATCAACTTGTATATGACATCAAACAGAGCTTCACCGATGCCATGGATGATGATTTCAATATATCTGATACAATGGCCTCTCTCTTTGAATTCGTAGGGAAGTTGAGTGTTCCGCTCTCCCTCGGGCAATTGACTGAAAGGGAAAGAGACACTGTGCTGGACGTTCTCACAAGAATTGATGAAGTGCTGGGGATCATGAATTTCGAGGAGGAGAGATTGGGCAAAGAGGCTCTTCGACTTCTTGAAGAAAGAGAAGTGGCGAGGATGAGAGGTGATTGGAAGGCTTCTGATGAGATCAGGAAGGAGCTTCTTGGGATGGGAATAGAGATTTCAGACACCGCCCGCGGAGTGATGTGGAGGTTGAAATAATTATTGGGGTTGCGTAAAGAAAAGACAGTGCATACACTATAGGTCATACATTGCTTGTATGTGATAGCTGACATGGTTAAACAGGAGAGAAGTGATGGACGAAGATATCAGAAAGTCAGTTATTGCGGGATCCTGGTATCCGGACAGGCCCAAAGTTTTACGGGCGGATATAGAGGAATTCTTGCTTCGTGCGCCTGATGTGAAGATAGACGGCAGTATCAGAGGCCTAATTGTCCCCCATGCAGGATATGCCTATTCAGGCCAGATTGCCGCAATAGCTTATAAAATCATAAAGAGAAAAGCCTTTGATGCTGTCTTTGTTCTGGGTCCGAGTCACAGGGCCTTTTTCCGCGGCGTTTCCATATATGACAGGGGCGGATACGAAACGCCATTAGGCGTTGTTCCCGTAGATGTGCCCTTGGCGCACGCTATCATGGCGCAAAGTGAAATAATATCCTACATACCGGCCGCTCATTCTCAGGAGCATTCGATCGAGATTCAACTCCCTTTTCTTCAGGTCGTACTCGGAAAGTTTCGCTTTGTTCCTATCGTTATGGGAGAGCAAGACCGTGAGACCTGCGAAACCCTTGCTCGGAGCATAGTCAATGCAACAAATGGCAGGAATATCCTGATTGTGGGAAGTTCCGATCTTTCACATTTCCATTCTTATGAAAAGGCGGTGAAGCTTGATTCGGTAGTGCTAAAACGTGTAGAGAAGATGGACGGCAGGGGACTCTTGGAAGATTTGGAAAAAAATTTGTCTGAAGCTTGCGGCGGTGGGCCGGCTGCTGTGACTATGATGGCTTCAAAAAAATTGGGTGCAGATAGGGCCAGGCTGCTGAAATATGCCAACTCGGGAGATGTGACGGGAGACAGAACAAGCGTTGTCGGGTATGCCTCGGCCGTTTTTTATAATGGCCTGGATTCCTGAATCTCAAAAAAGATTAGGTTTTGCGCAGGCGGGGTTTGTCGTGCCCCCAATTCCTCATAATATCCGGGGCTGTACCGAATAGAGCAAGTTATGCATCGCGTAAATAGCGATCATCGATCCAAAATTGTTGCTTCGTTACAAATATCTATTTTATTGAAAGCCATATCAGCCATATAGTTATGACGATATCGGGAAAGGAATATTATGGCCCTGTTAGAGATGGAAAAAAAGGCGCTTCTTGCTATCGCAAGAAAAACAATAGAGGCCAGGCTAACGGGCAAGCCTAACCCAGAGTTCCGATTGGGTTCGGAAGTCCTAAAAGAGAAGAAAGGCGCGTTTGTAACCCTTAAAAAACATGATAGTCTCAGAGGTTGTATCGGGTATATAGAGGCAAGAAAACCACTTTACCAAACTGTGGAAGAAATGGCTTTGGCAGCCGCCTTTGATGACCCACGCTTTCCTCCCTTGAAGCCGGACGAATTCAAGAATGTAGCTATCGAGATATCCATACTGAGCCCCCTCAAAAGGATTAGGGACATAAATGAAATAGAGGTGGGTATCCACGGTCTTTACATAACCAAGGGCTTCTACTCCGGCCTTTTGCTACCACAGGTTGCCACGGAGTATGGATGGGACAGGTTGGTATTTCTTCAGGAAACATGTCACAAAGCAGGCCTTCTACGTGATGCATGGAAAGAAAAAGATGCCAATGTCTACATATTTTCTGCTGAGGTTATTGGCGAGCATCAGTCTATGGTCTAGATAGCAGCCGGCCGGTGCAAATTCAAACAACAAGAGACACCTGAAAGGTAGGGCAGTCAGGTTATGCTGACAATGCTTCCTGGCTAATCCGGCATGTAAATATAGCTATGATGCATCTCCAAGCTCAAGATGAAGTTTGATGCTGTACATTGTGCATGGAGGCGAAAGAGGCGCCGACACGTGAAAAATAGGTCTACCATATCATGTAGCGGAGTTTGAAGACGGGGTAATTATTACCTTTGGAAAATGCAGTCTATGCGATGGATTCATTAAGACTCAAATCTTTACTCTAGAGTGTTTTCTTATATATGCTGAGCCGATACACAAACCTTTCAGCACAAAAAAATAAAAAATAATTATTGACAAATTTTAATAACGAAATTATTATTAGAGGCTTCTCTTTTCGGGAGATTTTAACCGCTCTTTTGATACGATGTGAAAGAAGTTTCCGTTCTGGTTAGTAAGTCGGCTGGCGTAGCTCAACAGGTAGAGCAGCTGATTTGTAATCAGCAGGTTGCGGGTTCGAGTCCCATCGCCAGCTCCAGCATTTGGTGATGCAACTGGAGGGGTACCCGAGTGGCCAAAGGGAGCAGACTGTAAATCTGCCGGCGAAGCCTACGGAGGTTCGAATCCTCCCCCCTCCATCAGGAAAATGAAATGAGCAGGAACCTTCAGGGATAGACTTCGATATATTTTGAGGGCGGGAATAGCTCAGGGGCTAGAGCGTCAGCCTTCCAAGCTGAGGGTCGCGGGTTCGAATCCCGTTTCCCGCTCCATTTTATGACTCTTTTTTGAAGATATGGTTCGACGCGCTGATTATACGGGCTTCATGGAAATTTGGAGTCCTCTTGGTGAACTCATAAGCCCACGTAGCTCAGTTGGTAGAGCACATCCTTGGTAAGGATGAGGTCACCAGTTCAATCCTGGTCGTGGGCTCCATTACAGCAAAAGTAGGGAAATTATGAGAAATATTATAACTTTGGCCTGTACAGTTTGTAAGCAGAGAAATTATACTACCACTAAAAATAAGCGGACCATGCAGAATCGCCTTGAGTTGATGAAATATTGTAAATTTTGTCGATCTCATAAGCTTCACAGGGAAACTAAATAAATTCTCTTTGCTTAAGCAATATGCAGCACAATGAACAGGCCAGTAGCTCCAATGGATAGAGCGCCGGACTCCAAATCCGGATGCTGGGGGTTCAAGTCCCTCCTGGCCTGCCATTTTGCTTCAAAGAGACTTGTTTCGTTTCATTGGGAGGCAATGAGAAAAAGGCGCGGTCGCTGACCCTGTACGATGGAAAAGTGACGGAAGATCTGAGCTTATATGTAAAGGGATTGCTCTGATGAATAAGATAAAAATAATTGCTGAAAAAATAGTTAACTTTTTAAAAGAGGCAAAAATTGAATTAAAAAAGGTGACATGGCCTACTCCGAGGCAAACCCTTGCATCCACTTCTGTTGTGATAATTGTGGTGATAATTGTATCCATATTTCTGGGTATCGTAGATTTTGGATTGTCTAAAGCAATAAGGTTGGTTTTAGGTTAAAGCTTATGGCGTTCAAATGGTATGTGGTTCATACATATTCCGGTTTTGAAAACAGGGTGAAACTCTCCCTGCAGGAAAGAATAGAGGCAGCAGGGGTGCAGGAGCAGTTTTCGGATATCCTTATTCCTGAAGAAGATATCGTAGAACTGGTTTCCGGAGAAAAGAAAACATCCAAGCGAAAATTTTTCCCCGGATATATTCTCGTCAGAATGGAGATGAATGACGAAACGTGGCATCTTGTCAAAGGGACACCGAAGGTGACGGGATTTATTGGGGGCAAGGAGAAGCCATCTCCGATCCCCGATAAGGACGTGGACAACCTGAAAACCAGGATTAACGAGGGAACTCTGAAACCAAAGCCCAAATTCAGGTTTGAGGTAGGCGATCATGTGAGGATAATTGATGGTCCATTTACTAACTTTGACGGGGTTGTGGATGAGGTCAAGCCGGAGAAGGGTAAATTAAGGGTCATCGTCAGTATATTTGGCAGGTCAACGCCGGTTGAGCTAGATTTTATCCAAGTTGTTCAGCATTGATAAGGCTACGAGGTGATGAGAAAGAATTGGGGTGGTCGTAATGGCAAAAAAGGTTATAGCGAATATAAAGCTTCAGATTAAGGCAGGTAAAGCAACTCCATCCCCTCCCATCGGGCCTGCTCTAGGGCAGCACGGGGTCAATATCATGGAGTTCTGCAAGGCATATAATGCGATGACACAAAACCAGGAAGGTACAGTTATTCCCGTCGTTATCACAGTATATGCCGATCGGTCATTCACCTTTGTGACCAAGACTCCACCGGCCTCTGTGCTTCTCAAACAGGCTGCGAAGATTGCAAAAGGTTCCGGTGATCCGAGGAGAGAGAAGGTCGGTACCGTGACACGTGAACAGATTAAGGAGATTGCCGTCTCGAAGTATAACGACCTTAATGCTGTTGATATTGATGGGGCTATCAAAATCATTGAGGGAACAGCGCGATCAATGGGGATAGAAATAGCAGGATAGATTTACTGAGGGCATTGTCACAAACATCACGACTGTGGGTATGCAAAGTTAAACGATTGCCGGTGCTGGAAGCCTAGCCGGTAAGTGGCGATATCAATAACAACAGAGGTTTTGACATGGTGAAGAGAGGTAAGTCTTACATAGAAGCAAAAAAAAAGATACAGGCAGGAAAACGATACACATTGAGAGAGTCTGTACAATTGGTAGTTGGTACGGGAAGAGCGAAGTTTGATGAAACCGTCGATGCGGCCATCCGGCTGGGTGTTAGTCCGCAACACGCTGATCAGATGGTCAGGGGCAGTGTTGTCCTGCCGAATGGATTGGGCAAGTCGGTCAGGGTGCTTGTCTTTGCGAAGGGAGAAAAGGAAAAAGAGGCCATCGAAGCGGGTGCCGACATTGTCGGTTCAGATGAGATAATAGAAAAAATTAAGGGGGGGTGGCTCGAATTTGACAGAGTAATTGCCACACCCGATATGATGGGCAACGTTGGAAAGCTGGGAAAGATATTAGGTCCCCGCGGATTGATGCCTAATCCAAAGGTCGGAACGGTAACCTTTGACGTGGTAAAAGCTGTTAATGAACTGAAATCCGGTAAGGTTGAATTTCGCGTCGAAAAAACAGGCATAGTTCACACTCCCGTAGGAAAAGTGTCTTTTGGAGAGGATAAGTTGATGGAAAACGTCACTGCCCTCCTGGAGGCGATTATCAAGTTGAAGCCTGCATCGAGTAAAGGAACTTACCTCAAAGGAATATCATTATCCACAACCATGGGGCCAGGTATAAAGGTCGATACCTTGGATGTGAGGAATATTTAAATTAGTAATGGCATATGGCTATTTTTCTGTGCCATCGGATGGGTGATACAATTATAGAAGTCTGAGACAGCAGGTACAGGGGTTTAAACGATTTGACACGGCCTGCCGAGACCCGCGAGTTGTTTTATAGCAGCTTGATTTTTTTTGATGTACACGGTGTTTAAGAACTCCCCTGTGTGCGCCCTAGTTCTCTGACTTCCGTGATATTTTTGTTGTATAAGAGATTAGAGGCTTTACAAATCAATTGAGTGAAAGGAGGTTAAAGATTGGATCGGAGAACTAAGGAGAAGGTTGTTGCTGAGCTTCATGAAAAACTCAAGGATACCAAGTTGGCCGTTCTTGCAGGTTACACTGGCATGAATGTTGAGAAGTTGACTGTCTTGAGAAATACTTTACGCAAGTCAGGTACCGAACTTCGGGTCGTTAAAAACACGTTGCTCGGAATTGCCTCGGAGAATACCGAATTTAGTGGGCTGAGAGAGCATTTCAAAGGACCATTGGCTATTCTCTTGAATCGGGGGGACGTCGTGCGACCTACAAAGGTATTAGTCGAGTTTGCCAAAAAGAATGCCGAGCTAGAAATAAAGGTCGGTATGCTAAATGGTAAGGTCTTGAGTAGAGATCAACTCAGTGCGCTGTCAGAATTGCCAAGTAGAGAAGTACTTCTCGGCAAACTCCTTTCCGTTATGGTAGGAGTTCAGACTTCGTTGGTTAATGTATTAAGCGGAGTGCCGAGGAGCTTCATTTGCGTTCTTGACGCTTATCGTGCAAAAAAACAATCAGAAAACTAAATTATACAGGAGAGGATGAAAAAGATGACAAGTAAGATTACAAAAGATGATGTAATAAAATTTATCGAAGGGATGACGGTCCTTGAACTTTCTGAATTAGTAAAAGAACTGGAAGAAAAGCTTGGCGTATCCGCAGCCGCGCCCGTGGCACTGGCTCAAGTCTCTGCGGGTCCCGAGCAGGCAGCACAGGCAGAGGAGAAAACAGAATTTAATGCTATCCTAACCGGATTTGGCGATCAAAAAATTCAAGTTATCAAGGTAGTCAGGGCCCTTACCGGTCTCGGGCTTAAAGAAGCAAAAGACTTGGTAGACGGTGTGCCAAAACCGGTTAAGGAGGGCGTTTCGAAGGAGGAAGCAGCAGATATAAAGAAAAAGATAGAGGAAGTCGGAGGCACCGTAGAAATTAAGTAACAGGCAAACCAAGGCGTCAATTTTTGCCTCAAGTTTTTAAGATCCAAAATATCGAGAATAACTAATTCAATGTTTGCAAATATGTTCGAATAACGAAAAGGATAATATGAACGAGCTTAGAAAGAATTTTGGCCGCATAAAAAAGATTTTAGATATACCAAATCTGATTGATATTCAGAAGAAGTCCTATGAGAAATTTTTGCAGAAGGATGTGCCGCCGTTGGAACGGGGGATCTTTGGACTTCAAGGGGCATTCAAGAGCGTCTTTCCAATCTCCGACTTTAGCGGGAAATGTTCGCTAGAGTTCGTCAGTTACAAAATCGGAGACGTTAGGTATGACGTGAAAGAGTGTATCCAAAAAGGCATGACCTACGCAGCTCCTTTGAAGATTGTGGTGAGATTAGTTGTCTTCGATGCTGATCGTACCTCGGGCCATAAGACAATCCGTGATATCAAGGAGCAGGAGATATACTTTGGAGAAATTCCTTTAATGACTGATAACGGCACCTTCATCATGAACGGTACGGAAAGGGTCATTGTTAGCCAGCTTCACAGATCTCCCGGTATATTCTTTGATCATGATAAAGGGAAAACCCTCGCCAGCGGGAAGCTTATTTATTCGGCAAGGATCATACCTATAAGAGGTTCGTGGCTGGATTTTGAATTCGATTCTAAAGATCTCCTCTATGTGCGGATCGACAGGAGAAGAAAAATGCCTGTCACGATTCTATTTAAGGCTATGGGAAACTCGGCGGAATCTCTCCTCAGTTATTTCTTCAATATTGAGAAGGTTTTTATAGATCATAATAAGTTTTATATGGTTGTGGATGATTCTCTCGTAGGTGAAAAGGCTCCCGAAGACATAAAGGAGCCGGGCTCCGGCGAAGTTATTATCAAGAAGATGAGGAAGCTTACCAAAGCCCACATCAAGAGAATGACTGAACTGAAAATAAAACGGATACAGATTAAGAACTCAGACATAGTGGGAAAGATTCTTGCCTCAAATGTAAAAGATCCCAACACTGGTGAAGTCTTGTTGAGATGTAATGAAGAGTTAACACTCGATGGGCTGGAGAAGATCGGTGAAAAGGGGGTTCAGGAGCTTCGGTTTATTTACCTTGATGAGGAAAGATCCAATGCTTCAATCAAAGATACTCTTCTGATCGACAAGATTGAAAACGAGGAAGAGGCGATAATCGAGATATATAGAAGGTTGAGGCCGAGTAATCCGCCGACACCGGAGACGGCGCATAAATTTTTCAATAGTATTTTTTTTGATCCCGCAAGTTATGACCTGTCAGACGTCGGAAGGGCCAAGATGAATTACAAGCTTCGCCTGGATGTTCCTGTAGATGTGACAGTTCTTCGGAATGAGGATATCCTTGCCGCCGTCAAATACCTGATTGATCTGAAAAATGGAGCCGGTGACTGCAGCGTCGACGATATTGATCACTTGGGAAACCGCAGAATCAGGTCGGTGGGGGAACTAATCGAAAATCAATACCGCATAGGTCTGGTTCGGATAGAGAGAGCCATCAAGGAGCGAATGAGCCTCCAAGACATTGAGACGATGATGCCCCACGAGCTTATCAATGCCAAGCCTGTATCTGCCGTTGTGAATGAATTTCTCGGAAGCAGCCAATTATCGCAGTTCATGGATCAGACTAATCCACTTTCTGAGATTACTCACAAGAGAAGACTCTCCGCCCTTGGCCCCGGTGGTCTCACCCGTGAGAGAGCCGGATTTGAGGTCAGAGATGTTCATCCCACCCATTATGGGCGCATATGTCCTGTTGAAACGCCTGAAGGCCCTAATATCGGTCTCATTGTTTCGCTCAGCACATATGCACGGGTAAATCCGTTTGGTTTTATAGAGACACCATACAGGGTAGTTCATAACGGAAGGGTGCTTGATGAAGTTCGCTACCTGACAGCCATTGAAGAGGAAAAGTATATTATCGCGCCGGCAGACAGTAAACTTGACGGGCGGGGAAGGTTCATCGGAGAACTTGTTTCTGCCAGAAAGGGAGGTGATTTCCTCTCTATTCCACCGACTGAGATCAACTTGATGGACGTCTCTCCAGATCAGCTTGTCAGTATTGCGGCAGCTTCGATACCGTTTCTTGAGCATGATGATGCTAACCGGGCACTCATGGGTTCCAACATGCAACGACAGGCAGTTCCTCTCTTAAGGCCCGAGGTTCCGATAGTGGGGACGGGAATGGAATCTATTGTTGCCAGGGACTCGGGCGCTGTAGTTGTGGCAAGGCGTGCCGGAGTAGTTGAGCAGGTGGAAGCTGCAAGGATTGTGATAAAGTGTGAAGGAGCTGGACAAGACGAACTTGATACAGGCGTTGATATCTATAACCTTGCAAAGTATCAACGCTCAAACCAGGACACCTGCTTCAACCAGAAACCTATTGTCAGTGAAGGAAATTTGGTGAACAAGGGTGATATTATTGCCGATGGTCCAGCCACGGATGGCGGCGAACTCGCGTTAGGGCGAAACGTAATGGTCGCTTTCATGTCTTGGGGGGGATACAACTATGAAGATTCCATTTTGGTTAGCGAAAGACTCATAAAGGACGATATTTATACGTCGATACATATTGAAGAATTCGAGACGATGGCGAGGGATACAAAGCTGGGCAAGGAGGAGATCACAAAAGATATTCCCAACGTTGGAGAGGAGGCCCTCAGAAACCTGGATGAAAGCGGCATTGTCAGGATGGGCGAGTTTGTGAAGTCAGGGGATATTCTTGTCGGGAAGATCACCCCGAAAGGAGAAACTCAATTGTCAGCGGAGGAAAAACTTCTCAGAGCGATCTTTGGTGAAAAGGCAAGCGACGTTCGAGACACATCTCTTCGCGTTCCCCCTGGTGTTGAAGGTACTGTGATAGATGCCAAAGTATTTACCAGGAAGGGTTCTGAAAGGGACCACAGGACGCAATCCATCGAAGATGAGGCGATGCAGGATTTATTTAAGGATCGGGATGACGAAATCAGGATCATCACCGAAAGCGTCAAGAACAATATCGCCGGTATGCTCATCGGAAAAACTTCTGCTTCAAAGTTGGTCGATCCAAAGAAGAAAAAGGTACTGTTGAAAAAAGGAGAGTCAATTGAACGGGAAGTTCTGGAAAAGATTCCATTTGGCCTATGGAAGGAAATTTCTCTGGTCCGTGATGCGGCCACGGAGGAGAAAATAGGCACTTTGATCGCAAATTATGAAAGGAAGAAGGAGATCATTGAGGTGTTCTTCGAGGAGAAAGTCGCTAAGCTGAAAGCAGGCGATGAACTTCCTCCAGGAGTGATCAAGATGGTTAAAGTTTATCTCGCCATCAAAAGGGGACTTTCTGTAGGCGATAAGATGGCCGGAAGGCACGGTAACAAAGGAGTATTATCGAGAATACTGCCTGAAGAAGACATGCCTTATTTCAAAGATGGAACACCCGTTGATATCATTCTGAATCCTTTGGGGGTTCCTTCGCGTATGAATGTCGGACAGATCCTTGAGACACATTTAGGCTGGGCTGCAAAGGGGCTGGGTGAGAAGATCAATGCCATGCTGGAAAAGCATCACAGTACCGATCGGCTGAAAAAGGAATTACGGAGCGTTTATTCCTCGCCTGAATTTGATCGTTTTATCGATGGTATCTCTGAGGACAAGCTCAGAGAATTCATTGGTAAATTGAAGAGGGGCATCCTGGTTTCTACCCCAGTTTTCGATGGCGCGGAGGAAAGTGAAATCAGGGATATGCTAAAGAAGGTGGGCCTTCCTGAGAACGGGCAAACTATTCTTTTTGATGGAAAGACTGGCGAACCTTTCGATCAGGAGGTCACGGTAGGCATGATTTATATGCTGAAGCTACACCATCTTGTTGATGACAAAATCCATGCAAGATCCATAGGACCATATTCACTGGTGACTCAACAGCCCCTTGGCGGAAAAGCTCAGTTCGGCGGTCAGAGACTTGGCGAAATGGAAGTGTGGGCCATGGAAGCTTATGGTGCTGCTTACTCACTGCAGGAGTTCCTTACGGTGAAGTCCGATGATGTGGCAGGCAGGACTAGAATATACGAAGCTATCGTGAAGGGTGAGCACACCTTTGAGCCGGGGCTCCCAGAGTCATTCAATGTTCTTGTCAAAGAACTGCAGAGTCTTTGCCTTGACGTGGATTTAATTGAAGAAGAGTGAGTGTATGAAACATAATTCACTCAGTATTTATAATTTGTGGTCAGGTAATTGAAGACCCGCTAATAATTAGGAGATGTAAATAGTGGAAGATATTTTTAGTTATTTTGAAAAACCGAAGGATCCCATCAGGTTTAGCGCAATCAAGATGTCACTTGCCTCGCCGGAGAAGATACTTTCATGGTCCCATGGTGAAGTCAAAAAGCCTGAGACTATCAATTATAGGACATTCAAGCCGGAGAGAGACGGACTATTTTGTGCAAAAATATTCGGCCCCGTAAAGGATTACGAATGTCTCTGTGGCCGTTATAAGCGCATGAAGTATCGCGGCGTTGTATGTGAGAAATGCGGTGTGGAGGTTATCCAATCAAAAGTCCGCAGGGAAAGGATGGGCCATATTACCTTAGCCACTCCGGTGGCACACATATGGTTTCTCAAGAGCCTTCCGAGTCGGATCGGAAATGTGCTCGATCTGAGCCTAAAAGAACTGGAGAAGGTTCTTTACTTTGAGTCATGGATATTACTGGACCCCAAGAACACTCCCCTGAAAAAGAAGGAACTCCTGTCCGAGGAAGAGGTAAGTGAATTAAAAGAACAGTATGGCGAAGATGCTTTTGAAGTTGGGATTGGAGCCGAGGCAGTTAGAAAGCTTCTTGAAGAAATTGATCTGATAAAGATCGATGAAGAATTGCGCGAAGAGCTAAGATCAACCGTTTCTGATACAAAGAAGAAAAAGCTTGTCAAGAGATTGAAGGTGATCGAGTCCCTGAAAAAATCCAAGACAAACAGACCAGAATGGATGATTCTCACAGTGCTGCCTGTTATCCCTCCGGATCTGAGACCTCTGGTACCGCTTGATGGAGGCCGTTTTGCAACATCCGACCTCAACGATCTTTATAGACGAGTAATCAACAGGAATAACCGTCTGAAGCGTTTGCAGGAGTTAAATGCCCCAGAAATCATAGTAAGAAACGAAAAGAGAATGCTCCAAGAGGCAGTTGATGTTCTCTTCGATAACGGTAGAAGAGGCAGGGCTATCACTGGTTCGAATAAGAGGCCTCTTAGATCCCTGTCTGATATGCTGAAAGGAAAACAGGGCAGATTCAGACAGAACTTGCTTGGCAAAAGGGTCGATTATTCAGGACGGTCGGTGATTACAGTGGGGCCCGATCTCCGGCTTCATCAATGCGGTCTTCCCAAGAAAATGGCGCTGGAGCTGTTCAAGCCATTTGTCTATAACCGTCTCGAGGAAAAGGGTTATGTAACCACTGTGAAAAGTGCAAAAAAGATGGTGGAAAGAGAAACTGCCGAAGTGTGGGATGCCCTTGATGAAGTGGTTCGTGAATATCCAGTTATGCTCAACAGAGCTCCTACACTTCACAGGCTTGGGATTCAGGCCTTTGAACCGGTCCTAATTGAAGGGAAGGCGATACAACTGCATCCACTTGTCTGCACGGCTTTTAACGCCGATTTTGATGGGGACCAGATGGCGGTCCATGTTCCTCTCTCTATTGAAGCGCAGACTGAGGCCAGAGTTCTAATGATGTCAACTAATAACATACTTTCTCCGGCCAATGGTAAGCCAATTATTAACCCCAGTCAGGACATCGTGCTTGGGATATATTACCTGACACGGGCCAGGGCTAATGTCAAAGGTGAGGGGATGATTTTTTCGGATTCTGAAGAAGTTCGTAGAGCCCTCGCTGCGGATGCCGTTAGTCTTCACGCAAAGGTAAAAGTTCGTATCGACGCTGAATTGAAGGATACGACCGTTGGGCGAGTTATCCTTTACGATATTATCCCTCGAGAGATTTCTTTCGATGTCATCAACAAAGTGATGAATAAGAAGGAGCTGGCGAATCTTATTGATAGTTGTTACCGGATGTGTGGAGCAAAGACAGCAGTCTTGCTTGCCGATCAACTTAAGGATTTGGGATTTAAATATGCCACGTCTTCGGGGTCATCTATAGCTATCCATAATATGGTCGTCCCTGAGAACAAAAAGGACATAGTAGATCTGGCTGATAAGGAGGTACTGAGAGTACAGAATCAGTATATGGATGGTCTTATTACAGATGGTGAGCGCTACAATAAGGTAATCGACATCTGGGCGCAGGCAACGGAAAAGATTGCCGCTGAAATGTTAAGTGGTATCGGCGCAGAAGAAGACGAAACGGTTACCGGGGCGCAGAGACGAGGAGAAAGTATAAATCCTATCTATATGATGGCTGATTCTGGCGCCAGAGGCAGCGCTGTTCAGATCAGGCAACTTGCGGGGATGAGGGGTTTGATGGCCAAGCCATCAGGGGAAATTATTGAAACACCGATCACTGCAAATTTCCGAGAAGGCCTTACGGTTCTTCAATATTTTATATCCACACATGGTGCAAGGAAAGGCTTGGCTGACACGGCCTTGAAGACAGCGAATTCCGGATACCTAACGAGACGGCTTGTTGATGTGGCCCAAGATTGCATTATAAGCGAAAATGATTGCAATACCATTGATGGGATTTACGTTTCAGCCCTGATGGAAGGCGGGGAGATCATAGAAACGGCGGGCGAAAGGGTTCTCGGAAGAGTTGCTCTTGAGGAAATAAGAGACCCTTTTACAAGTGAAATTCTCGTGCACGCTAATGAAGAAATCGACGAAGCCCTGGCAGAGAAAATCGATAGGTCAGGAATAGAAAGGGTAAATATAAGGTCTGTTCTGACATGCAAGTCAAAGCAAGGCGTCTGCGCTATGTGTTATGGGAGAGACTTGGCTCATGGTCATCTCGTCAATATAGGTGAGGCTGTGGGTATTATTGCGGCTCAGTCCATCGGTGAACCAGGAACACAGCTGACAATGCGTACTTTTCATATAGGAGGTACTGCTAAGTTTGAGGAACATTCCACCCTTGAAGCAAGGCATGACGGCACGGTGAAGTACGTGAACCTCAACACTGTTAAGGGCCATGGGAAAGATATCGTCGTCATGAACAGAAATGGAGAAATTCACGTTCTTGATGAACAAGCCAGAAGCCGTGGGAAATACCCGGTTCCTTATGGAGCCCATCTCAAAGTAAAGAATGGCAGCGTCGTGAAGACGGGTGATTTACTCGCGGAATGGGATCCGTTTTCTATACCGATACTTGCCGAGGTTGACGGTATTGTAAAGTATGGAGACATAATTGAGGGGAAAACAATGCAGGAACAGGTCGACGAGGTAACCGGCCTGTCAAGAAAGGTTATAGTTGAATATAAGGGTGCCAACTTGCGTACGCGGGTTTCCATAAAAGACGAAAAGGGTAAGACAGCTAAGATTTCCGGGACGAATTCCGTGGCAAGATATCTACTGCCTGTAGGTGCAAACATTGTGGTTTCCGAAGGTGACAAAATCAAGGCAGGCGATATCGTTGCCAAGATTCCCCGAGAAACGACGAAAACAAAAGACATCACGGGAGGTCTGCCTAGGGTTGCAGAACTCTTTGAGGCGCGAAAACCAAGGGAATTTGCCGTCATAAGCGAGATTGATGGCACCGTATCATATGGAAAAGATGCAAAAGGGAAGAGAAAAGTAATCATCACACCGGATGTGGGCGAAGATAAGGAATATCTGATTCCTAAAGGAAAACATGTCAGCGTTCAGGAAGGAGACAGGATTCAGTCTGGTGAAGCGCTGATGGATGGTGTACATAATCCTCACGATCTTCTTGCGATAAAAGGCGAAAAAGCTTTGGCCCGATATCTCGTGGATGAGGTGCAGGAGGTGTACAGACTCCAGGGAGTGAAGATAAATGACAAGCATATGGAAATAATTGTGCGCCAGATGCTGCGCAGGGTGAAGGTGAAAGACCCTGGCGACACGTCATTCATAGCCGATGAGCAGGTAGAAAGATATCGTTTCCAGGAAGAAAACGAGCGAGTTGTTAGTAAAGGGGGGAAGCCTGCCATCGGGGAACCGATGCTTCTCGGCATCACTAAGGCATCTCTCAGTACACAGAGTTTTATATCAGCTGCTTCGTTCCAGGAGACAACACGTGTACTGACGGAAGCAAGCCTTGCAGGGAAAATAGACTATTTAAGGGGCCTCAAAGAAAACGTAATAATGGGACGCCTAATTCCCGCAGGGACTGGTCTACCTATGTACAGAAAACTGGGCATCAAGGTGGCGGACGCGGAGGGTGCACTCGAACTGGAAAGTCACGAGACAGATCAAAAATTAATAGAAAAAGATGTTGACATAAAGGTTGCAAATTGATAAAAACTTACCCTTTATGTGTAAATGAGAATAAGTTAAGAAAATTTCAGGGGGAATAATGCCAACTCTCAACCAATTGGTCCGCAAGGGAAGGGCAAAAATACAGAAGAAGACATCGACGCCTGCCCTGGCCGGTTCGCCGCAGAGACGTGGTGTTTGCGTTCGCGTCTATACGTCCACACCCAAGAAACCAAACTCTGCTTTGAGAAAAGTCGCGAGGGTTCGTCTGGCCAGTGGGTATGAGGTGACATCTTATATACCGGGAGTTGGCCATAACCTTCAAGAACACTCTGTTGTCTTGGTTAGAGGAGGCAGGGTCAAGGATCTTCCGGGAGTAAGGTATCACATTGTCAGAGGTACACTGGATGCTGTCGGAGTTCAGGACAGAAAGCAGGGCAGATCAAAATATGGTGCAAAAAAGCCGAGCTAGGTGAGAATAGGTCATGCCGAGAAGAAGAGAGGTCACAAAAAGAGAAGTAATTCCAGATCCAAAATACAATAATAAGCTCGTGGCGAGATTTATTAATTGTCTGTTGAGGAGAGGCAAAAAAAGCATTGCAGAATCAATGTTCTACGGGGCTTTTGATATTATTGAAAAGAGAACGAAAGAGCAGCCTGTGGAAGTTTTTGAGAAAGCCGTAAATAACGTCAAGCCTCTGATAGAAGTCAAATCACGACGTGTCGGGGGATCCACGTATCAGGTGCCAACAGAAGTAATGCCGGAAAGAAGGGTTGCTCTGGCAATTCGCTGGCTAATTCTTCATGCAAAAGAACGCGCCGAAAAAACCATGAAAGAAAAGCTTGCTGCCGAATTAATCGATGCCGCTAACAACAGAGGCGCTTCCGTCAAGAAAAGAGAAAGCGTTCACAAAATGGCAGAGGCGAATAAGGCATTTGCCCACTACCGGTTTTAGCTTTGTTTGAAGGTTTGGGTGAATACTAATTGGCACGCATTGTTCCTTTACAAAGTCTTCGCAATATCGGCATTATGGCGCACATTGACGCCGGCAAGACAACGACAACTGAGAGGATCCTTTATTATACTCATGGCTCCTACAAGATGGGTGAGGTCGATGAAGGTACGGCCACCATGGATTGGATGGAGCAGGAGCAGGAGCGGGGCATAACCATCACGTCCGCGGCTACTACATGCACATGGCGTAATCACCGTATAAACCTCATTGATACGCCCGGTCATGTTGACTTTACAATAGAAGTAGAAAGATCTTTGAGAATTTTAGACGGTGCTGTTGCCCTTTTCTGCGCAGTTGGTGGGGTGGAACCACAGTCCGAGGTAGTTTGGAGTCAAGCGGACAAGTACCGTGTTCCGCGGGTTATATTTGTCAATAAAATGGATAGGGTAGGGGCTGATTTTGAGAAGGTTGTTGCCGCAATCCGTGACAGACTAGGTGCTCATCCGATACCAATTCAGATACCCATCGGCCGAGAAGAGTCTTTCCGGGGAGTAATCGATCTCATACGTATGAAGGCTATCATATACGACGAATATTCCCTAGGGGCTAAGTTTACCGTCAGTGAGGTTCCGCCTGACCTTCTTGATGCATCTCTTAAGGAGAGGGAGAAGCTCACCGAGTTTCTCTCCGATTATGATGAGAACCTGATGAGAAAGTATCTTAATGAAGAGGCTCTTTCACAAGAAGAGATTATAAGCGCCTTGAGGAAGGCCACGCTGTCCTTGAAGTCAACGCCCGTGCTGTGCGGCTCAGCCTTCAGGAACAAAGGCGTTCAACCTCTCTTGGATGCAGTTATCGATTACCTCCCTTCTCCACTTGATACACCCCCGGTAGTCGCCAGGGGTATCAAAGGAGAGAAGATAGAAAGAATGGCGAGTGATGATGAACCCTTTTCATCATTAGCTTTCAAGATTGTTACTGATCCCTTTGTAGGTCAGTTGACCTATTTTAGGGTGTACTCCGGTGTTCTTGGTTCCGGATCGTATGTGTATAATGCGACCAAGGGGAAGAAGGAACGAATTGGGCGTTTGCTCAAGATGCATGCCAATAAGAGGGAAGAGATCAAGGAAGTACGGACGGGTGATATTGCTGCTGCAGTAGGTTTAAACCTGACGACTACTGGTGATACTCTTTGTGATGTGGGGCATGCGCTTATATTGGAGACTTTGGAGTTTCCCGATCCCGTTATTGCCATAGCCATAGAGCCAAAAACGAAGGCAGATGAAGAGAAGCTGGATACGGCTCTTAGAAAGATCTCCCGTGAAGATCCCTCTTTCAAGGTGAAGGTCGATAAGGAAACGGGCCAGACCTTGATCTCGGGGATGGGAGAGTTACATTTAGAAATTATTGTCGACCGGCTATCGAGAGAATTTGGATTAGGCGCCAACATCGGCAGTCCACAGGTGGCTTACAAGGAGACTATCAGAAAGAGAATCAGATCTGAAGGCAGGTTTGTTAAACAGTCCGGCGGCAGGGGACAGTACGGCCACGTGTGGCTGGAGATTGAACCTAATGAATCAGGTCGAGGGTTTGAATTCAAAAATAAGATTGTCGGCGGGGTAATTCCCAGCGAGTATATCCCGGCAGTGGCGAGGGGCGTTTCTGAAGCTACGGAGGAGGGTGTTTTGGCAGGATTCCCCATGGTGGATGTCATTGTCAGCGCCGTGGATGGCTCTTTTCACGCCGTAGATTCTTCCGAGATGGCATTTAAGATAGCTGCATCCATGGCATTTAAGAGTGGGGCAAGAAGGGCTCATCCCATCCTGCTGGAGCCGATAATGTCTGTGGAAGTTATAGTCCCCAAAGAATACATGGGTGATGTTATCGGAAATCTGACTTCGAGACGGGGAAAGATCGTAAGTATAGAATCGAGGCCTTCTTTAGAGGCAATTAATGCTGAGGTTCCTCTAGCAGAAATGTTTGGATATGCAACTGACCTCAGATCAAAAACTCAGGGAAGGGCTACCTTTACCATGCGTTTTCTCAATTACCATGCAGTCTCTGAAAGTCAGGCAAAGCTAGTCATTGACAGGATAAAGACAATCGATGAAGGATGAGAGCATACTGAACGAACGAACCATTTAAAGTTGAAGGAGGTAATGGATATGGCTAAAAAGAAATTTGAGAGGAAGAAACCGCATGTGAATATTGGCACCATTGGGCACGTAGATCACGGCAAGACTACCCTGACGGCGGCAATTACAAAGCACTTGCAGAAAAAAGGATTGGCCGAATTCAGACCCTTTGATTCCATAGACAATGCACCGGAAGAGAAAGAACGGGGAGTTACCATCAACGTTGCGCATGTGGAATATGAGACAGCCAAAAGGCATTATGCCCACGTGGATTGCCCCGGCCATGCCGACTATATCAAGAACATGATTTCAGGTGCCGCTCACATGGACGGAACGATCCTGGTGGTGGCTGCATCGGATGGCCCTATGCCTCAGACAAGAGAGCATATCCTCCTCGCGAGACAGGTTCGTGTTCCCTATATAGTTGTCTATCTGAACAAGATCGACCTTGTAGATGACCCGGAACTCCTCGATCTGGTCGAACTTGAATTGAGAGAACTCTTGACCCAGTATGAATTTCCCGGTGACGAAGTTCCCATAATCAGAGGATCGGCATTGAAGGCTTTGGAGACTGATGATCCGGATTCACCTGATGCAAAGTCTATTTGGGAGTTAATGGATGCTGTCGATAATTATATTCCAGAGCCTGTGCGCGACTTGGATAAGCCTTTCCTCATGCCTATTGGCGACGTGTTTTCCATATCGGGACGGGGGACCGTGGTAACCGGAAGGGCAGAAAGGGGCATCATCAGAACGGGAGACGAGGTAGAAATAGTCGGTTTCAGACCCACATTTAAGACGGTCTGCACAGGTGTTGAAATGTTTCGCAAGACTCTCGATGAGGGAAGGGCAGGCGATGACATCGGCGTTCTTCTCAGAGGTACCAAACGAGAAGAGGTCGAGAGGGGCCAGGTGGTGGCAAAACCCGGATCAATAACACCTCATACGAAATTTAAGGCGGCAGTTTATGTTCTGACCAAAGAGGAAGGTGGCAGGCATACACCCTTCTTTCCCGGCTATCGCCCCCAGTTCTACTTTAGAACTACGGATGTGACAGGAATCTGTACGCTGCCTGAAGGTGTCGAAATGGTAATGCCTGGTGACAATGTAGAAATTGAAGTGGATTTGATTACCCCCATTGCCATGGAAGAACAACTCAGGTTCGCCATCAGGGAAGGCGGCAGGACCGTCGGCGCCGGTGTTGTCAGTAAGATAATTGAGTAGAATGCATGCTATAGGTCGATAATGAAAGATCAGAAGATAAGAATCCGCCTCAAAGCATATGATTATAAACTCCTTGATCGGTCTGTCGAAGACATTGTTGAGACGGCAAAAAGGACAGGAGCCCGTGTGGCTGGACCAATACCTCTGCCTACGGAAATCAACAAATTTTGCGTCAATCGATCTCCTCACGTAGACAAGAAATCAAGAGAGCAATTTGAGATTAGGACGCATAAAAGACTCATTGACATAATTGAACCTACACAATCTACAGTAGATGCCTTGATGAAATTGGATCTGTCTGCGGGCGTTGATGTTGAGATAAAATTATAGATGATACGCGCGTGATTATCAGGTCAACGTCTTTCTGATGGTGTATGGGGCATAAGTGTCATTGATATGATGGTACTCTTTTAATAAGTGGTAACCTGAAGGAGTCATACATTCGCATAACGAGGCTGGAGCGCACTTGGGCTTTTGGAAGCTTACGAACGTGCCAGATATTGTAGGAAGAACATGAAAAAGTTACTCATCGGCAAGAAATTAGGCATGACACAAATTTTTGCAGAAGACGGCGAATCTGTCCCGGTAACTGTCATCGAGGCTGAGCCATCCGTTGTTGTTCAGAAAAAAACCCAGTTGGCCGATGGCTATAACGCACTACAACTAGGTTATGGGCGAGTGGGGCAGAAAAATGTGACGAAGCCTCTACAGGGTCATCTTAAGAAAGCAGATAAAGGGTTTTTCCGCAACCTAAGAGAATTCAGAACCCCTACGGACAGCTATGAGCTTGGGCAGGAGCTGAAGGTCGATATGTTTGCGGCAGGTGATTATATAGATGTGGCAGGAACTTCGAAGGGCAAGGGATTTGCCGGCGTTGTTAAGAGACATGGCTTCAGAGGGGGCCGGGCGACGCACGGATCGATGTTTCATAGGGCGCCGGGATCTATTGGAGCAAGTGCAGAGCCATCGAGGGTTCTTAAAGGAAAAAGGCTCCCGGGACAAATGGGGAATGTGAGGAAGACGATACAGAACCTGTTGATCATGGGTGTGAGGCCGGAGAGGAATCTGATCCTGGTTAAAGGATCTATTCCTGGTTGCAGAAATAGTGTTGTTATCATCAGGCACTCTACTAAGAAGAGCCGTTAAAGCTGGATCTGGAGCAGATAAAATGCCGGTTGCGGGTGTATATGATATTGAGAATAAGAAGGTATCAGAAATCGATTTGAGCGATGCTGTATTCGGCGTGGAGGTCAATGAAGCTGTACTGCATGATGTCGTGAGAATGCAGATGGCTGGGAAAAGAAGCGGTACCGCTTCGACCAAGAGAAGGCAAGAAATCAGAGGTGGTGGTAAGAAGCCTTGGCGCCAGAAAGGTACAGGCAGGGCTAGAGCGGGTACTATACGTTCTCCTCTGTGGCGAGGTGGCGGGGTTGTGTTCGGTCCTCATCCTCGCAGTTACGCATACAAGATTCCGAGGAAAGTAAGGAAGCTGGCTTTGATGTCGGCGTTGAGCATGAAAGCAAGGGAAGGGAAGCTATTGATACTGAAAGATTTTCCCATGGACGATATTAAGACAAAAAAATTCAAGGAGGTTATCGATCAATTCGGTTTGAAAAAGGCCTTGCTCGTTTTGGATAAGTCGAATCCTATCCTGGAGAAATCGTCAAGAAATGTGCAGGGCATCAAATTGATTCGGTCGGAGGGGATTAACGTATACGACCTGCTGAACTATGATCACGTCGTTCTTTTTGAACCATCTGTAAAGATTATTGAAGGGGCGTTATTGTCATAATGGATCTGTATCATATTATAAGAAGAGCGCTCGTTACAGAAAAGAGTACGAGTGCGAAGGATGAAAGTAATAAATATATCTTTGAAGTAGATCGAAGGGCAAACAAGATTGAGGTTGCCACGGCTGTGGAGAAACTCTTTAAAGTGAGAGTATTGGATGTTCATGTTATGAATATTGTCGGAAAGAAGAAGAGGATTGGGAGGATCATGGGTGAAAAGCCCTCGTGGAAAAAAGCAATTGTTACCCTTGCTCCCGGCAATCGCATTGAGATTCATGAAGGTGTTTGAGCGGAAGAGAGATAAAGTCAGATGGCTATCAGGAAATATAAACCCACGTCCCCGGGAAGAAGATTCCAAACGTGCTCGGATTTTGAGGAGATCACACGAACTGCGCCTGAAAAAAGTTTACTCATACCTGTGAAACGTACGGGTGGGCGAAATAGCTATGGTAGGATCACGGCCAGGCATGTTGGAGGTGGTCATAAGAGGCAGTATCGGGCAATCGATTTTAGGCGAGACAAGGTTGAGATCTCTGCGAGGGTGGCGGAACTGGAGTACGATCCCAACCGCAGTTCACGAATTGCGTTACTGCATTATGTTGACGGCGAGAAGAGGTATATCATTGCTCCTTCAAGATTGGACGTAGGGGATACTATCATATGCTCCGAAAAGGCGGATATTAAACCAGGTAACGCTATGCCCATTAGAAATATACCTCTCGGCTCCCTTATTCACAACGTGGAGTTGAAGGTGGGCCGTGGAGGCCAATTGATCCGGTCGGCAGGGACATACGGGCAGCTTATGGCTAAAGAAGAAGGTTATGCCCAGGTTAGGCTTCCTTCGGGAGAGGTAAGGAAAATTCTTCTCGATTGCAAGGCAACCATTGGGCAAGTGGGCAATATCGATCATGAAAATATCAGCATCGGCAAGGCCGGGAGGTCAAGGTGGCTGGGAAAACGTCCCAAGGTGAGGGGTGTTGCCATGAACCCCGTAGATCATCCTATGGGCGGAGGCGAAGGCAAATCGTCTGGAGGAAGACATCCGTGCACTCCATGGGGCATTCCAACAAAGGGGCATAAAACGCGGAAAAACAAAAAGACTGATAAATACATTGTGAAGAGAAGGGGTTAGAAGGTGGCGCGTTCAATTAAGAAAGGGGCGTACATTAACGAGAAGCTTCTGGACAAGGTCAGAAAGGCTGAAGAGTCGGGAAGCAAGAGTGTTATAAAGACTTGGTCTCGCCGGTCGACAGTTACTCCTGAATTGATAGGGCATACCTTTGCTGTACATAACGGAAAAAAGTTTATTCCAATTTTCGTTACGGAAAATATGGTGGGACATAAACTCGGTGAATTTGCACCCACAAGAACATTTTTCAGCCACGCGGGTGATCGGAAGACGAAGGTGCGGAAATAATAACTCAAGCAATTATCGGCGGTTTGGAGTTTACTGATATGGAAGCAAGGGCGGTTGCCAAGTATATTCGAGTTTCTCCTCAAAAGGCTCGATTGGTTGTGGATCTGGTGAGGGGAAAGAAAATTGACGACGCAAAAAAGATTTTGCAATTTACGAGAAAATATTCTGCAGGCATCATAAGTAAAGTCTTGAAATCCGCAATTGCCAATGCAAAACAGAACCCTAACATCGATGAGAGCATCCTTTATGTCAAGGATATTTTTGTGGATCAGGGGCCTTCACTGAAAAGATGGAGAGCTAGGGCGCAGGGGAGAGCAGCATCCATAAGAAAAAGAATGAGCCATGTGACAATAATTCTGGATGAAGAGTGACGATTGAGGAGGTGAAGTTTGGGGCAGAAGGTTAACCCGATTGGTTTCAGGGTGGGCGGTATAAAGACGTGGCGATCGCAGTGGTTCTCTGAGCAGAATTACGGTGAGTTGATTCACGAGGATATCAATATCAGGAATTACCTGAAAAAGAAATTGTATCATGCCGGAATTTCGAGGATAGAGATAGAAAGAGCTGCCAGCAAGGCTAAGGTCAATATTTATGCGGCTCGTCCGGGAATTATCATAGGCAAGAAGGGGTCTGAGATTGAAAAACTGAAGAAGGAGCTTGAAGGGGTTTCAAAAAGTGAAATCATTATCAATATACTCGAGGTGCGCAAGCCTGAAGTAGACGCGCAACTTGTTGCTGAGAATGTAGCCCTTCAGTTGGAGCGACGTGTTGCCTTCAGGAGAGCCATGAAAAAATGTGTTACCTCTTCCCTTAAATTTGGTGCCAAAGGAATTAGAGTCAATTGTGCTGGCAGACTTGGCGGCGCCGAAATGGCAAGATCCGAATGGTACAGAGAAGGAAGAGTACCCCTGCACACGCTGCGGGCTGATATTGACTGGGGGTTCGCAGAAGCGAATACTGCCTACGGACTCATCGGTATAAAGGTATGGATATTCCATGGTGAGGTACTTCCCACCAAGAAGGGGGCAGATAAATAGACAGACTAAGTTCTGGATCCTGATGCCAAAATTTTGCACCTCGCCCAAGGTAACTCTCAATTCAAATGCATTGGATTTTGACAACCTTTAGAAGTCGGGATGTTGTTAAGAGGTCATGATTATTGCTGTGAAAACAGAGGTCGTTGAATTATGTTGATGCCAAAGAGGGTTAAGTACAGAAAAGTACAGAGAGGCCGCATGAGTGGCAAGGCAACTAGGGGAAGTGTCGTGGCTTTTGGCGAGTATGGCCTTCAAGCCGCCGAATGCGGCTGGATCACGTCCAGGCAGATTGAAGCTGCACGAGTAGCTATGACTCGCCATGTCAAACGAGGAGGCAAAATCTGGATAAGAATATTTCCTCATAAGTCAATAACGAAAAAACCGGCTGAAACCCGTATGGGAAAAGGAAAGGGAGCACCTGAAGGATGGGTTGCAGTTGTGAAACCTGGTGAAGTTCTTTATGAAATGGAGGGAGTATCTGAAGAAGTTGCCCGTGAAGCTTTCAGGCTGGCTGCTCATAAGCTTCCGATCGCA
>DASRZZ010000127.1:0-54527 GCA_035685925.1 Syntrophales bacterium | reverse complement strand
CCGAGAATATCAAGTTCACCCATGCATATGTAACCTTCAATATTCCCGGCAGCAATTATGGCACCTTGATGGTGGGTTACCAAACTCAGGGCACATGGGGTACGGCCTTTGGCGACACAGGCGAACAAGACTATGGCAATAGGGTCAAGTGGGATCTGACGACAGGGCCATGGTTTTGGGGAGCCCGCTGGGATAAGGTCGAGGGAAGCAAGTACTACAGCCCAGCCGGTCCTGCCGGTAATGTCGGGGTAGCCAGCTATGTCACGGACCATGACTATGAGAAGTATTCTGCCCTTGGCGGATACAGGTGGAACAAGGGAGACGCAGGCTTGCAGATAACTTATTACCGCAATACCACCACTGCTGATAATCCTGCTAACGGGTATAAGGCAGACTACGTGCTCTTCTATCCATACGTGAAGGCACAACTGGGTATCGTTTATGTCGAGAGCGAAGTAGGTTTTCTCAGGGGTAAGGATAAAGACGACAGCGTTGTCCCTAACGGCGTCAACCGGGACATAACAGGCTGGCGCGGATATGTCATGGCCAGTGTTGATCTCGCCCCGGCCTACGTAGGTGCCCTCGCATTCTATGCATCGGGTGATGACATAGGTACAACCGACAAGAATGAGGGTGGAGCCAAGATCGGTACAGACTTTCAGCCCTGTCTGATTCTCTGGAACTACGATCTCGGCAGGTGGAACGGTGCATTGGGAGGTCAGAATGGTATGACCGGCACTAACGTAGGTGGCTACAATTCAGACAACGTAGAAGCAGTGCAGATCTTCGCCGGCATCAGGCCCATACCGAAACTTGATGTCAAGGCGAGTTTCACCATGGCAAACATGGACCAGAATGTTGTGGTTAACCAGGTCTCCAAAAACATCGGTAACGAATTTGATATCAGCGCAACCTACAAGGTCTATGACAATCTGTCATACATGATTGGCTTCGCTTACCTCTGGGCAGGTGATGCCTTTAAGGGCAGCAACCCGGGAGCCTCCATCGACAACGACTACCTTATTACACACAAGTTGACGCTCAGTTTCTGATGCACTTGCAGCTCAACGAGCCGCGGGACCCCTCGCTCCTCGATAGAAAGGCGCTTGCGCGGGTCAGCGGCAACTTCGGGACTATTCGAATGTATTTTTGCCTGTCTAATCGGTGTTCCAGTTCCGCCGATTCAAACATGTGTTCTTTCCTCTTTCATGTGGCATCTTTTTCAGTGAGCCGCGACGCAATATTTCTGGAGAAGATTATGGCTAGGAGAATTGAAGGGAGAGCAATAATGAACAGAGTCAAGTATATCACGTGATACAGATGATTAATAGATTTCGTGATCTCTACCAGGGGACGCGCTAGCCGGATATAGCCTTTGATTACTGTATTCTCTTTAACAGGAAGAGCGATATAGAGCATATTTTCCTGAAGCGTTGTACTGAAGCGTGTGGCTTTGCCATGCCCGGTTGTTATAGCTTGCTGCACTTCGGGACGGTTCAGGTGATTCTCCATTTTTCCCGCATCAGCTTGGGAATCCGATATAACACCGCCTGATGGATCGATGAATGTCACCCGCATGTTCGACTGTTTGGCAATTTCCGGGACATTGGGAGCGATGTTTTCCACAGGCATAAGCGTGATGATTCCCGCTACACCGAACATTTCATCCTCGACACTCTTAGTAATGATGTCGCGGATCTTCGGTGTGAGGAAGAAATCGACAATGGCAATCATAAGAAGCACGATGATCAGATAAGAAGAGAATATTTTAAAGAAACGGACCATGCTATAGTTCCTCTTAAATTAAATGTAGTTGTATGGAAAACGTATTAAAGGTGGTGTCGTGCCAAATACACGTATGACCGGCAAGCTAAATATTAGTAACCCAGATAGAACAAAACCTCAATATAATAGTCTTAAGGAAATTCGGCTTAAAGTAAGAAAGGGCAGTCAGTTAACTGAAGGCAATCAAAAACAGATATATGGCTGCCGCGATTAATCCTGATGCAGGGATTGTTAAGACCCATGCCCAAATGATATTTCTGGCAATTCCCCAACGCACGGCGGTCAGTCTTTTCGTGGCTCCCACTCCCATAATCGCTCCCGTAATAGTGTGGGTTGTGCTCACGGGAATGCCTCCCATGGACGCACTGATAATGGAGATGGCAGCCGCTGTTTCTGCACAGAACCCTCCCATGGGTTGAAGCTTTGTAATCCTGGTTCCCATAGTCTTGACGATCCTCCAGCCCCCAGTCAGGGTCCCCAGCGCAATGACGAGATAGCAGCAGAACTCCACCCAGTAGGGTATATAAAAGGTCGCGCCAAGGTAACCGCCGCTGAAAAGAACGACGGCAATTATCCCCATCGTCTTCTGAGCATCATTCATGCCGTGGCTGACACTGAATACACCGGCAGAAAATAACTGTAATTTCCTAAAAATACTGCCGGCGGTCGCGACGGAAGTATAGCGTGAGAAATTCAGGGTCAAGGTCATCAATATCAATCCAAGCACCATGCCTATGAGGGGGGAAAGGATGATGAACATCGCTGTCTTTACTATTCCCTTCCAAACAAGAACCTTAACCCCCCCTTTTACAAGCCCGGACCCAATTAGACCGCCTATAAGGGCGTGTGAAGAACTGCTGGGTAAGCCCAACCACCAGGTTATGAGGTTCCAAGTTATGGCGCCTCCTAAAGCAGAGAAAATGAGCGCGTTATTCACGATTCCGGGACTTACGATTCCCGTGCCGACAGTCTTTGCGACCTGTGCCCCGATGAAAAAGACGGCTACGAAGTTGAAGAGGGCTGCCCATAGCACGGCATGATGAGGGCTCAGGACGCGGGTCGAGACGACCGTGGCGATTGAATTTGCTGCGTCATGAAAGCCGTTAATGAAATCAAAGACGAGGGCGATAAAAATGATAAAGACGATGGAGATTAAGGGGTAACTGTCCATGTTTTCGAGCAATCACTTACCCTGCGACTTATTAGCATAGGCATCAAAGTCACCAGTTAAGGACGAAACGTGCGCCCTTTAACATAGTTCCCGGTCGATAGTCAATAAGCGATTAATAGCTGGAATGCTGATTTTCTTGAAGATTAACAAAATCTTCACCATTCTTTAATGAATTTGAAACATTTGATATGTATACATAGTACGTTCTTTTAAAAATGGAAAAGATAAAGTAAAACAAAATGGAGGTATTTGAAAATGGTAAGAAAATTTTTGGCAGTAGGCATGATATGCCTAACTTTTTGTGCCAGTGCGGCGATTGCTGGGGAAAATGTTGTGATCAAAGGCTCGACAACGGTTTTGCCCATTGCGCAGGCCGCATTAGAGGCCTATATGAAGGGACATCCCGGTGTGAATATATCCCTGTCCGCAGGCGGTTCCGGAGACGGGATCAAGGCCCTGGTTGACGGGTCCACTGACATTGCAAATTCTTCGAGGGAAATCAAGGACAACGAAATTGCCATGGCCAAGGAGAAAGGTATAAATCCTAAGACCCATATAATAGCTATTGATGCCATCGTTCCAATAGTTAACCCGAAGAATAAAGTGAAAGGATTGACGATTGATCAGTTGAGCCAGATATATCAGGGGAAGATAACGAACTGGAAAGAAGTCGGTGGAGACGATCTCACGATCATTGTTGTTTCGAGGGACAGCAGTTCCGGGACCTTTGAAACATGGGGGCATCTGGTTCTCAACAATGCCAAAGTGACACCGAAGGCCCAATTACAGGCGTCAAATGGCGCCGTTGTTCAGGCGGTATCAACGAACAGATATGCTATCGGTTATATCGGTCTGGGCTACATGAACAAAACCGTCAAGGCGTTAACAGTCAATGGAATTGCTGCCTCGGCGGCGACCGCCCTGTCCAAAGAATATCCTGTGGCGAGACCTCTCTATATGTACACCAATGGAGAGCCAAAAGGTGAAATCGCCAGCTTCATCAAATTTGTACTGAGTCCCGCCGGCCAGAAGCTGGTTGCCAAGGAGGGGTTCGTTCCCCTGGCCGCGGAAGGAACAAAGAAGCCCGGTAAGAAGGGCAAAAAATAAGAACAAGCTATGACCAGGCATCAGAAAGAAATTCTCATCAGGGGTATCTTTGCTCTTTTTGCTTTTGCGTCTGTCCTTATCCTGTCCCTGATTGTCGTGTTTCTTTTCCGCGAAGGGATACCCATATTCAATAAAATTTCTCTTTCGGATTTCCTTTTCGGAAGGGAATGGTATCCCACTTTCGATCCTCCTTCCTATGGGATATGGCCGTTGATTGTCGGTTCGGTCATTGTCACTGTATTCTCCTGTCTGATTGCCGTTCCTCTGGGAGTACTTTCCGCAGTGTATATCGCCGAGATAGCACCGGCTGCCATCAAAGATGTCACGAAATCCATAATAGAGCTTCTAGCGGGAATTCCTTCCGTGGTTCTCGGTTTCTTTGGCATGGTCGTCCTGGCCCCTTTTATGCAAGAAACCTTCGACCTGCCGACGGGCCTTAATATTGTGAATGCATCGGTTATTCTGGCGATCATGGCGATACCTACGATATCGAGTATTTCAGAAGATGCCTTATATGCCGTACCACAGGAGTTCAAGGAGGCGTCGTATGCCCTGGGCGCAACGAAGTATGAAACCATTGTTAAAGTCATTGTGCCGGCTGCCCTGTCAGGAATTTCTACGGCAGTGATACTGGGTATGTCAAGGGCCATTGGCGAGACCATGGTTGTGCTCATGGTGGCAGGAGGTGCGGCGGCCATCCCGGAAAGCATCTTTGACTCCGTGAGACCTATGACTGCCTCCATCGCCGCGGAGATGGGGGAAGCGCCTTTCGGCAGCGGCCACTACCATGCCCTGTTTGCGATAGGGATAGTTCTTTTCTTCTTAACCCTGGCCTTCAATCTCGTTGCTGATTATATCTCTCAAAAGTTCAGGGAAACGGGATCGGCTACGCTATGATAAGGATGGGCAGTAAATATTGTCATTCGGGCATGCTTACATGAAGTGGCGTTATCTTAAACAGCACATTTTTTTATTGGTAGTACGATTGTCTATTGCCCTGATTGCACTCGCTCTCGGCGGCATCATCCTTTACATTTTTATAAATGGCATATCCGCTATTAGCTGGGACTTCATAACCTTGCCGCCGACGGATTCCATGACCAAGGGCGGGATCATGCCGGCCATAGTGGGTACGATATACCTGACTATGGGAGCCATCGCCGTTGCCTTGCCTCTCGGAGTAGTGTCGGCGATCTATCTTGCTGAATATGCAAAGCAGGGTAGATTCGTCAGAATAATCCGCATTGGCATAAATTGTCTGGCCGGAGTTCCTTCAGTTGTCTTTGGATTGTTCGGGCTAGGATTCTTCGTTGTCTTTCTTAAGTTTGGATCATGCATTCTTTCCGGAGCGCTAACCCTTGGTGTACTTGTATTGCCAACAATCATCGGGGCATCGGAAGAAGCTCTGAAAGCGGTCCCACAAACGTTTCGGGAGGCATCACTAGCCCTTGGTGTTTCCAAATGGCAGACGATTTATAGGATTGTTTTACCGACGGCTTTGCCTGGAATACTGACAGGATCAATTTTGGGAATCGGCAGGGCGGCGGGCGAAACGGCACCAATCATGTTCACTGCGGCGGCGTTTTTCACGGCAAAGCTGCCCGATTCCGTATTCGACGAGGTTATGGCTCTTCCATATCACATCTATGTGCTTGCTACGGCAGGGACGCACATAGATCAGACGAGGTCCATCCAATACGGGGCGGTGCTGGTGCTTATGGGCCTTGTTTTAGGAGTTGATCTCGTCGCGATTGTTATCAGGAGTTACATGAGACAGAAAAAAAGGTGGTAATTGTGGAAGGCAACAGTATAATCGAAACAAAAAATGTAAATTTCTATTATGGTGCTAGCAGGGCTTTGACCGATATAAATATTAGTTTTGAAAAGAACCAGGTGACCGCCCTGATAGGACCATCTGGCTGCGGAAAGTCTACACTACTGAGGCTACTCAATCGCATGAATGATCTCATCGGTGGGACTAGGGTCGAGGGTGAAGTCATATTTGAAGGGCAGAACATCTATGCCCCTGATGTTGATCCTGTTGACATCCGGAGAAGGATCGGCATGGTCTTTCAGAAGCCCAATCCATTCCCGAAGTCGATATTCAGCAATATAGCCTACGCACCAAGGCTTGCGGGTATGACCGCAAGGAATGATCTGGAATTTCTTGTTGAGGAAGGCCTAAAACAGGCGGTCCTGTGGGATGAGGTAAAAGACATTCTGGACAAGTCTGCGATGACCCTTTCAGGAGGACAGCAGCAGCGCCTGTGCATTGCCAGAGCGCTTGCCATGAAACCGGATATAATCCTCATGGATGAGCCGACATCGGCCCTCGATCCCATCTCAACGGCAAAGATTGAAGAATTGATTGATGAGTTGAAAAAGACATATACGATCATTATTGTTACACATAATATGCAGCAGGCAGCCCGTGTCTCATCGCGAACCGGGTTTTTCTATTTAGGGAATCTTATTGAATATAATGCCACAGAAAAGATTTTTACCAATCCGGATGTGAAACAAACAGAAGACTATATTACCGGGAGATTCGGTTAATTCTAGAAAAAACAAAAGCATAAATTACGGCAATCACGTATACAGATTACGTTATGATATTTTTCATTTCAATACTGTTTAGATTCTAGGCATTAGGATTTAGAAATTTTATTATCGGTGGAGAGATAACATGATGGAGGAAAAAAAACATACCAGTACCTACTATGAACAGGAACTGCGGGACATCAAGGAAGGTCTTATCTATTTGGGGGCCCTGACAGAAAAGGCGATTGAGAAAGCGATAAGAGCCCTAACGGACAGAGACGCGGAATTGGCCAACAGGGTGATTTGCGATGATAATGCAATCGATCAGCTTGATGTCGAAATCGAGGAAAAGTGTATCCGTATTCTTGCTTTGAGACAGCCAACGGCGCGGGACCTGAGGTTCATCACCACGGCCATCAAAATCAACGGTCATCTGGAAAGGATCGGCGATATGGCGGCTAATATTGCCGAGAAAGCTATTATTTTAATTGAGGAGCCGCAGATGAAACCTTATATCGATATTCCCCGGATGGCAGAAATTGCGCAGCGAATGATAAAGGAGAGCATCAATTCGCTGGTGAATGAGGATATTGACCTGGCACATAAAGTCAGGCTGGAGGATGAAGTCATCGATAACCTCAATGAGCAGGTCTTCCGGGAACTTCTCACTTTCATGATGGAAGATCCCAAGAAAATACACAGGGCCCTCATGATTATGCAGATTTCCAAGGGACTTGAACGAATTTCAGACCATGCCGTAGGCATTGCAGACATGGTTATGTACATGGTTACAGGTAGGATTGTCCGGCATGAACCAACCTGTAAGGTGCAGGAGTGATTGATTGAAGAGTCGTCTATTATACAGGATTTTTGCAAGCTATGTTGTGCTGATACTCCTCACCGCTGTTGTCATGGGATTGATGTATGCCAGGCAGAAGAAGGGTGACATGATAAACGAGATCAGGAATGACCTGAGCTCTCAAGTGCGGATCGCCGCACTATCAGGTATGGGTGATATTGAAAGAAAACTGCCTCAATTGGCTGATATTTCGCGCTCACGAGTTACCGTAATCGATTTTTCGGGCCGGGTTAAAGGCGATTCAGAGAAAGACTTGACACAGATTGATAGTCACCTGAACCGCCCGGAGATACAGGAGGCCAGGATCAAGGGACGGGGGGAAGCCATTCGCTACAGTCAGACCCTCGGCGTGGATATGCTCTATGTTGCCTTTCCAGTGCTGGAAGGCAAGGAAGTGAGGGGCTACTTACGATTTGCCCGTCCACTCTTCGAGGTGCAAAAAACCATTGATCAGCAATACAGCTATATATACAAGTGCATTCTCTTTGCTATTATCCCTTCTTTTATCATTGCATTTCTCCTGGCCAGAAAACTTATGTCACCGATCGAGAAAATATTTTCGTACACGCGCAGAGTATCCAGTGGTGAGGCATCGGGAACACTTCTAATTGAGTCAAACGATGATGTCGGTCAACTTGAGAAGGATATCAACCGCATGGTGCAAGAGCAGCAGGAGAGAGTGAGAATTGCCCATGAAGAGAAGGCGAAACTTGAAGCAGCCTTTGCCAGTATGACGGAAGGAGTTCTCGTTATTAACGACCAGAACAGAATTGAGTATATAAACAGAAGCCTTAAAGATGCCCTGGGAAATGAAGGCATTACTGATGTACTAGATAAGACACCTCTTGAGGCATTCATGAATGCCGAGTTGCAGGATGCCCTTGGGCAGTTCAGAGGCTCGGGAGGGCCTCTGTTGCGAGAGATTACCCTTGGTCGGGAAGTGCCCATCATTCTAGATGTAAACATATCAGCTGTTCAGGGACTGCCCGCGGGGGAACAAAAGACGATGATGGTATTTCACGATGTCACGCGTATCAAAAAACTAGAAAAGATACGCGAGGACTTCGTGGCTAATGTTACCCATGAGATCAAGACACCCCTTACGGCAATCATAGGATTTATTGAGACCCTGGAGAGGGGCGCCATCAAGGAAGAAGCAACTGCAAAGAAATTTCTTCATATAATTTCGGAAAATGCTCATCGCCTTGGAAGGCTGGTGGATGACCTTCTTCTCCTTTCCAGCATTGAGCTGGGAGAAAGGACATTGCGGTTTGAAAATATCTCCATTGCCAGCGTAATTGACAGCGTGTTGCCCATGTTTGAGACGAAAGCAGCGGAAAAATCCCTGACTGTTGACAAACGGATACCTGATGGGCTTCCCATGATTTGGGCAGATAGGGATGGGATGGCGCAGATTCTTGTAAACATCCTCGACAATGCCGTCAAGTTCACGCCACGTGGGGGAAAGATTTCCATTTCTGCTTTTCAAGACGGCAGCGGCTTTGTGGTTGTGAGAGTGACCGACACGGGCACGGGTATACAGAAAAGTGAAATTCCCAGGCTTGGAGAACGGTTCTATCGGGCCGACAAGGCACGTTCGAGAGAATTGGGGGGCACCGGTTTAGGTTTGTCAATAGTAAAACATCTCGTAAAAGCCCATAAGGGCAGCATTGATATCGAAAGTCAGGTGGGAAAGGGTACCACGGTTTCTCTTACTTTTCCTGCAAATCGGGTGCTGAAAGCATAAAAATCAGAGAAAATTGGAGGGGAAGGGGCCTTTTTTGCTAAAAAAATGCCCTTTTCCCTTATTTTTTGAAAAAATTTGCTCAAAATGCCTTGACAGGAGGGAATTTGTGTTTATGTTAGGACAAATCGGATTTGCAGACGTGATTGCCTTATAAAATGCCAAAAAAACATAAAAAATAAGGAAAGGAGAGTTGGGTCATGAAGATTAGGCCATTACAGGATCGTGTTATTATCAAGAGATTAGAGGAAGAACAAAAGACAAAAGGCGGGATCATAATCCCCGACACCGCCAAAGAAAAG
Organism: Syntrophales bacterium; assembly: GCA_035685925.1. GTDB lineage: Bacteria > Desulfobacterota > Syntrophia > Syntrophales > UBA2185 > Fen-1135. The sequence continues at coordinate 45,018 of DASRZZ010000127.1, read as the reverse complement.
CCCATAGAGGGCGAGGTCGTAGCGGTAGGGAAGGGCAAGACAACAGAAGATGGCAAGTTGGTGAAGCCCGATGTCAAGGCCGGAGACAGGATACTTTTCAGCAAGTATGCTGGTACAGAAGTCAAGATCGATGGCGTAGAACATCTTATCATGAGGGAAGATGATATCTTGGGGATCATTGAAAAGTAATAATAAGATCATAAGGAGGATATGTTAGATGGGAGCAAAGATACTTCAATACGATGAAGAAGCAAGAAAATCTATTCTCAATGGTGTAAACACCCTCGCAGATGCGGTCAAGGTAACCCTCGGCCCCCGAGGCAGAAATGTACTTCTTGATAAATCCTTCGGCGCACCGACTGTTACAAAGGACGGTGTTACAGTCGCTAAGGAGATCGAACTCGAAGATAAGTTTGAAAACATGGGCGCCCAGATGGTGAAGGAAGTCGCCAGTAAGACGAGTGATGTCGCCGGTGACGGGACTACGACAGCCACAATTCTTGCCCAGGCCATTTACAGAGAGGGTGCAAAGAGTGTCGCTGCGGGAAGTAACCCCATGGACATAAAGAGGGGTATCGATAAGGCCGTTGAGACGGTTGTCAAGGAATTGGCTAAGTTAAGTAAACCGACTAAAGACCAGAAGGAAATTGCGCAGGTGGGTACAATCTCCGCTAACAACGACGAAGCAATCGGCGCAATTATTGCCGAGGCCATGGGTAAGGTCGGCAAAGAAGGTGTAATTACCGTAGAGGAAGCGAAAGGACTGGAAACCGAACTCGAGATCGTAGAGGGTATGCAGTTTGATAGAGGTTACGTGTCTCCATATTTTGTGACTAATGCAGAAAAGATGGAGGTACACCTTGAGGATTGTTTGATTCTTATAAACGAGAAGAAGATCAGCACCATGAAGGATCTTCTCCCCGTTCTGGAGCAGATTGCTAAAATGGGAAGACCCCTCCTGATCATTGCCGAGGATATCGAAGGTGAGGCCTTGGCTACTCTCGTGGTGAACAAGATTCGCGGCACTTTGCAAGTTGCGGCTGTGAAAGCCCCCGGTTTCGGCGACAGAAGGAAAGCCATGCTTGATGACATCGCCGTCCTGACAGGTGGCAAGGTGATTTCTGAAGACCTGGGTCAGAAACTTGAAAACACAAAATTAGAAGACCTTGGTCGGGCCAAGAGAATTTCTATAGATAAAGACAATACGACGATTATCGACGGTGCAGGGTCAAGGGCAGCCCTCGAAGGAAGGGTGAAACAGATCAGAGCCCAGATAGAAGAAACGACATCCGATTACGATAGGGAGAAACTGCAAGAAAGGCTGGCTAAGCTGGTCGGTGGCGTTGCTGTAATAAAGGTTGGCGCCGCTACAGAGACCGAGATGAAGGAGAAAAAGGCACGCGTTGAAGATGCACTCAATGCGACCCGTGCGGCTGTGGAAGAAGGCATCGTGCCTGGTGGAGGCGTCGCCTATATAAGGACACTGCCCGTGTTGGAAAAGCTGAAATTAGAAGGGGACCAGCAAGTGGGAGTCAATATAGTAAAGAAAGCCCTCGAAGAACCATTGAAGATGATCGTTACGAATGCTGGCCAGGAGGGAAGCATTGCTGTAGAAAAAGTCAAAGGGAAAAAGGGCGCATACGGCTTCAATGCAAGAACTGATGAGTATGAAGACATGATTGAAGCGGGTGTCATTGATCCGACGAAGGTTACCCGATTTGCACTCCAGAATGCGGCAAGTGTGGCCGCCTTGATGCTGACTACCCAGTGCATGGTAGCAGAAAAACCGGAAGAAAAATCTCCTATGCCCGGTATGCCCCCTGGCGGCGGATATCCCGGCATGGGAATGTAAGCGGTTCTTAATCTTACCCAATTGTGAAAAAGCCCCCTGTCTTGCGGCAGGGGGCTTTTTTAGTTGTGCTTGAAAGAGGTTAATTTATGTGATAGCCTCTGCGACTACTAATTTGCCTGCTGTTTACTGACTGCTTAAATTGTCATTGATTACCATAAGTTGAGGATTTCCATATGGACTATAAGGATACATTGAATCTGCCGAAGACTGACTTTCCCATGAAGGCGAACCTTGCCCGGAAGGAACCGGAATTGCTCAAGATGTGGGAAGACATGAATATATATGAAAAGATCAGACAGGCCCTGAAGGGAAGAAAGAAGTATATCCTTCATGACGGACCTCCTTATGCAAACGGAAACATTCATTTGGGCACGGCACTGAATAAGGTGATCAAGGACATCGTAATTAAGTCAAAAAATATGTCCGGCTTCGACAGCATCTACGTCCCAGGCTGGGACTGTCACGGACTTCCCATAGAACATCAGGTGGAGAAGGAACTAGGTGCCAAAAAGAATGAGATGTCCCACGCCGATATCAGGCGGTTCTGCAGGACGTTTGCAGACAAATACGTTGTCATCCAGAGGGAACAATTCAAGAGGCTCGGGGTCTTTGGTGAATGGGGGAATCCCTATCTCACCATGTCCTATGATTATGAGGCGGCGACTGTTGAGGAATTCGGAAAGCTTTATTTCAGCGGTGACATCTACAGGGGGAGGAAGCCGGTGTACTGGTGCGCTTCCTGTAAGACTGCCCTGGCGGAGGCCGAGGTTGAATACATGGATCATAAGACGCCGTCGATCTATGTCAAATTCGTAATGATATCTGATATATCAAATGTTCGGCCGAAACTCTCCGGGGAAAAAGTTAGCGTCGTAATATGGACGACGACCCCCTGGACTATACCGCCCAACCAGGCAATAGCCTTGCATGAGGAATTCGTCTATGTGGCAGCCAAGGTAAACGGTGACACTTTGATACTTGCCAAGGAACTTCTTGATTACTGTATGGATGCCTTCGGCTACAAGAATTACAAAGTAATAGACGAATTTCCGGGATCAGCGCTGGAGGGTCTGAAGTGTAAGCACCCATTGATCGACCGCGAGAGCCTCCTGATCCTGGCTCCCTTTGTCACCCTTGACGCGGGCACGGGATGCGTGCATATCGCACCAGGGCACGGGCAGGAAGATTACGAAATAGGCACGAAATACGGCCTCGACAATTACGCTCCTGTTGACGATGACGGCAGATACACTTCCGATGTCAGGGATTTCGCGGGGCAGTTTGTATTCGATGCCAACGAATCGGTCATTAAGAAATTGGCCGATGTCGGCGCCCTGCTTGGGCGTCTTAACATCGAGCATTCCTATCCTCACTGCTGGCGATGTAAGAATCCCATCATTTTCAGATCCACCGAGCAGTGGTTTATCTCAATGGAGACAAATAACTTAAGGCGAAAGACGCTCGAAGCGATCGAAGAGGTAGAATGGCTGCCTGCGTGGGGGCGTGACAGAATATCCGGGATGATTAGAAGTCGTCCTGACTGGTGTATCTCCCGGCAGAGATTGTGGGGAGTGCCCATCACCATGTTTTTCTGCAGCCGCTGCAAGAGCGATCTCATGACAGAGGACATCATCAGACACGTAGTAAAGTTGGTTAATGAATATGGCGCCGATGTGTGGTTCGAAAGGGATACAAAGGATCTGTTGCCCGTCGGAACGGTCTGCCCCATATGCCAGAGCGATCAATTTGCAAAGGAAACGGACATACTCGACGTCTGGTTTGATTCCGGTGTGAGTCATGCTGCAGTACTCGAAAAACGATCTTACCTCGGCTCCCCGGCAGACATGTACCTTGAGGGCAGCGATCAGCACAGAGGGTGGTTCCATTCCTCTTTGTTGGAGTCGGTGGGAACGAGAGGGCGCGCCCCATACAGAACGGTGCTGACACATGGCTTCGTCGTCGATGGCGAAGGAAAGAAGATGTCCAAATCCTTGGGTAATGTCATTGACCCGGAGGAGATCATCGGGAAGTACGGCGTTGAGATATTGAGACTATGGGTGGCTGCGGAAGATTATACACAGGATATAAGGATTTCCAACGAAATCCTTGAACGACTTGTAGAGGCCTACAGGCGCATTCGCAATACCAGTCGATTCATTCTTGGCAATCTATATGATTTTGACTCCAGCAAAATGGTATCCCGTAAAGATATGGAAGAAATCGACCGATGGGCACTCCACAGGCTCCAGGAAATCATACAGCGAGTCAGGACAACTTATAATCAGTATCAATTTCATCAGGTGTTCTTCACACTTCATAATTTCTGTACTGTTGACTTGAGTGCCCTCTATCTTGATGTACTTAAAGACAGGCTTTACACATCCAAGTCAGAATCACGGCAGCGACGGTCGGCGCAAAGCGCGATGCTTATTATTCTTGATGCAATGACACGCATGCTGGCGCCGATACTTTCTTTCACTGCAGAAGAGGTATGGCTGTCTTTGCCTCCTCGTCAGGGCAGGGAAATCAGCGTTCACCTGACTCAATTCCCGGAAGTGAATCAGGAGTATGTGGACGCGGCCCTGGCACAGAACTGGAGTAAGATGATCGCACTCAAAGGAGAAATATCGAAGGCAATTGAAATAGCGAGAAAGAATAAAGTAATCGGGCACTCCCTTGACGCCGGTGTGGATATTTCTGCATCAGGTGAACTCCGCACGTTTTTGGAGGCGCATCTTGAGGACTTAAAAACCCTGCTCATCGTGTCCGAGATCGCCATAGTAGAAGAGGATATCATCAAAGCCCCTTATACAAGTCCTGAATTTGCGGGTTTGACAGTCGAAGTAAGAAAGACGCGGGGAAAGAAATGCGAACGATGCTGGATGTACGATGGGACAGTGGGTGCCAATGATGAACACCCGACTATCTGCCAAAGGTGCCTCGGGAATCTCTAAGCACTATATTTCTTATCCACATGTTTGCCTTGGCGAGTGCACATAGGCAGAGGCGAAGTCTCATGGAGTGATTACGTGAAGAAAAAGTATCTTATTCTTTTTTCCACCGTGGTGGTGACGGTACTCCTCGACCTGACTACCAAGGCCTACATCGACTCTAACATGTCTCTTCATGAATCGGTTGTGGTCATAAAGGGTTTTTTGAATATAACTTATATCAGGAATCCGGGAGCAGCCTTCAGTTTTCTTGCCAGTGCCTCACCGGCTTTTCGGTCGGTCTTTTTCGTGACAGTAACGGTTCTGGCCATAATACTTGTCCTCTACTATATCGCTAAAAGCAAGACCGAGGAACCGCTGATGATATTTGCTCTTTCTCTGATCCTGTCCGGCGCGTTGGGTAATTTCATCGACAGGGTGGCGCGTCTAGGAGAGGTTACTGATTTCATCGATGTGTATTTGGGCGCCTACCACTGGCCCGCCTTTAACGTTGCTGATTCGGCCATAACCGTTGGAGCCTTTATTATGCTTTTTGCGTTGTTCAAACGCCCAAAGGAGCATGACCGTAGCTCATGAAACGGTTTATTTCGAAGTTGCTATCTCTCCAGAGGCTTTTTATCATCAGTTTTGCCTCGGCGATATTTATTAGGGCCATTATCCTCTGGTTGCCATGTTCTGTCGCAGGCCGTCATATAAATTTTATTGAGGCCTTCTTCATGTCCCCGTCGGATTTATCTCCTCTGGCGAGTCGTCACTTATTCGTGCAATATCTATTCAAAATATTATCCGCCTTCAGTAATGTGGGATTGGCCATGGGTATTACGCCGTCCTTGAGTATCGGTCAGAAACTGCTATCATACTTATGATGTTTACAAGGCGGGTGGGACCGCTGACCCTCGCTTTTTCTCGGTATTCTCCGAAAAGAGTTAACATATGCGGAAGAGTCCGTTATGGTCGGTTAAGGAGGTTCGGCAATGGCTTCAGTAGCGCGGCGCGTGGTTGTGGTTGGGCTAGGCATTTTTGGTTCTAGTATCGTAAAGGAGCTGTATGAAAACGGCTTCGACGTCATTGCCGTAGATAAGGATAAAGAGGCCGTCCACCGATTAAAAGATTTTGCAACGGAGGCGATCGTTGCCGACAGTACTGACAACGAGGTTATGGACAATATCGGCGTTCAAGAGGACGATGTGGTCATTATATCCTTCGGCGAGGACCTTGCGGCCAGCACGCTCATAACCCTTCACTTGAAAAAAATGAAGGTCAAAAATATAATCGTCAAGGCGCCCAATGAAGAGCATAAACTCATCCTCGAGAAGGTTGGCGCAACGGATGTTATCATCCCTGAAAAGGAAGTTGCCAGCAAGGTTGCGAAAAGTCTGATTTCTCCGAGCGTCCTCGATTGCCTTCCCCTTTCTGAAGGCTATATGATATTTGAAATTGCGCCTCCTAACAGTTTCCTGGGGAAAAGTATCGGTGAACTTGAGTTAAGGACGAAGTATCACATTGAGGTCATCGCCGTGAAAGACGTGCTCACAGATCAGGTTCACATGGTACCAGCGGCGAATTTCATACTGAAGGATGGAGAGATACTCGTGGTTATAGCCAAGGAGAAAGATATCCACATGATTAAATGATTGAACGTATAAGGAAGATGCTTCGAGGGATGGAGGTCTTATGAGTGTAATAGTCGATTTTTCTATTTTCCCGATTGGTAAAGAAGAGAGTGTGAGTAAATACGCGTCGCGGGCAGTAAAAATTATAAAAGGCAGCGGTCTTCCTTACCATTTAGGCCCAATGGGAACATCAATAGAGGGGGAATGGGATGCGGTCATGTTTGTAGTGAAGCAATGCATGGAGGAGCTGAAAAAAGACTGCCCGAGATTATATATGACAATGAAAGTGGACTGCAGGGAAGGGCGGTCCGGGCGTATGGCACAGAAGGTAAGGTCTGTAGAATAGGGCTTCATTTCAAGACGATTGTGGCATCAACGGCTATCATAGCGCCGCTTTCGCCCACTATGAGCGGGTTTACATCAATTTCGTGAATGCGTGGATACTGAAGACCGATGTCGCCCAGTGCAACAAGTATCCTTGCGAGTTCCCCCCTGTTTACTGGCGGCTCTCCTCTGAAGCCTTCGAATATCTTCTGCCCCCTCAAACGATCTATTAGCGCCAAAGCATCATCCAAGGTCAATGGAGCCGGGGCAAATGCTGCATCACTCAGTATCTCTGCCATTATACCCCCGAGCCCAAGCATCACGCAGGGGCCAAAATGAGCGTCCCTGACAAGTCCGACGATGATCTCGATTTTTCCTTTCACCTGCCTGTAGGCAAGTACCTGACCCGAAGGGCCCATCTTCTTCTTAAGGGAATCAAAGACCTCCTGGGCAGCCTCCAGCGTTGTTATGTTCAAATGGACCAAACCGAGTTCGGTCTTATGTACTTTCCCCTTTTGCAGGCCCTTCATGACAAGCGGGAATCCGAGCCGCGTCGCAATCTCTTTACACTCAGCTCCATTTGATATGATTATTTCTTCAACAGCCGGAATATTGTGAAGTCTGAGAATAGCCTTGGAGACATATTCGTCCAGAGGTCCCACAGGTCCTTCCAGCGCATAATTCAGTTCACAGGGGAGGGGCATCCTCTCTTCCTTCTCCGGTAGCGCTTTAATTATATATGACCGTTTCTGTTGATGGAAAACGGCAGCCAGGCATTCTACGGCGCGGGATATTTCCCGGAAGACAGGGATACCGTAAGAGAGGGCTTCTGCTTGAAAACGGAAGACCTCTTCCCGCCTGCCCAAAAGCCAGACGAACACAGGCTTGCCGGCAGCACGCGTCTGCTCCACCAGGTCTTTCATATTGAGGCGGATATGAAAATTTCCTGCGAATGTATGCAGGAATATGGCATCGACCTGTGGATCATCAAGCACTGCTGAAAGGGCCATGCTGTATACATCGATGTTCGTTCCGCCATGTTTTTCTATGGCCGGCCATAGATCGACGGGATTCCCGACAGGCATCCAGTCAGGGAAAAGGCGTCCCAAGGCTTCTTTGGTTTGCCGGGAAAGTTCCGCCACATTGAGGCCATGTTCCTCCAGGAAGTCGGAGGCTACAATACCGGAACCGCCACTAAACGTGAGAACGGCAATGCGGTTATGTTGGCCAGCAGGCCGAGGTCTTGCAGAGAGTGACCGGCAGATGTCGATCATTTGATGAAAATCTCGGGCTTCAGTCACCCCGGCTTGGGCCAGTGCGCCTGATATGATTTTTTGATTTCCAGCCATTGACGCCGTATGGCTCATTGCCGCTTCCGCCCCTTTCTTGCTTTTCCCGCCGTAAAGAACGACAACCGGCTTCATACTTTTCCTGCACAGTTCAGTAAAGCGCCTCCCATCGGAAAAAGACTCCAGGTAATGGCCGATAACTTCAGTATTTGCATCCTGAATCAGGTAAGACAACAGATCACACTCGTTGACGTCTATCTTATTTCCTATGGAGCATGCCTTGCTGATGCCCATCATGCGGTGACTCATTACATCTACAAGAAAGCCGGCGGATAGGAATCCGCTCTGTACCACAAGCGACACATTTCCGGGTACTAGGACTCCTTGTTGCAATGAGAGTGGATCCATAAAGGAAAAAACATGGCCACCAATGGCATCAACAAGACCCATGCAATTAGGGCCCCAGAGGCGAATCCCCGTTCGTTTGCATATATCTTTCAGAGATTGCTGCAGGAAACTTCCATTATGTCCAGTTTCAGCAAAACCACCGGATTCTATTATGACACCCGGGACGCCCTTGGCTGCGCAATCCTCTATGGTTGCCGGCACGAGCCTTGCCGGAATAAAGACGATGGCGAGGTCAACATGTCCGGGGATGGCGCTTACAGACGGATAGCAGGGAATACCCTCGATTTCCTTGTAGCCGGGATTGACAGGATATATATTCCCCTTGTAGCCTGTGGTTAGATTCTTAAAGATAGCATACCCGCCCTTGAGACGGTTCGGAGTTGCACCGACAACAGCGACCCCGTCCGGGTTAAAAAAGAAATTCATAGAAACCCCTCATCAGAAAACTATTTCCTATTTCCTATTGACAACGCAGTAAGAAAGGAGAGCGCAAACAGGGACACTTTTTGTAAATATGACATCATGAGTCGCTTAAATCTTGATGATATGCCGGGCAAGCTACCACGGCGACAGCCTTTATTTCAAGGCAAGTTTGGAACCATTTAGTATTTCTTAGCCAAGTTTTCCAGATTACTATTACTGGATGAAATTATCGGCGGGGCTATTCAGCGCCTGCCTCTTCATTGAATTCCTAAACGCCTACATATCGGCACGGATCAGCAATAGGACTGTGGTAATGCCGTTCCACTGCAAGCGCCTCTGCATTGCAAGGGCCGTTTCATTGTGAAGTATTTTCTGGAAAGGGTTTTCTTCGCGAAAAATCAGTTTTCCCGTGAAGGCCATTGCCCCAGGGAACTCTTTTACGATTGTCTCGCACAGCTCCGTCGCGGTATGGTACTCTTTACGCGTGGCAGGGTTGGTCAGGTTATTGGGTTTTCAACATGAATGCCGTTACCTGCCTGAACCACAGAGAAAACCACGTTTCCCGTTAAGATGTGTGCCCTGCTCATCATGGCTTCTTCCAGAAAAATCCTCGGTGAGGATTTTTAAGTGGAGAGAGCCGCCGTCCGGGATTATTATCTGTATGGGCCTGCAATTTGTGGGGAGATTATCGCTATCCTTAAAGGATAGCTCATGTTTTCCTGGGTCTATTTTCAATAAGGTGGTATGTAATGAAAACGACTCTCCGTCCTCATTTCCGTCGAGAAGAATAATGTAACTGATATTCTGTTATAAAATGGGCCACAGACGCCGTCAAACGAAAATAACAATGACACAATGACTTAATCTCACTATTTTGGCTATGTCAGGATCATCATCGGCAACAAGGATTATTTTTCCCGATGTGCCTCATTTGAGTGTTTGCATGGAATGGCGGATTGCACTTATTGGGATCCCGGGATTTATTTTCTAATCTCTCCCTTTTGATTTTTCTTTCATCCTGTCAAGCTCTTCCTTGTACTTTTCCGCCTCGGCTTTCACCATTTCAATTTCTTCCCGTGCTTTCGCGAGACTTTCTTCCTGCTTTTGTCTTTCTTCCCTCAGCTTGTCCTGAATCTCATCGAGACCGATATAAACGGCGAGAATGCCGCTAAGTACAATAACGATGGGGATTCCGCCCTTCAGGATAGTAATAAAATCACTCCACCAGAATATAAGGCCTAAGAGTCCAACAATTACTGATACTACGCCGCCAATTAGCAATGACATGGCCTGACCTCCTTTTGTGCCATTCGACTATGAGTTGCCGAGGTTGGAATAATTGCTGTAAGGTACTAATATCTGTCACATATTATAAATGACCCATAACACAGAATTAGGGGCCGTACAAGATGAAAGTTGACAACTACAGAAAAATATATGGATCGAGAAAGACGCTTGCAGGCAATTAGAAAAATATTTCTTGACATTTGTCATCAAATGCTTTTAGTTTCCGCGGACGATTAGAAACTGCGATGAGCCAAATGAAAAAAGAATTCCCGTGTGTGATAATCCACCGAACCCGCTGCAAATACACATATTAATGCCTGCTGTGCGCCTCAATGGGCGGGCATGCAGGCCTAATCAGACTTGATTCCAGACAGAATTAATCCTTCCAACAAAAAGCAAGAAGAGAGTTGTAATATTTTCTTGATTTAGGAATTACAATAACAGATAGATTTATTTCAGGAGGACAACATGTTAAAAACAATCATAAAATCAATTTGTATTTTCTGTTTTATTCTAATCTTTGCTGGAAATTCTTGGTCGCAGGAGCCGATTAAGATTGGAGCTCTATTTGCAGTCACCGGTCCGCCCTCTTTCCTCGGTGAACCGGAACGTAACACGGCCAACATGGTTGTGGATCAGATTAATAAGGCAGGTGGCATCAAGGGGCGCAAGCTGAAACTCGTCTGCTACGACACCCAGGGAGATGCAACCAAAGCAGTGCAGGCAGCCAACCGACTCATCAAGGAAGACGGGGTGACAGCAATTATCGGCCCCAGCACGACGGGGGAGACAATGGCGGTTATACCTGTTGTCGAAAATGCAGGTATTCCGTTGATTTCCTGTGCTGCTGGAATCAAGATTACGGAACCGGTAAAGAAATGGGTCTTCAAAACGGCGCAGAACGATTCACTGGCAGTGGGGCGTATTTATGATCACCTCAAGAGACGCAATATAAATAATGTTGCCATACTGACCGTATCCGACGGTTTCGGCGCATCAGGCAGGGAACAGCTGAAGCTCCATGCCAAAGATTATGGCATCACCATAGTATCTGATGAGATATACGGTCCCAACGATACGGATATGACAGCCCAGCTGGTAAAGATACGCGGCAGCAAGGCGCAGGCTATCATCTGCTGGGGGACAAATCCGGGACCTGCCAAAGTGGCTAGAAATGCCAGGCAGCTGGGGCTAAAACTGCCTCTTTACATGAGTCACGGCGTTTCTTCCAAGAAATTTATTGAGCTTGCGGGAGACGCGGCAGAAGGGATCATTCTCCCTTCAGGACGCGTCATTGTTGCGAATAGTCTTCCGAAATCTGACCAACAGAAGAAGTCACTGCTTGCCTACGTAAACGATTACAGAAATCATTTCAAGGCGGATGGGGGTCATTTTGGGGGACACGCCTGGGATGCGGTTATGCTTCTCAAAGGCGCAATTGAACGCGGAAACGGGTTGCCCGCCTCTATTCGTAATGAACTTGAGAATACGCGCAATTTTAAAGGAATCGGCGGTATATTCAATTTCTCTCCTCAAGACCATGCAGGGCTGACGGAAGACGCCTTCGTACTGGTGACGATAAAAAACAAGGAGTGGGTGCTGATAAAATAACGCTTTTTATATCAGTCTTAACCCCTATGGATCTTTTTGAGCAGTTATTTCAATATACTTTATCGGGTCTCTCTACAGGGGCTATTTACAGCCTTATTGGGCTTGGCTTTGCCATCATTTACAACTCCACAAGCATCATCAACTTTGCGCAAGGCGAGTTCGTGATGCTGGGTGGTATGCTGACTTTATTCTTCCATGTCAGTCTGGGACTTGCCCTTCCGTTCTCCATTGTCCTCGCTATTGTGGCTGCCACGGCAGTAGGCGCCTTATTTGAACACCTGGCTATCAACCCTCTTAAGGATGCTGAACCGATTATTCTCGTCATCATTACGATAGGTGGAAGCATTCTTATACGTGGAGTTGCCATGCTCCTTTGGGGTAAAGACACGCACGCCCTGCCTATGTTTTCCGGAAATGAGCCTATCATCTTTATGGGCGCCGCAATGATGCCTCAGAACCTGTGGATTTTTGGCATCACACTGATAATTATCACAGCGAACAGAGTTTTTTTCCACCACAGCATAAGTGGGAAAGCCATGCGAGCCTGTTCTTTCAACCGCATAGCTTCAAGACTTGTCGGGATAAATGTCAATCGTATGGTCCTCTTTTCCTTCGGCATAAGTTCAGCCATTGGAGCTGCAGCAGGAATCATCATCGCCCCCCTTACTATGACGTCTTATGATATTGGTATCATGCTCGGATTGAAGGGATTCTGTGCCGCCATCATCGGCGGTATGAGCGTCGGCATGGGGACCGTTGCGGGTGGTTTGATTGTAGGCATTCTGGAGTCTCTTGGAGCAGGCCTAATCTCCTCAGGTTATAAGGATGCCATCGCCTTCATCATTCTCCTCGTCATCCTATTCATCAGGCCTCAGGGGTTGTTCGGAAGGGGCGAAGCGGAAAGGGTATGAAGTTCTTGGAAGGATCATTGAAACGAGAAATGTTCAAATTCTTTGTTTTTGCTGCCGCAGTCTTCACAGCGCCTGTGTTCTTCAGGGGCGGCTATATTGTGAATGTGCTGGTCTTTGTCGGCGTTTATACTATTTTATCGGTGGCTCTCAACCTACTGTTAGGGCTTGCCGGTCAAATCTCTCTCGGACAGGCGGCATTCTTTGGGCTTGGGGCTTACATATCCGGCGTCTTGACAGCAGCATATGGCGTAAATCCTTGGCTGGCAATGGCCATCGCTGTTATTGTTGTTGGTATGATATCGTTTGTCCTCGGGTTTCCCATACTCAGGCTAAGGGGACACTATCTGGCGATGGCAACGCTTGGCATGGGGATTATCGTTTACATCGTTTTCAACGAGACTATAGATATAACGGGCGGCCCATCTGGATTGTCGGGCATACCGAATCTCTCTATCTTTGGCATTATCTTCAATAGCGACATAAAGAATTATTACTTGGTCTGGTTCTTCACCAGTGTTACCATACTTTTGTCTGTCAATCTTTCCGCCTCAAGAGTCGGAAGGGCCCTTCGAGCTATCCATGACTCCGAGGTGGCGGCACGTATACTGGGGGTGAATGTCAGACTTTTAAAGGTGCAGATTTTTACCATTTCCGGCATTTTTTCTGCCCTTGCAGGAAGCCTGTATGCCCACACAGTCCAATTTATTTCGCCCACATCCTTTGGATTCAATGTTTCCATAGAGTTGCTTACGATGGTGATTATCGGGGGGCTGGGGAGTATCTACGGCTCATTTCTGGGCGCTGCTATCCTGACGTTACTGCCTGAGCTTTTCAGGACGTTTCAGGATTATGATATTATCGTTTACGGTATTGTTTTGATAGTAATGACCATGTTTATGCCGGGAGGCCTTGTACGAGGCATACCGTTTCTGGCGAGAGCCCTGTTTTCAAAGGTGAAGCATGGCCTCTCTTCTGAGAGAAGGGTTTAGGGAGAACTTAATTGCTGAAAATTAAAGGTATTACAAAACAATTCGGTGGACTAACAGCGCTGCAGGGCGTTTCCTTCTCAATCGCAGCAGGTGAGATTACCGGCATTATTGGTCCAAATGGAGCGGGTAAAACTACCTTGTTTAACATTGTGACGGGTATTTATGATCCGACATGCGGTAAGGTCTATTATGCTGGGACAGATATAACAGGGTTCCCTCCAGAGAAGCTTGCAGGACTCGGCATGGTGCGCACATTTCAAGGTATTGAATTGTTCGCCCAAATGACTGTTCTGGAAAATGTCATGGTTGGTCTTCATACAAAGTCACGAAGTGGCATCTTTGCTTCTGCCCTAAAATTGCCGGCACATTTGAGAGAGGAACGCTATATCAGAGAACGGGCGATTTCTTGGCTCGAATTTGCGGGTATTGCAGAACTCGCTCATGTGCAAGCGGCCAATTTACCTTTTGGCAAGGGGAGACTCCTCGAGATTGCCCGCGCGTTGGCCATTGAGCCACAGATCATCCTTCTGGATGAACCGGCAGCGGGGCTCAACAGCAAAGAAACTTCCGATCTTTCCGCGCTGATTAGGAGAATAAAGGATTCAGGGATTACAGTAGCCCTTGTGGAACACGATATGGAGCTGGTTATGGAAATCTGCAGCCGCATCGTTGTTCTCAACCTCGGTCATAAGCTTGCGGAAGGGACACCTCGACAGATTCAGGAAGATGAACAGGTGATAACGGCTTACCTGGGAGAGGGTTGAAGGTGGTTTGTTGACAATGTTGAAAATCAAAAACGTCAACACATATTACGGTAAACTGCATGCTTTGAGAAATGTTTCCCTCCACGTCAGTGCAGGGGAGATAGTGGCTCTAATCGGATCCAATGGAGCTGGGAAGACGACAATCTTAAATACGGTCTCTGCTGTCACGCCTCCGGCAAATGGCGAAATACATTTTGACGGCATGCTGATCAGCAATCTCTCTGTGGATGAGATAGTTAAGCTGGGTGTCTCCCAGGTACCAGAAGGGAGGCAGATATTCAAACCTCTTTCTGTTGAGGATAATCTTGAACTCGGTGCATATCTTCGGTCTCAGGCCGGAGAAAAAAAGAGAGACATAATGAAGGATAAGAACCACGTTTATGCGCTTTTCCCGCAGCTTGAGGAGAGATGCAAACAAATCGCTGGAACCCTATCGGGGGGTGAGCAACAGATGCTGGCTATAGGGCGGGCGCTAATGGCAAAACCGCGGCTGCTGCTTCTCGACGAACCGGCCATGGGACTTGCTCCTCTCCTGGTGCAGGAGATATTTCGGGTCATCGAGGGGCTCCGCAAGGAGCAGGGGACTTCCATACTTCTGGTAGAACAGAATGCACGGGTAGCGTTGAAAGTTGCCGATCGCGGATACGTGCTTGAAACGGGCAAGGTGATTCTTGAAGAGACGGCATCTGAACTTCTCGCGAATAAGGATGTGCAGAGGGCATATCTCGGAAAAGACAGAAAAGAAATCTGGGAACGTTAGCGAAAAAACGTGAGGTGCTTATGAAAATTTGGGACGCCAAATATGAATGTATGCCACGTGAAGAGCTGGAACAGCTTCAGCTAGAAAGACTACAGGCAACTCTAAACAGAGTTTACAAGAATGTGACGTTCTATCGCAAGACATTTGACGAATTCGAGATTGATCCTGAGAATATGCAGTCTCTCACCGAGTTGGTGAAGATTCCCCTTACCAGCAAAGAGAACTTGAGAATGAATTATCCTTACGGCATGTTTGCAGTACCCCTTCGCGAAGTGGTACGGGTGCATTCATCATCGGGAACGACTGAAAAACCTGTTGTCGTTGGCTATACAAGAAATGACATCAAGGCATGGACGAATCTCGTAGCCCGCGTTATGACAGCTGCCGGAGTTACACGCGATGATATGGTCCAGATTACCTTTAGTTACGGTCTATATACGGGAGCCTTCGGGTTTCATTATGGGGCGGAGGCTATTGGGGCAGGGGTCATACCCACGGGCACGGGCAACACAGACAAGCAGATTATGATCATGCAGGATTACCGAACATCAGCGCTCATTTCCACACCCACGTATGCGATGACACTCGCGGAGAGGATGGAGCATATCGGCGTCAACCCCAGGAAGTTGGCATTGAAGGTCGGGCTATTTGGCGGAGAACCGTTGTCGGAAGCCATGCGTGAAGAGATTGAGTTGAAGCTGGGCATTACTGCCACGGACAATTACGGTTTATCGGAGATTATCGGTCCGGGAGTGGCGGGTGAATGTGAATACCGATCTGGCATGCATATTTTTGAGGACGCCTTTATTCCGGAGATCATCGATCCGCTCACGGGAGAACAGCTGCCTGCCGGCAGCGTAGGGGAACTTGTTCTAACAACCCTCAAGAAAGAAGCCTTTCCCATGATCCGCTATCGTACAGGAGATATGACATCTCTTGTATATGGGGCATGCAGATGTGGCAGAACCATGGTGCGGATGAATAAGACAGCGGGACGCTCAGACGACATGCTTATCATCAGAGGGGTGAACGTATTTCCTTCGCAGGTAGAGTCGGTATTGGCTGCCATTGTGGGAACTGTGCCATACTATCAAATTGTAGCGGATCGAAGGGGTGCCCACGACTTGTTGGAGGTTCATTTTGAGGCTGTAGAAGGGACGTTCTTTGACGAAATGAAAAGGCAAAAAGTCTTCTTGGAGATGGTTGAAAAAAGGATAAGGTCCGTAATAGGAGTAAGTGCCGCAGTGAAGATAGTTGCGCCTAACACAATTGCAAGGCATGAAGGAAAGGCCGGGAATGTTATAGATAGACGCAAGACATAGGCGGCCAATTTACTCGGGACTTTTTATGATGCTGCAATGTCGTGCTGAGAATAAGATAAGCCTAAAAAAATGACGTTCTGCATTACCCGTTTCAGATTGAGAGATTATTATCTCGCCTTTCTTACCGTTTCAGATCATGGCTCTTTGCCCCGTTCCCATCATTATCTTGTGAAATCCGGATATAGTTATGAAACCGACTGTGTTTGAACAAACCGCTTGCAAGGTTATACAGCGCGAATAGTTCCATGGAGAACGGCAGGTATCCAAAATAGCCAAGCAGGGGCATTTCAAAGATGTGGAGGAAGTTAAAGAAGGGTATATAATATATCCACTTCGGATATGAATAAAAGTTCCACATCTCCCAGAAGAAGCCGCATATGATACACCCGACCCACAAAGCCAGAAGCGGTCGACAGTTACCTATGGAAATGTACTGGATGAGTGTACAGTTCTTAAGCCAGAAATTTAGTGGTTCGAGCATCAAATAGAATGATAGCCAGACAAAGCAAAAAAAGTAGGTCGGCCAGATTAACATCAATAGAAGCGTAATAAGGCCGGCAGCAAAGAGAGCTATTAATTTGGCTGGAGTTATTTCGAATCGGAGTTTGCAGCGCATGCCGTTAATCCAGGTGAAGGTGCTGGCCAGTTCGGCCGTACCGAAGACGGCAGGCATGACCGTAGAAAAGCTTAGTGAAGAGAACAGAAAAAACTCAACATCAGTGAAATAATGCTCGCCTAGGTAATACCAGTTTTGTGTCCGTAGATTTATAATTTCAAAAAGCCACCATGCGGGCACAGACATTAAAAAGAGAGTCGCATAGGCGGAAGGATTGCGGGTCAAGAGCGAATGGCCCTTCCGTGTGAAGACCATAGCGTCAACGATGAGACAGTATCCGAGCCACATGGGGAAAAATCCCCACTGAGTGCGCGGTCCAGAAAGGCACCAGTTTAGAATCCAGAAAGTGATGGCCAGTCCTAGACCGAGCCACCCATATACTGGCCATTTCCAGACACGTAACGTCAATTTTATATTCATTGCAAGACCCGTTTGCGCGTTGATGCGAAAGTGGAAAGCAAGGGTAGAAAGAAATTATGATCGGTACCATGCTGTATTAGAAACAGCAAAGAATTATCCAATTTAATCTTGTCTGTCAAGAGGTTGCTCTTCTCTTTTGTAGATGTTGAAAAAAAAGGAAAAGTGTAATAGATATTCAGTGTTGATTAATATCCGAACAGGAGGAGGATGCCGTAATGAAGGAAAAAAGATATGGTTGTGAGGGTGAGACTGATAAAAGAATTCTCAGATGGATGTTGCTTGAGCGGGAAATCGAAGAGAAAGATTTACAAGCATACCTTAAAGAACTTCCCGATGTGTCCTCCTGTGCTGATGAGATCGAAATAGAGTGATCCAAGCTGGTGGGTGATTTTTTCACACGGAAGGGATTATGCTCGCTGATTCTCACGCACACTTGGAAATGAAAGACTTCGACCGCGACAGGGCTGAAGTTGTAAGGAGAGCTGAAGACGCGGGAGTTGACCTGATCATAACAGTTGGCACGACCTTAGATGACTGCAAAAAAGCGATCTTGATTGCCAAGAAGTATAAGAATGTGTATGCAGCGATAGGTATTCATCCCCATGATGTGAAAGACATTGATGACGGAACTTATGATTCTCTCAGGAATCTTGCAAAGATGGATAAAGTTGTGGCTTTCGGGGAAATCGGTCTTGATTTTTTTCGTAATCTGTCACCCAGGGAAATACAAATAAGACGGTTCGAAGAACAGATGGAGGTGGCGGACGAGATCGGATTACCTGTAATCATACATGATCGTGACGCCCACAAGGAAACCGTGAATATGCTGGAGAAGTGGGGACGGAAGCAAAGAGGAGTCATACATTGCTTCTCTGGAGACGAAAGGATGGCTGCGAAATGTCTAGACATGGGTTTCCTTATTTCTATACCGGGAGCTATAACTTTCGAGAAGTCAGAACAGCTTCGGGATGTGGTTCGATACATCCCAGTCACGAGTCTTCTGGTGGAGACAGATGCACCCTACATTACTCCCCATCCAAACAGGGGAAAAAGGAACGAACCTGCCTATGTTGTTCATACGGCAAGAAAGGTGGCGGAGATAAAAGGCCTGTCCCTTGAAGAATTGGCCAGTGTGACATATCAAAATACAAAGGATGTCTTCGGCGTCGTATAGAGTCCAGGAATTGTTGACGAGACATTAGAGAACCTTTTTGACAAATTCCGATATTAATCCCATGAATAAAATTTTATTAGTTGTTGCCGGTGGCGAGATCAGAGACCTGGCATTCTTGCGGTCAAAACTCTCTGAGCTGAAACCTGCCGAGATAGTCTGTGCGGACGGTGGAGCGCGCTATCTTCATGCAATCGGTCTTGTCCCGCACGTCATAATAGGCGATATGGACTCTCTGGCGCCGGATATGCTGGAGTATTTCGCTGAGCGAGGAAGCAGGATTATCAAATTTTCGGAGAGGAAGAATGAAACTGATACGCAACTGGCTCTCGAATACGCCCTTGGTACCATCCCTGATGAAATCTACGTGTTCGGCGCTTTCGGAACCAGGATAGATCATGCCCTTGCCAACGTTTCACTTCTCGCTCTCGGTCTGAGAAAAGGCATACAAATAAAGTTGATCGATGAATGGTGCGAGACATTTATTGTGAATAGGAAGTGTACCATTGAGGGTGAACCGGGTCAGACAGTATCTCTGCTTCCTCTTTCGGATACGGTAACGGGTATAACAATCGAAGGATTTGAATATCCGCTTAATAACGCAGTGATGGAAATTGGGATACCCTACGGGGTGAGCAATAGCTTAATTGCCACAAGAGGTGTCATTTCTGTCAATAATGGTCATCTTCTTGTGATCAGGTATTTTAAAGTCGGGGTCCTTCCCTAAGGAGGCAGATGAAGTTAGTCCGCGTTCTAACCATTGCCGGTTCAGATTCCTGTGGCGGTGCAGGAATACAGGCAGACCTCAAGACCATAATGGCGTTAGGCGGTTTTGGAATGAGCGTTGTAACGGCCCTCACAGCCCAAAATACGTTGGGCATCCAGGATGTTTATGAGATCTCGCCGGAATTCGTGGAGAAGCAGTTTGAATCCATCATGGCCGACGTGGGTATTGACGCTGCTAAAACGGGGATGCTGACGAATACGAGCATATTAAAGACAGTTGCCAGAATGATAAGGAAATACTGCCTTGAAAAGGTGGTTGTCGATCCGGTAATGGCGGCCAAGGGGGGAGAGGTGCTTATAAGAGGTAAGGCGAAAGAGGCATTTATGAGCGAATTGCTTCCACTGGCCTTCGTTGTGACACCGAATATACCTGAGGCAGAGGTTCTATCCGAAATGAAGATAGCCTCTGTCTCTGATATGAAAAAGGCCGCCAAGGTCATTCACCGTTTCGGTGCAAAGAATGTAATAATCAAAGGGGGCCATCTGACAGGCGACGCTGTAGATATCCTTTATGACGGTAGAATCTTTCGACAATTTTCCTCCGAAAGGATCGATAAAAAGGAAACTCATGGCACAGGGTGCATATTTTCTGCTGCCATCGCCACCCTGCTCGCTAAAGGCCGAAGTGTCTCCGAATCTGCGGAAGAGGCAAAGGCTTATATAACTCAAGCAATAAAGGCTTCATACAGTACCGGCACAGGATACAGATTGATAACGCATTTTTTTCCGGCTTCATCGGATAAATAGAAAGGGCATACGCCTTTCAGCGCATCATGATAATGAACGAGGAAGACTATATTTGTTAGTTGATAGCTCTGGAAAATTTAAAGCATCTCGCGCGAGAGCGACAACGATTGTTTGTCGTTTACGGGAGGCCGGTCATGAGGCATATTTTGTCGGTGGATGCGTCCGTGATATACTGCGCGGAGTGGAGCCTGGAGATTATGACATTGTGACCTCAGCGCGGCCCGGGGAAATCTGTTCACTATTTTCTCATACGGTGCCGGTTGGCATAAGCTTTGGTGTCGTAGTTGTAGTTGAGGACGGATACAGTTATGAAGTCGCCACATTTCGCGCGGAAAGCGGCTATGAGGACGGGCGCAGGCCTTCTCATGTCGAATTTACCAGTGCATATGGTGATGTTCGACGCCGTGACTTTACTGTCAATGCCCTGTTGATGGATCCGATAACGAATGACATCATCGATTATGTCGACGGTAGGAATGATATAGAAGATCGTGTGATCAGGACAATCGGAAATCCTGACGAGCGCTTTGCCGAGGATCATTTAAGGATGCTTCGCGCCATCCGTCTCTCCGCTAACCTTGGGTACTCGATTGATCCGGACACTTTCCTCACCATAAAACGACATGCTTTCGAGATAAAACGTATTAGCGCCGAGCGCATTCGTGATGAATTGACAAAGCTCCTCACGCGTGGTGGAGCGCGCCGCGGCATGGAGATGATGTCGGAAACCAGCCTTCTTGCGGAAATCTTACCCGAGGTCGATTGCCTGCGTGGCATCGAACAGCCGCCGGCATTCCACCCGGAAGGCGACGTATGGGAGCACACACTCCGAATGCTTGACCTGCTGCCTGCGGGGAAGGGGGCGGAGAATGACTCGCGTCTTGCCTGGGGCATATTACTGCATGACGTGGGCAAGGCTCGGACAAGGTCGGCAGATGATTCAGGCATTCACTTCTACGGTCATGTGCGTGAAGGTGAAAGAATCGCGGAAGCATTGATGCGGCGCTTGAGGTTCTCCCGTGCAGACATGGAGACTGTCATTGCCCTCATTCATTATCATATGCTCTTCATGAATGTTACAGATATGAGACCGAACAGGCTAAAGCGCTTTCTCAGAATGCCAGACTTCCAATTGCACCTTGAGCTTCATCGAATGGACTGCCTTGCCAGCCATGGGTTTCTCGACAATCATGAATTCTGCTGGCGCAAGCTTATGGAAGTGGTGGATGATGAACTGCATCCTCCGAGGTTACTCACGGGAGATGATCTTGTTGACATGGGGTTTTCTCCAAGCCCTCTTTTCGGGGAAATCCTTGATGCTGTTGAGGATGCGCAGCTCGATGGGAAAATTAGTACGTGTGACGAGGCTCGCAGGCTGGTCATGGATCGGTGGTCCTATAAGTTGCGGGATGATATTTAAGACGCTTGAAGAACTGACTGACGAGCAATCCAAGGGGCCTGTGAGCGGAACAGAGATCAATATGAAACTGCGATACCTTCTGAAGGTAACGGTTGCCCTTTTTTTAATTATCTTGTTTTTTGCGGGTTGTGCAGGACACCGGGTATATAGTGGGCGATCAAAGGTTATAAATCCACTTGCCCGCCTAGGTTATACCATTCAGGTTGGCGCCTTTTCCGATGTCGAAAATGCCTCCCGGTTAACTGACCAGCTCCAGGCCCGCGGGTTGGATGCCACCTATTTCGTGGCCCGCGCAGGGCTTTACAAGGTGCGATTTGGCAATTACCCGTCAAAGGCAATCGCCCGCCAAAAGGCGGAAAGCCTAAAATCTTCAGGAGTGATTGATGAATTTTATATTGTAAGTCCCGAGGAATATGCTGTTGCCAAACTGCAAGAGTATGGCGACATGTATGTGAGGGATGAACTAGCAAAGACTGCAGAGAGCTTTGTCGGTGTTCCGTATCTGTGGGGCGGATCATCACCAAACAAGGGATTTGATTGCAGCGGTTTGTCTATGACTGTCTATCGGCTAAATGGTCTCGATCTTCCCCGTTCATCCACGGAACAGTACGAGACGGGCTCCCCTGTTGGGCGGAATGACCTCCTGAAGGGTGATCTTGTTTTTTTTACCGCTTCCGGAAAAGATAAGGTCACACACGTGGGTATATATGTCGGTGACGGCCGGTTTGTTCATGCACCAGGTAAAGGTAAAAATATTCGTATGGATTACCTGTCGAGAAGCTATTACAAGAAGAGGTATCTCGGGGGGCGGACATATATATGAGTTTGCTCAGGGCCTTACCATAGAGGCTTGCATTCTGTCGGGCAGAAAAAACCTATCGTTTTACTGCAAAAAAAGAGGTAAAAATCAGGGGGAAGAGCGACGTGAATATTAATAATCTGATGGTCACTGGCGGCTGCGGATTCATCGGCAGTAACTTCATCCATTATGTGCTGAAGGAAGCACGATTCGCGGGTAGAATAATTAATGTCGATAAACTGACCTATGCGGGGAATCCTGAAAATCTCAAAGGCATAGACGAGAAATTTGGCGACAGGTACGTCTTTCAGAAGATAGATATCTGCAATGCCGATGGGATGGAGAAAATTTTCGGTGATTACGATATTGATGCCGTCTGTCATTTTGCGGCAGAATCCCACGTTGACAGATCGATCAAAAGGCCGGAGAGTTTCATCTACACAAATATTATCGGAACGTTTAATCTCCTTGAGATTGCGAGGGCCAGGGCGGATAGATTTGTGCTTTTTCATCACGTAAGCACTGACGAGGTCTTCGGCAGCCTCGGCGCGACTGGATATTTTACGGAGGAGACTCCCTACAGGCCAAACAGTCCCTACTCAGCAGCCAAAGCGGCCTCAGACCACCTGGTGCGTGCCTATCATGAAACATATGGCCTCCCCGTCATCATCACGAATTGTTCCAACAATTACGGGCCGTACCAATTTCCGGAGAAACTCATTCCCCTTATGATCATCAATGCCGTTGAGGGTAAACCTCTGCCTGTATATGGAGATGGCAGGAATGTCCGAGACTGGCTGTATGTCAAAGACCACTGTGAGGCCATCTGGACAATAATGCAGTCAGGCGAAAGGGGGGAAACGTTTAACATAGGCGGCAATTCAGAGATGGAAAACATCGTCATCGTGGAAATGATCTGCGATATTCTCGATGAAATGCTTCCTTCCCCTGATGGGACGTCGAGGAAAAAGCTTATCACTTTTGTGAAAGATAGACCGGGACACGACCGCAGGTACGCCATCGACTTTAGCAAACTACAAAAGGAACTTAGCTGGACCCCGCGGGAATCTTTCGCATCGGGTATCAGGAAAACGATAGCATGGTATCTCAAAAACAGGGTATGGATTGAGAATATCAGAAGCGGTGAATACCAAACGTGGATTAACGAACATTACGGAGAAGATTCTGAATAAAAGGGGACATGCATTGGAGACTCGGGCTTGGAGTCCTGACAAGCTGGTTGCGGTATCGGGGTACTACTGGAGGTCTTTTGCCCTCCAGGCTGCGGTCAAGCTCGGGGTATTTACCGCCATAGGCGGCGAAGAGCTGGCTGGTGATGACATTGCCCGAAGATTGAATGCGAAGGGGAGAGGGGTTGCAATGCTGCTCAATGTCCTGGTAGCAATGAATCTTCTTTTGAAGAAAGGCGACAGATACTCCAACACCCCGTCCGGAATGTCCCTTCTTACGAAGGATTCCCCGGACTATATGGGCCACATCATAATGCATCATCATCATCTTACCTTATCATGGTTGAAGCTGGATGAAGCGGTGAAGACAGGAAACCCCATGAGGGTGAGATCATCCGGGAGCGACGAAGAGGCGCGGGAGAGCTTTCTTATGGGTATATTCAACATTGCCACAAATCTGGCTCCCCGTCTGGTGAATACAATAGATCTCGCGGGCAGGCGCCATCTCTTCGATCTTGGCGGCGGTCCAGGTACATATGCCATCCACTTCTGTCTCAATAATCCCCATCTCAGGGCGACCGTCTATGACCTTCCCACGAGTCAAACATACGCCATGAAGGCGATCGAGAGGTTTGGTCTTTCTGACCGCATAAATTTCGTGGCAGGTAATTACTTGAAAGAAGATATTCCTGAAAGCTATGATGTAGCCTGGCTTTCTCAAATCCTGCATGCACAGGGTCCAGAAGATTGTCAGAGGATAATCGGGAAAGCGGCTTCAGTTCTGGAACCGGGAGGTCTGCTGGTGATCCACGAATTTATTCTGGACAACACCATGGATGGCCCCCTCCATCCGGCCCTCTTTTCTCTCAATATGCTCCTGGGAACTGAGAATGGCCGGTCCTACTCTGAAGTCGAGATTATGAGAATGCTGGCCAGGGGGGGAGGCAGACATATTCAACGAATTCCATTTAAGTCTCCAAATGATTCCGGTATTGTAATAGGTGTTGTATGACATATTCCATTTCTACCTCTTTTTCTGGATCCAACTGATGTGACTCTCTAAGGGAGAGTTTGTCCCTTTGACAGAAAATGTAAAATAATGTAATAGCATTTATCAGAGTAGTGCTCATGCACTGGCTTACGGCGGGAGAATGAATATGCAGACCGGAAACTACTTGCCTATCTTTATGATCATGGCTTTAAAGACATTCAGATCAGTATGATAATGCATCATTTAATCTATGGTCAGATAATGATTTTTTTAACTAATGAGAAAGATCGAAGCTAATGCGAAGAGGTTCAATGACATGTTCGATGATTATCCGGGTGGTTATAAAGTCTTTCTTTGTGGCTATCAAAAATTTTTTTTCAATCCGAGACGTTTTACATACACCCCGTGATTCTCTGTAAAAGAAGAAAGTCCCATAAATAACATGTGATCCTGATTTAAGCTCTTTTATGCATTAACAAAAATTACTAATGTAGAGATTTTATAAAGAATTATAAGACGAGCCAAATATGCTTGATGCCATTATAATATCCGATTCTGGTGATTATACTTATTCAGTTTCAAGTTCGCTGAGACTGCAAATAGATGGAAGACCAGCAGTCATACAGAACATCCGAAATTATTTGGATAACGATGGGAAAATAGTGGATCCAGTAAGAGGAGAATATGAAAATAATTGGCACTGTGCCCCTAAACTTAATGGTATTTGTCTTCTAAGTCATTTGCAGAAAGATGGCTTTAAGGTTGAATTGATAGATTCCTATTATAAAGAGCGCTTCAGGTTCATAAAACTTTTGGAAGATAATCCAAGAGCTGTCATAATATCAACTACATTCATAACGAATAAGGAAAGCTTATATGAACTGGCTAGAGATATAAGAACACTAGCCAATGATGTCTACATAATTGCCGGTGGACCATTCGTTTACTCCTCATATCTATTGCTAAAGTATTCCTGCAACCTTGATTATGATGTAATCAGTCCGGCAGAAGATTATTTGTTTTTAACTGAGAATAAGCGACCAGAGATCGATCTTTTCATAATTGACAAGCGAGGTGAATGGATATTGTCAGACGCTCTTCGAGCGATCAAAAAAAAGTCGGCTCCGCCGACTTTACCAAATTTAGCATGGTGGGACGGCAATCGATATGCATTTTCCGCAATGAGTAATTTATCCGTAAGTTCAAATGATATAAAGATCGATTGGAATAACATGCCGAATTACCTTTTTAAATCCGGTGCCATAAATGTTCAGGCCAGCTACGGTTGTCCGTATAACTGTGAGTTTTGCAATTTTATCAAGAATAAGCGGGATACATATGTAAAACCGCTTGATCAGTTGATTAAGGAACTGAAGTCTATATCCTGCAAAGGAGTCAAATACGTCAGATTTGTTGATGATAATTTCAGGCTTGGCAGGAAGGATTTGAACAATGTATGTCGTGCATTCATAAATGAAGGTTTGGATTTAAAATGGATGAGTTTTATAAGAGCGAGTGCACTGGAACATGCTGACGTAGAACTGCTCAAACGAGCTGGGTGCACCGAAGTACAAATAGGAATCGAATCGGCCGACCAAATGATACTCACGAATATGAATAAGCTTGCTGATCCTAGCATGTACTACCGCGTCATCTGCAAATTACTGGAGGCCGGAATAGATTGTTCGTGTTGTTTCATTGTGGGTTTCCCTGGCGAGACGATGGAAACATTTCAAAGAACAGTGGATTTTATTGAAAGCATTCCAAAAAGAACGCAAACAGGATCTTTCTTCTGGTCACTTTATCCCTTCCTTTTGGTTCCGCTTAGCCCTATTTACGAACCGCTGAAAAGGTCAAGATATGGCCTTTCCGGGTATATGAGTACGTGGAATCATTATTCTATGAATTCCAATACTGCCCGCCAATGCATTATAAAAGCTTTTCGTGAGATAAAGAATTCGAGTCCCATATATAGCGGTGACAATATAGAAATGATGGATGGCTTACCATTAGATAGAAAAAAGGAGTTCATCAATATACGTCATGCTTTGTCAAAATTTTTTTTGGACATACCTTATGACAGGTCACTCGTAATTAACTCATTCTTAAAGGTGTTGTGATGTTCAAGACTGGCTTTAATAGCGAAATAGAGCGCCAGTTGTAGGGATTGATCTTTGCGAGGCTTACTGTGAATAAACTGAGAACACATACAATTAATATCGTCAAACAAAATTGGGATTTCTTATTCAGAACCTCTTTCACCTATTGTGATAGAGATGAACAGTGTATGGTTTTTGTATAAAACCGTGGTGCCCCATGATAGCGCCATCCCCAACGCAGGTGGACTTAACGCGAACCCCCAGAAGCTTTCGAGAATATTCGTGAGCACATAACCGGCCTTCTTTAATTCTTCTTTCAGTGTTTGTGTTCGGGAATCAATTGGACAACTAATTTTTATTTACTGAGTTCACTTTTGCCGTATTTTTCTGCAGAATAAAATTCAAAATTTCGGTAGCAACTTCCACAGGCTTTTCAAATTGTATGGCATGGCCACTTTCCAGTGAAACCAGTTGGTTTTGATTTTTACCAGAAAATAGATGGCCAATAAATTGCGTAACTTTATTATTGTCCACAATTCGATCATTATTTGCCATAATCGCAAGTACCGGAACGGTATTCCTCAGTATCGCAAACCAGGAAAGCTCCTGAACTTCATCCATGATGCTTACGGATTTTAATGTAACCATAGTTGTTTTGAGCTCGTCGTTGTCAATAAAATCAAGCCATTCATCAAGCAAAGTGAAGTCAGTTGCTTCCATTGGGATTGGGATACAAGCGTCGTTTCGCTCAGGCTTCAGATTGAATACAGAAATCATATCCATAACGGTTTTCTCTGCGATACTTAGAACTGATCTAAACCGTTCATTCCAGAAAAAGCCCGGAGTTAGCAAAATAAGGCTCGAGAGCATATCTCCCAGTCTGGCTGCGGCAACAGAAGCATACTGTGAACCTTGGCACCAGCCTGCAAGGTGAACCTTCTTAAATGATTTCTTTAGATATTCGATATGCTTGGTAACATCTTCAATGACAAGTTGAACAGAACCTAGGTCACCGCGATTGTCGTTTAAGCCGCAACCCCGCCGGTCAGGTGCAACAACGGTTATGTTCGGTGACATTGTCCGCAGTTGAATTGCCAAAGGTGCCTGCCAGCCAGAATGACTCATGCCTCCATGGAGAATTACCACCGCATCTTCCCCTTCGTTTTTTCCCCACACACGGTAATGAATTTTATACTTATCGGGCATTTCCAGAAAATGAACTTTGGGTTTACCATCGTTCTGAATAGCGGGCATATGGCATTGCATCCCAAATCCGATATTCCAGTTTTCAGCCGGAATGACCTTAAGTCCCTGCACCGTTTTGAAGTAATAGGGAAAATTCAAATTTAATAGGCCATCGCGGCCAAATCTCAACATCGGGTCTGCCGGCTCCCGCTCCACCAGATAGTCACCAAATGCCCCTTCATGGGCGATGAGGTTTTCTCCGGCAGCAGAGGCTGCTATAAGAGCGACCCGTGTGAGCAATGAAGTTTCACCCACATGGCATCCAATGATAATTGGCCAACCCAGCCTTCTCAGTTCTTGAATCAGTCTTAAAGCTCGTATAAGGCCGCCAACCCGAGATATCTTAATGTTGGCTATGAATCTTCCCGGTACATCTTTATAGAGCGATAAATCTTCCGCGGTACACAGGCTTTCATCCAGAATAATGGGCAATCCTGTGGCTGTGCTGACCTTGCTGATGTCGTTAACATTGCGTGCCCCCACGGGTTCTTCTATAGCGAAGATCCTTCCGCCTAGTGCCTTGATATACTCTATGGCCTCGTCGCATCGATCCTTCCATAAATTATTTGCGTCCAAACGGATACGGAGATCGTTAACGCCATGTTGAACGCATAAATCTTTAAGAATAGAAATCTTTTCCCTGTCGCGTTCGAGATTATTGCCATTTAGCTTGATTTTAAAATCAGAAAATCCTCGAATAAGATATTTATCTGCCAACGTGGTATACTTCCATTTCTTATCATCCCCCAAGACCGCAGTGTAGCGACCGCGCAGTTCATAGCCATCAAGTCCGAGCAATCCTTCAACATTACAGCTTCTCTCCCGGGAAAAAAGATCAAGCAGCGCCATCTCTATTGCGCACCATGCGGATGGGTACTTATCTATTAACGGGCTGTTATCTCTGATCCATTTCTTTAGAGTGTCGAGCGTTTCCAAGGTTACTTTCTTGCTTGAAAAATTTTCCTCTACCCATTTGACACTCGACTCGAGATCATCACCTGCCACATAGGTTCTCGGACAACCCTCGCCATATCCCTCGGTTCCATTTCTTTTCGCTTGGATCCAGATGCTCTCTCCCTCATTCCTTGTCGCCGCGGCATGACGAATCGTTGTCTTAAATTTTACACGCAACGCCGCTACTTTTATATCAACTGCCTGTTTATTCATACGCATCACTCCATT
The DNA here is from genome assembly GCA_035685925.1 of Syntrophales bacterium. GTDB lineage: Bacteria > Desulfobacterota > Syntrophia > Syntrophales > UBA2185 > Fen-1135. The sequence goes on along the minus strand of DASRZZ010000127.1, from coordinate 15,848 downwards.
ATCCGTGGCCACAAAAGCTTCGAACCATTTCCCTGCAACTGGACCACTAGGTTGCCTCTCCCTGGCTCTGGTTCCAGTACCACGGGTTCAAAGCCATCCTGACGCAAGACTCGCTCAAAATACCGAACAGCCTAGGTTTCGTTTCCCGGAGGATTTGTGGTATCTAGAGCGAGAAGAGCTTTCAAATGGGAGAGCCCTTCTCGTGCGACGCCCGTAAGAGCCAATCCTAAACCTCCTTGCTAATTGTCTGAATGCTCGTTCGCGCGGACGAGCAGTTTGGCGGGTTATCTCGAGGGGTCATCATATTCTCGAATCCAACACCTCCTGTACTTTTTGCGAAAGGGTATTCATGTTATAGGGCTTTTGAATAAAGCCATAGCAACCCTGTTCCATCATACTTGTCGTACGTGCGTCAATGCTGTATCCGCTGGAAAGGATTACTTTTACGCTTGGATCGATGGACTTGAGGATATCGAAAGTCTCTCTCCCATCCATCTCCGGCATGATCATGTCCAAGATCACCATGTCAATTTCATTTTTTCTTTCCTTGTAAATCTGTATGGCTTCCCAACCGCTCCTAGCTACAGAAACCTTATACCCCAGCACCCCTAGCATCTCGCTGCCAACATCGACGATTACGTCCTCATCATCCACGAGAAGGATAGTGCCTGCTCCCTTCACAATATCTGCGGTGACCGGCTCCTGCCGTACAAGCTCTTTCTCCGAAGCAGGGAGATAAATGGTGAAAGTCGCTCCATGTCCCTTTTCACTGTATACATCTATCATACCATTGTGGCCTTTGATTATACCGTAAACAGATGCAAGCCCAAGGCCCGTGCCTCTGCCCATCTCTTTTGTCGTGAAAAACGGCTCAAAGATCCGCTTCCTCGTCTGTTCATCCATTCCTACACCCGTATCCTTGACTGCAACTCGCACATACCTTCCAGGCTTGACACCATACGGTCTGGCAGACTCCTGATCAAGAAAAACATTGGCCGTCTCCAGATATAAATCCCCGCCGTCAGGCATCGCCTGCCCGGCATTTACATAAATATTCAAAAGCATCTGCTCAATCTGCCCGCGGTCAACTTCCGCCGGCCAGAGATTGTCTTTGTAGTTATGGTGAATAGTAATTTCCTTCTTGGCTCTCCCGAACATGGATGAAGTTTTGCCGATGATCTCGTTCAAATCGGTTACACGGATTTCGTATTTGCCGCCACGGGCAAATCCCAACAGTTGCTTGGTCAGCTCCGCGCCACTTCCCACCTGGCCTTCAATTCCCTTTAGTTTTTCATAAAGAGGGTGAGCGCTGTCCATATCTACAGACATTAAAGAGGCATATCCTTGTATACCCATGAGGAGATTATTGAAATCGTGGGCGATACCGCCGGCAAGTGTGCCCACGGCTTCCATCTTCTGGGCATGCAACAGCTGTGATTCAAGCCGTTTCTGCTCGGAGATGTCCTTGAAAATTCCGACTATACCATTCACATGTCCTTTCAAGTCGAGATTTGGAGCTCCACTTATATTAAAGATCTTTTCGGAACCATCTTTATGCAAGATAGTGCCAATTCTGTCCTTTAGTATGAGTTTTCCATCTCTAATCTGCTGAAAGAGTTGTATATATTCTCCAGAGTCCTCTTTCCTGACGAAGTCGACAAAATGTCCTCCTATAACTTCATGTTGGTGATGTCCCAGAATTTTCTCCCAGACGGGATTTATATAAGTAAAAGCAAAATTGGCATCAAGGGTGTAAATAATATCCGGGGCATTCTCACTCAAGGATCGGAACCGCTCCTCGCTTTCAAGTACCTTTTGATAGGACGCTGCATTATTCATGCTGATGGCGATCTGAGTTGCTATCCCCATAAGCAAACTCACATCACTTTGAGTGAGATGCCTCTTTGACTTGACATTGTCAACCATTAGTACGCCAAGGGCCACGTTTTCGAATATAATGGGAACACAAATGAACGACGTAGCGCCCATAACCTGGGCAAACTCATAACTCCTTCTTGAAAGGCTGTCCGCGATCTTGGATATGTCGTCAATCAGGATAGGTTTCTGCGCACGAAAGGACTCCACGGCAGGGCCCCTAGATTGTGGCTTATCAAGGTGAAACGTCACATTTCTGAGGTATTCCTGATGCTCAGGGTTGTAACCATAACCAATAGCATAAATCAGACGGCTCCTCTCCGGATTGGCCAGCAAGATCATGCCACGATCAAAATCCAATCTATTCTCCATCGCTGTAATGACCAGCTTGAGCAGCTTTTCGCTATCTAATATCATGGCGGTTGCCTGACCAATCTCTTGAATGAGGAGAGCGTTGTTGTAACGCATGCTCGTTTCATCCAAGAGAGTAGTGGCTAAATCACCCTGGCTTTCGAGGTTTACCGCGAACTCCTTTTTTTCCACATACTCAGAGTAAAAAATGACAATAAATACGAGCAATACATAGAGCAAAACAGGCACTGCCCAGAACCACTTGGTATCATGGAGAATAAAGAATAGGGCCGGGCATACCACGAATGCCGAAAGAGCGACATAATTGCGTATCGTCTTCCATACCAAAGAGGGGGTTTTCTCCCAGCTTATGACGTAGCGGCAACTGTCTCCACCAGTATGAACGCAGGTAGTGTGTTCCACGCTGGCAAATTTGTTAGTGAACACCTTTCCGATCGCTTCGAAGGTACCTATCCGATATTGGCACTGGAATCTCTTTTCTCCAACCCCCGGATTTGGAGTGACAAGAATTTCGATCTTGTGCCGTCCAATGCCCCGTATGCGAACGGTCATAGCACGGCTGAAATAAGGGTAGAACTTTCCAAGCATTGAATAGGCAACGGAAGGCGTGATGAATCCCAGCACTAATTTCCGCATTGCGCCAGAGGCCTTTGAATAGGCTGAATTGCGGCCAACCTCGCGTGCTATATCGGGCAGTCTTGTTTGCCGCTGCATTATTTCGTGGAAAAGATCAATCTGATGCTGTGTGAACCAGTGGCCCTCGTCTTCGAGTTGATAGGAAGTAATATCCGCGTACTTAAGAAGGGAAGCCACATCGATGTCAGGCATATGTTGGCTAAGATATTCAACATAATTTCTTACAAGTCTGCTGTTATAAAGAGACGCGTCTTTCATCCTGATGTCTTGGTATCCATCTTTATTATTCATATTTCATTCGAAAATGCCGCTGGACGTACTCCATAAATTTATGGGTATTGAAGTGGCGCATATTCAGGATCCACAGTTGATATTTCTTTTCACTGGAGATTTTCTCAACAGCAGAATAGGCAGACGGATAAATCAAAAGAGGGATGCTGTCACTGTGGTAAATACCTGTCAATTGTGCAATGGCAGGGGAAAGCACTTCCCATGGCAGACTTTCCGTGTCAATCACCAGCACTGTGATGCCGTTTAACAGCTCGGACAAATTTACTCCCACATCAGACTCATTAACGATCAAGACGGCCTTCAGACAATCCCCATTGCTAAGTGAGTAGACTTCGCACTTTCTTGTGAAACCGAGTCGTTGGAACACCTTCTCCAATGAGTCATCCCTCGGGCGCTTTCTCCCTAAATTTAGTACATCGAACAAGGAACTGCCGGAGGAATGTTTCAAGAATTGTTCGAGCTGCCATAATTCGGAATTGGTACTTTCGTGAAGTGACCAGCCCCGTGGCACCTGGCTCTGGGGTGTTCCAACAGGAAATGTCACATAAGAAAAAAGGTCAAGCGAACCTATGCGGGGATTCTTCATTTCCCTCGCAAAGCCCCCGAATACGCGGTCGGGAAATTTGTTCTCCGGACGAAAGAAGCACATCACGTAGTCCATATTTGCGGAAGGAAGATGGTACATACCATACACAAAGAGCATCATATGTTTCAGAATTTGGAAGCCGGGCAGTTTATTGTGCATTGGCCGCGCCGCGTGGTGATGTATCAACCAGGCACGCTCGTAGGCCCGTATCATGGACATATGACCATAAATGCGTCCATTTTCCTCGTAGGTAATGTGCATGGCGATTTCAGGATTTTCCTGATAGAGCTTCCTGTAGATATTTTTGAAATCTTCCCGTCGGTCCTGAAGTAACTTATACTTTTTAGGATAGATAAAACCGGAGTCAAAAAAGAATTCCCAGAGGGCATCCATGTCCACTTCAGTGGATATAAAGGAATGATGGTCCATATTTAAAGCGAGGATACGATTCAAACGGCTATAGCTGTGGACGTCCATATCCAGGACAGCAAGACCGCAGAATGCTTTATTTTCTTCCTGCTTCTTGCGGTAGATTACCTGGGCTGTACAACGCATTTTCAATTCACCGGCATAAATTATTAACATCCCATGTACAATCATTCCCGGCAACAATGTGCCATCTACTGCATCGTCATAAACAGAAAAACCTGTGATGGAGATGTCGTTGATTTCTCGCTGGACTTTTCTTTTGAAAAATGGATGTTCAAAGACGGCCATCGGTGGAGGGGATATCCGGCTGCGGGGATGGCGAACCGTTCTTGTCTGGAAGCGCTTGATTTGTTTACTCAAGGGAGTAAGAACAATTTCCCAGTCGTGGATTTCTTGCGTTTGTCTTAAACAGCGGCAGTTTCCAGAAAAAAGCATTTTCCCATCGCTCGTTAATCTGATTGTAACCGCGTCATCAGGATTGAACTCGTGATATGACGAGGGCAATTCAGGGCTCACCTTTATACGGAAAGACTGCGGGCTGAAATCTATAAGACTGCCTCTGGCCAGGAAACCGCTCTGTGTCAACTCCGCAGTGACATCCCTGCAAGGAAAGCGATTTGTCTCCCGTTTGCTTATAATATAGCTTTCTTCTGGCAGTAGTACCTTTAAACCTGTACTGTCCATATGAAGCAGTTTTGCGGGGAGAAGTATGATGGACTGTTGCTCTATTACTATCAGGTAACTGAACTGGAAATTTTCTAGGCCGTAACTCGTGTGACTCTTATCCCACAAACAGGCTAATTCATCTCCCTCTATAGTCTCCGGCATTGCGTTTACAAGAATTGCTTCGTCATATCTTGGATGGCGAAGTAGGACGCATACAGAATCGCCCATGAAATGGATACGGTTTAGAGTATTTATCAGATTTTCTTTTTTGATGCGGCGGCCAACATCAATTGCATTGATGAGATCATCGTGCTGAAAAAGCCACAGAGGCAGGTATGGTTTTTCAGGAGTCTTTGTTATCTTCCCGATATCAATAAGAATAGGTTGCCTGGTTTTTTTGTCTTCCATTTATCAAATGGCTAAAGTTCTATTTATTATTCAATCTGAGGCAATGGCAACACATTGGTAATAAATGTTCTGGATGCTGCTTATATTAAACAGCATACTCGTCCAAAGGTTCCACCTCTTTTCCCAGGACATCACTCAGCTTATCGGGGATGCGTATAGTCTTTCCTCTCTCCTGCGTTTGTTTAGAATGTCGCTAACTTATATACTAAAAGATCCGTTCATGTCAAATTTTATCTTGACTTATACATCACTTAGAACATCAGGGGAAACTAATCAAGTGAATCGTGCTTGTCCTTCTATGGGAGGTCGAGTAAACAAAATACAATAGCCTTGAGGTTGCCCAGTAAATTTGCTAATAACCTTTGTAACCACCTTATTTAAGGCAACTGGCAAAGGCATAATATTCAACGCGTCTCTTGCAAATAGTTTCCGTATTGGGGCGCGCCAGAAAGCCTCGCGATTCACTTAATGGTACCTTGAAAGGAGAACTCTATGGGACTGGTCTACGAGAAAGAGGGGTACATAGCAAAAGTAGGTCTGAATCGTCCGGAAGAAAAGAACGCTCTTGATCCCGAAATCCTGATGGACTTGCATCGCGCGTGGATGGATGTCAATCGTGACGAGAAGGTGCGCGTCGTCATTCTCTATTCCTGTCTGCCGGACATCTTTTGCTCTGGCATGGATCTGAAAACAGCCATACCGGTTCTCACGAAGGCCAGGGAACCCAAAAATGACTCTGAACGATGGTTGGTGCAGGTAGGACCCCATGTTGGGGAAGCCATGCTAAAACCAAACATTTTGAAAAAGCCGGTAATTGCTGCCATCAACGGTTACTGCTTGACAGGAGGCTTTGAGATGGTCATGGGAGCTGATCTTCGCATCGCCTCGGAAAATGCAGTTTTTCAAATGAGAGAGGCCAGTCTGGGAATCATGCCGGTCGGCGGTTCAAATGTTTATCTGCCCCGACAACTGTCACCCTGCCGGGCCCTTGAAATCCTTCTGACGGCAGGCAACTTTCGCGCAAAAACTTTGCATGAATGGGGTTTTCTCAATCACGTGGTAGCACAGGATGACCTCATGAGGAAAGCCATGGAATTAGGGGACAGAATTGCGAAAAATGGCCCCCTTGCCGTTCAGGGCATAATCAGATGTTTCCGGGAAACAGGGGATATGTCCTTTACTGATGCCTTCAAGAGGGAGCTGGAGATCGGATTGCCTGTGTTCGGGAGTAAGGATGCGCGTGAGGGAATTCTCGCCCAGAAGGAGAAACGAAAGCCGAATTTTCCCGGCCAGTACTAGAGATTTTGTAGAAGTGCAGTCTGTGTCGTAAAATGGATAATTGTGGCGTTAGTCTTTTATATTTTAGAAATTACCTGCCATGAAAGAAGTATTGATTTTTGCATCTGGTCTTGTTCTATTCTTATTCGGCATGAGGAAATTGAGTGCCGGGGTGCAACAGCTTTTCACTTCTCGGATTAGAGAATACATCAGGTATTCAGTTAGAAGGCCGGTTTATGGACTGTTGACCGGGATAATAACGACAATTCTCTTTCAAAGCAGCTCGGCGACGACACTTTTGACAGTTGGTATGGTGAGTGCAGGGTTGATGACCTTTTACCATTCCCTGGGCCTCATCTTGGGCGCGGACATCGGTACCGTACTGACTGTTCAACTTGTCGTCTGGAAAATTACCGATATTTCTCCCCTTATCGTTGTCTCGGGCGGCATTCTCTGGCTTGCTGGAAGGGAAAAATGGAAGGATGCGGGCGAGGCCATCTTTTATTTCGGCCTTCTGTTTTTTGGATTAAGCCTGGTGGCGATGACCACGGCGCCATTAAAAGATAATCTGGCAGTCATCCGCTTCTTTCAGAAAACAAAAAATCCGTTGCTGGGTTTTGGGGTTGGCATTATTTTTACAGGAATAGTAGAAGCCTCGGTCATTCCCATCAGTATTCTCGCCATTTTGGCGCAGCAGGATCTTATCACCATTGAAAACGCCCTTCCTGTCGTTTTCGGGGCTAATGTGGGGACGACCATCACCGCTCTCATGGCAAGCGCAGGCGCGAACATCAGTGGCAAGAGGAGTGCTGTTTCCCACCTTCTCTTCAAATGTTTTGGCGCTGTTGCCTGCATGGCGGCCCTTCCGTGGCTGATTGTCACTCTGAAAAGTATTTCTTCAAATGTGGCGCAGCAGATTGTCATCGGGCACTTCTTGTTCAATCTTTTAATCGTCGTTTTTTTCATTTTTTTCCTCAAACCATTTGCCAGATTGATTGAAAAGGTCATGCCCGGCAGGGAGGAGACCTTGCCGTTATGGCCGGAATTTCTCGATGACAGGTATCTTTTAAATCCAGAAGAAGCTCTGGTGTGTGTTAGAAAAGAACTTCAGAGGCAGATCATCCTTGTGCAGAAGATACTTGCCGAGAGCTTGCTGCTCGTGAAGGACTACAAAGAATGGAAAAGACAAAATATCATCTATGTTGAATTTGTTGTTGATGTCCTGCGGAGTGAGATTGTTAATTTCTTGCGTAAAATTTCCTGTCAGCAACTGTCACCTCGGTTGTCACAAAAACTCTTCACCTACACAGCCATGGCAAACGACATTGAAAGGATAGGTGATCATGCGGTTATACTGGCGAAACTGGCAAGTAATAAGTGTCAGGCGAAGGTCAGCTTTACAGAAATGGGTAAAAAAGATCTGGGAGAAATTGAGCAGAGGGCAACCGAGAACCTTCGCGATGCCGTATCACTGATCAGCGAACGCGATGCAGAAAAAATAAAGAATATTTCCCTGCGCGAGGAAGATATCGATGTGCGGGTGAAAGAGGCGCGAGAAAGACACCTCGTTAGATACTACGAGGGGATCTGCCAGGCAGAAGCTGGTCCCATTTTTATTGAAATGCTAATTCATCTGGAAAGAATATCGGATCTTTGTCAGAATGTCGCGGAATATGTCGACGAACTCAAGGGTTCTTGATCCTGCATGCCTTTAGGGGCGAGCAAAAATTTTTCCTCATGCCTTGCTTTCGGTCTTGACAATCAAGTACTAGAATAATAAATTTCCAGATAGGATATCATGGTGCAATTAAACTAAAGGACCTGAACTTCTATAAGGAGACTGATTATGAAAGAACGACTTAATGCACTGCAGGTTGCCCTTAACAATGAGATGAAAGAACGTGAATTCTATCTAAAGAATGCCGGGAGGACAAAAAATCCGGTCGGTAAGGCCATGTTTGAGCAGATAGGCGGTGAGGAACTGGAGCACTACGAAAGACTGAAAGAGCTTCATGCGAACTGGGAAAAAGATAAGAAGTGGCCAGAAACTGTTCCCCTGATAGTTAAAGATACACCGGTTAAGAATGTCCTGAAGAATGCGGCGCAGAAGGCCCCAAAGACGGCGAAGGGAGATGCCGATGACCTCAAAGCCATTCGAGTGGCCATAGAATTTGAGGGCAAAGGCACTGAGTACTATGCAAATCTCCGCGAAGAAGTATCGGACCCGAAGGAAAAAGCATTTTTTAATCTTCTTGCAAATATAGAACACGAGCACTACGTGTCTCTCAAAGAAACAGAGGAATACCTGACGGATCCAGTCTCCTGGTTCAGAAAGAAGGAACGGACAGGCGTGGATGGAGCCTGATTAGCGAGAAAATTCACATTACGTATATTTATCCAGAATAAGTGTGGAGAGTGACCTCTGTGAACACATAATTCACAGAGGTCACTTTTTTTATTTCTATCAATCCTCTTTTGATCTGCTTTTCTTCCTGAATATAACCCTGATCGGCGACTGGTCGAAACCGAAAGCCTCTCTGAGTCGGTTGGTTAGGAAACGCCTGTAAGAAAAATGAATGCCCCGGGGTTCACGGACAAAAAAAACAAAAGTAGGTGGTGCTGAGGATACCTGAGTTACATAGCTGAACGTATTTGCCCTATTTAGATACCGCGGCGGAGGGTTCGACGCAAGTGCATCCCTGACAAGTCGGTTAATCTCGGCAGTGCCGACCCGTTTTGTGTACTGGATCAAGACTGTTTCAATAATGTCAAATATCTTTATCACTCTCTGCCCGGTTAAGGCTGATACAAAGACGATCGGCGCATAATCCATGAATTTAGTCGTTTCTCTGATGTTTCTGACGTAATCTCCCACCGTTGAATTATCTTTGCTTATAATGTCCCACTTGTTCACAACGATGATACAGGCAATGCTTCTTTCCACAGTCAGCCCTGCGATCTTGGCATCCTGTTCGGTCATTCCTTCCTCGGCGTCAATCACGAGTAAAGCGATATCACAGCGATTAATGGCCTTGAGAGCCTGGACAATGCTGTACTTCTCAAGGATCTTACTGACCCTGCTTTTCCGCCTGATGCCTGCCGTATCTACAAGCAGATACTTCTTGTCGTTTAGTTCGAAAGGCGTATCGATGGCATCCCTCGTCGTACCCGGTATGGGGTTGACGATGGTTCTCTCGTATCCTAGGATTTTATTAACGAGCGAGGATTTTCCTACATTCGGTTTTCCTATTACCGCTACCTTGATTGGCCTTTCCCCTACTGGAAGTTCTTCAGACAGAGGCGTGATATGCAAAGCTACATCTTCCATCATTTCATGGATGCCGAGTCCGTGTTGGGCGGAGATGCTGTAAATCTTGTCAACTCCCAGTTCATAGAACTCATATATATGGGCTTCCTGCTTTGGGCCGTCTATTTTATTTACGACGAAAAAAACAGGTTTTTCAATTCCCCTGAGGATTTTCGTGATTTCCCTGTCTGACGGAGTTAAACCTTCTCTACCATCCAGGAGGAAGATAATGATGTCTGCTTCATCCATGGCCAGATGTGCCTGCTCCCTCATCTGTGCCAGGATCGTTTCCTCGGATGCAGGTTCAAATCCACCCGTATCGACAAGGGTAAAATCCTTGCCGTACCATGTGGCATCCGCATAGTTGCGGTCTCTCGTGGCACCGGGTTCATCGATAACAATGGCCTTGTTCTTTTCGGACAGGCGGTTAAATAAAGTCGATTTTCCGACATTAGGCCTGCCGATGATAGCGATTAGCGGTTTCACTGCTCTTGCCTCATAACATGCCGGTTTCACGTTTTATCCGCATACCCGAATTCTTTGAGCATTATTTCATCGTGGGTCCAGTCTTTTCTTACCCTAACGAACAACTCCAGATATATCTTGGTGGCAAAGAATTTCTCCATGTCTTGTCTTGCCCGTTTGCCGATTTCTTTGAGCATTGAGCCGTTCTTCCCGATGATGATTCCCTTTTGCGAATCTTTTGCCACATTGATTGTCGCCTGGATGACTAAAAGGTTTTTCCTCTCATCTTCCTTGAACGAATCCACCTGAACCGCCGTTGCATACGGAACCTCCTGATGGGTCAGCATGATGATCTTTTCCCTGATCATCTCGGCCGCGATAAAACGCTCGGTCCTGTCCGTCATCATATCGTCGGGAAAATAGCACGGGCCTTCAGGCAAAAGCTTCCATATCTCTTCGATCATAATGGAAAGCCCCTCGCCGCTTGCTGCAGAGATGGGGATAATTCCAGAGAAGGAAAAGAGCTGCCGGAATTGGTCGATAACAGGAAGGATATTGTCTTTCCGGACGAGATCGATCTTATTGATAAGGAGAATCACGGGCAGCCGTACGCTCCCGAGTGATTCGATAATCATTTGATCGTCCCTGTGAACACCTTCCGCCGCCTCAACTACGAGAAGGAGGATATCAACGCTTTTGAAGGCATCCTTCGCCGTGGCTACCATGAATTGATTTAGCGGCGTCGTGGCTCTGTGGATGCCCGGCGTGTCGACAAATATCATCTGCCCGTTTTCAATGTTCTTGATGCCTGTTATCCTGTTTCTTGTGGTCTGCGGCTTACGGCTTGTTATGGCAATCTTTTCGCCTATGATCTTATTCAAGATTGTCGACTTTCCCACGTTTGGTCTGCCGAATATGCCTATAAAACCTGACTTGAACATCTGAGCTTTCTCTATCTACTATTGTGGCCTATGGTGATGGTATCTGCTGTCTTGGCCAAAAATATCTCTAATGGAGGGACCTTCCTGTTATTGATTTCGTTCCATCAATGGTCATGGCAAGAGACCCTCTTTTCTGGACGGGGTCAACACTAATGTCTACTTTGGTTAGTCTAAAAAGTTTTTTCAGTGTCTGCATATTTTTATTATGATGGCCTAGGAAGAATGAGACATCCTTGGGAGAGACCGAAAAATTTACTTCTTGCTCACTTATCTTTCGGTCTGCGAGCATTGCCGATGCCATATCGAAGAACATGGATTCCTCGACGAGCGAACGGAATGCCGGGTGATAAGGGCCGGCAATAATGCTGCCTGCCGTCTCCAGTTCCCTGGTCGTTTGTAAACCGACACGTATCACGGGGATATTAGCTTCACCAAATCTTCTCAGAGCATACTTGCACATATCAATAGCGTCAGGCATGCCGAGAGGACGATAGGACCCATTTAAGAAAAGCTCTGCCAAACTTGTATCCTGAAGCACGACAGTGGGATGAATCCTGACCATGTCCGGTTTCAGGGCGATAGTTCTTGCAATTGTATGTTCAAATCCTGCCCGACTATCTCCTGGAAGTCCCGCCATAAGATGCATCCCTGTTTTGAACCCTCGTTCCTTCAGCATCGCTATAGCGTCAGAAACATGTAAAGCTACATGTCCCCTGTGAGAAAGGTTCAGCACTTCATCCACCATGGATTGGGCGCCGATTTCAACAGTCGTTACACCGAACCGTTCCAGTATATCCAAGGTTTTTTTATTAATTGTGTCAGGTCTGGTAGAGATCCTAATGCCATGCACGAGTTTTTCTTCAATGAACGGACTGGCAAAACCCAATAGTTCAGCCTGGTAATCTGTCGCCATGCCCGTAAAATTGCCGCCGTAAAATGCGATCTCAGCGCCGTCTGTCTTTCTCTTTGGGTGATTGAGATATGTGTGAACCGTTTTCCGGAGAATATCTCTTCTGATCCTCTCAGAAAAGCTGCCGGCAGTCTTATGTATATTGCAATAGATGCAGCGGTGCGGACAACCTCGATAGCCTATGAAAAAAGGGATGATCATATGAGTCATATGTTGCTATTTGGCCTTAATGCTCAGTCGGACGAGAGGAAGTATCCGGCAGTTTGGCAAGCTCCTCCAGGGCCCTATAGGCAGCCCGCTGTTCCGCTTCTTTCTTGCTTTTACCCACGCCTGTGGTCGTGATCATGCTTGCCACAGTCAGGCTCACTTCAAAAACTTTGTCGTGATCGGGACCGGCTTCGTTAATCAGCATGTATCTCGGTGTCTCCTTAAAGCGGTTCTGGCAGATTTCCTGAAGCGCCGTTTTATAATCTCTGTAGACAACACTTTTTATCCCTTGCTCGACCAGGGGCTTAAAAAAGTTTTCCAAAAATTTGTACGTCTTCTCGAATCCGCAATCGAGGTATATAGCAGCCGCAACTGCTTCGAAGGCATTCGAAAGAATGGATGCCTTTGTTTTTCCACCTGAATTTTCTTCCCCCCTCCCCAGGAGGAGGTAATCGCCGATATTAAGTTTCCGCGCTAGAGCGGCGAGTGATTGTTCGTTTACGACATAGGCCCTGAGCTTGGAGAGCTGACCTTCGGCATAATCGGGAAATTTTCGCACTAACAAATCGCTGAGGCAAAGCCCGATAACGGCATCTCCCAAAAATTCGAGTCTCTCATTGTCTTTGCTCCCGAGAACAGGGTTCTCATTAACAAAAGAGCGATGTATCAGCGCATTATCAAGCAAATCTATCTTGCTGAAGCGGTAATCGAGTGTCTGTTGAAAATTAATGAGGTTTGCAAGCCGTTCATCGGTCATCTGCGGCAATCCTCCCGTACAGCATGCCTTCCAGAGCATAATCTGGTATCACGTTCAGGACACGATTTACCAGTGAATAGTTGCCAGTTTCTACGACGACAGGTATGTAATTGTCAGAAAATCCTTTCATAAAGCCTGTTCCTTTGTCTTTCTTGTGCTCAATAAGAACTCGCAGCTTCTTTCCTATAAACCTCTGGGCGAAGGCATTTCTTTTTTCCTTCCCCAGTCTTCTAAGTATTTGGCCGCGTTTTTTCTTGACGGTTTCGTCAACCCTGCCGGGGAGACTTGACGCGACCGTACCTGGACGCTCCGAATACGGGAATACATGGAGATAGGCAACGGGAAGCTCTCCAATCAGACGGAGTGTATTGTCAAATTCTTTTTCCCCTTCACCAGGAAACCCGGCCATCACATCAATACCTATGGCAATGTCAGGTATCGCTTTTTTGATTTGTTGCAAGCGGTTCCTAAAGAACGCTGCGTCGTAATTCCTGTTCATAGCAGAGAGAATCATATCATCTCCACTCTGGAGAGGAATATGCAGGTGCCTGCATATTACGTTTCCTTCTGCTATGAGCCGCATTATGTCGTCAGAAATTTCCGTGATTTCTATGGAGCTCAGGCGCAACCTTCTGAGCATTTTGGTCTTCTCTATATGATTCATTACCTCGTAGAGATTTGATGCGGGGACCAAGTCCCGACCATAGGCTCCCAGATGAATACCTGTGAGGACTACCTCTTTGTAATCTGAGTGGGCCAGGATTTCGATTTCTCTTAAGACATCCACGTGTGAAAGACTCCTACTGGGACCTCTTGCATAAGGAACGATGCAGTAGCTGCAGAAACTGTTGCAGCCATCCTGGATCTTGAGAAATGCCCGCGTGTGCCCGGCGAACTTTGGGGGCTTAGGGTGGGAAAATTCCCGAGCTCTGCGTATGTCGCTGATCAGTAAATGTGGCGCTCCCTGTTCCAAGTGCTCGATGATCTGCGGGATATTCTCCTTGTCTGCATTTCCTACAATGAGGTTTACACCGGGGATTCTGGCCAGATCATGAGGCGCGACCTGGGCGTAACAACCTGTAACGATAACGCATGCTTCAGTATTTGTCCTGATAGCCCTTCTAATAAGGTTTCTTGACTGGTAGTCCGTCCGGCCCGTAACAGTGCATGTATTAATTATATAGAAATCAGCCCGAGTATTGAATGGTACAGACATATACCTGCTCTTATCGAGCATCTCCAAAATTCCTGCAGATTCATACTGGTTAACCTTGCAACCGAGGGTTGATATGGCTACTCTAATCAATTTCAAGGCCTCTATTTATATTATTTTTGAATCTAAGCTCTTGGAACATTATTTGTCAAGGTTAAAGGATTACTGGTTTTTTGTCGACAAATGAAGTAGAATCAAGCCATATTCATGGGAGGTTTCAACGATGAATGGCGTTAATGAGCTTATTGATTACTTCGCCACGCATCAATTTACTGCTGGCATATGCATCTTTGTTGCAATCTTGATTATATATTTTCTTTTTAAGAAGCTCATCAAAATTGCCGTATTGTTTATTATTGTCGTCATAATACTGGCTGCATATGCAAATCTTAAGGAGTCCGGCAGAATGCCGAGAAACATACAAGAAGCCATATATAAGGCCAAGGAAGAAACCCGCATAGTGGTGGAAAAGGCCAGGGGAGTATATGACGGTGTGATAGCGCTATTTGAAAAACCCAGAAACCGTGTCACTGATTATAGTGATAAGACTGGAGAGGGCAAAGAAACCCAAAAGAAGAGAATGCCTTAACTATCGGATCAAATTCAATTCAATCTGGGGCATTAAGGAGAGTCAGGGTTACAATTTCAAGAGGTTTTTGCTCAGAAAATGTTAACCTCCATGGCCCTTGGGGGACAGGCTAATACACAGAACTCGCAGCCATTGCATCTTTCCGGATCGAAGACGACTTTCATAGTTTCTTTTTCCAGAGACAGGGCATCGGTCGGACAAAAAGCGGTACAAGCGCCGCAATGCACACATTTATCCACATTCTGGCTCACATTTTTTGAAACGGGCTCGACCTTGAGGCCCTTTTCTTTGAGAAAACGGATACCCTGATCAAAATTCTCTTTTGCACCGCTTAGTTCAACGACAATCACGCCTTCCCTTCTGGGTAAAATCTGGGCCTTAAGAATGTTGAATTCGAGATCGTGCCTCTTCACAAGCTGGCATATGATAGGTTGGTCCACATTGTCTGCTGCATATCGGATAACGACTTTCTTTGAATACATACCTTTTTTCAAACTCCCATCTTTTGTCCGATGTTAAGAGAATGCAGATATCTTGTCAAGGCATTAGTTGACAACTCTTGTCAACAAATAGAATTGTCCTATTCTGTAGCAAATGAATTGTCCACATTGGTGATACTTGGGGAAAGAACGGTGGAGTTTTAAGAAAAATATAGGTTATCAGTGGGTTAGTCATTAAATGAAGAGCGCTGCTCATGGTCATTATATATTCGATAGTATTATATATATTTGTATTCGGAATTCAGACCGCTTGAATTATTCATAACAAGAGGTAAAATGAGATCCTGGAGCGAGCGATTGAGGACATTTGAGGGAGTACGGGAAGAAAACTCGCCTGTTCATGAATGGACGGGGGGGATGGTTTTATGAAGGCCGAAGAGTTTCTAAGGATTGCCTATGATAACCTGACAAAGGATAA
>DASRZZ010000126.1:0-24808 GCA_035685925.1 Syntrophales bacterium | reverse complement strand
GTAGAGTAAAGAATTCATCATCAAGGGTATGGGGCTCAGACGCGATGATCTCAGTCAGCCGAAGTACCGCCTTTTCACGCTCAGACAGGTCGGAATTCTCGTAATCGTTTATCTTCTCAACCTTTTCTTCACTCAATCCCTGCTGCTTCACCGAAGCAGACCGGACTGTTCCTCAGTGGCGGCACCCGGCGAGCCGGGCTGACTTGATGCGGGCCATTTCGATCAGTTCAGGCTCTATGCTGGCCTTGGAGTAGATGTAGCGCATGAAACCAAGAAAGATGTCCAGCACGCCTTGACGCAGGGCGAAAGTGCGCAGGAGATTCATATCATCGAAAGCGCTGTTTCTCCAGGCCGCGGAGATACGTTTTAAGGTTTCTGATTCTGCCTCGTCAACTTGGCGCAGAAGGCCTTTCGTCTGTAACATTTTAACACCTCCTCTGATTTAATTGAATTTATGATTTTTAATATTGTATGGAAGTCCTTTTCTCCACCTGCTCCGTTTTCAAATAAAAATGGCTATCTCAATACCAGGAAGCGAAGTAATGGAAATGTGGGACATTGTAAAAGGTAAAAGTGAAAATCAATTATGAGTGACATCCTTAAGTCCCTCTATCGGTATCCATTTTCTGTCTTCGCGTCTCAGATTCTTCTGCCAGGTGTGGCTTTGTAATCTTATCAACCTGGTTGTTCCGATACTTTTCTATGATTTGGTGTACCGTTGACCCTTCTTCGGCTTTGTATATATCCACGAAGTTGTCTTTCAGCATGTAGAAGGCTATTTCCCCGATCTTCGGGGTAAAAACAATATCCAGGTTATGTTTAATGACAGCCTTTATTACCTCTACTGCTACATGGATACTATCTTTTTCTTTGATAAATTCATTGTAATAAAAATCTTCTATCTCCACATTATCTTCGTCCAGCCTGAGAATGATGAAATACGGTGCTCTCCCGAAATGACCGTGCACCTTGGAATTAAGGCCGTTTACGTCTGCAACGGGAATAATTGCAGAAAGCACATTTTTTTTTGAGGGCTCTATATGGACAAAGACGGAATCAATCTGTTTGTAGCTGTCTTTAGTCAAGTTCTCGATCCTATCAGCCAGATCGTGAGCTTGATACACAGGAATAGACGGGTTTGTGGCAATCTCGCATTCAACCATCTTGAAGGGCCCGGATTGACGAATCCTGATTTCATATACATCTTTAACACCTTTTACTTTACGGACCATCTCCTCTATTTCTTTTTGTAACCCAGGGTCAAGACTTGCATCCATCAAAACCAGGACTGACGACCATACGTTTTTCGTGCCGAGCTTGATAATGAGAAGCGCTATCAATATTATGACAGAACCCTCTACATAGGGGACTCTTGCATAAGTCAACAAAATACCCATCATGACAGCGAAGGAGGTGCCTATGTCGAGGAAAGACTCAGCAGCATTGGCTAATAGGGCCTGCGAATTAATTGCCGTACCAATTTCTTTTTCCTTTCGGGCAATAAAATATGCCGCCACAAGGGACACAGCACTCACCAATACCGGAAGTAAGGGGAAATTGTGGGGTGGAGCTACATGAAAAAACTTAACGTATCCTTCGATGAGGTTTTCTATTCCCGCCCATGTAATAAAAACTCCAATTACAAGGGTTACAAACGTTTCGGCCCTGTATAATCCATACGGGAATCGCTTGCTCTTTTTCTGGGAAGCAAGCCAGAGACCAAACCAGGATGCAAAGATTGCCAACACATCGGCGCCACTGTGAAATGCATCGACAATCAGAATCCGGGAACCAAACAGATAGCCAGTGACAAGTTTGATCACTGCTAAGAGGAGGATAGCGAGAGTTATGGCAAGGGCGAGTTTGCGGCCTCGCATCAGCGCATCAGCCTGGTTCTTTGCAGTATCCATAATACACCGCCCAAGACCCTCTACTCATCCTTTAAAAATTGCCGTGTCATAATGGATCCACACTTAGGACAATTTCTCTGAAAGCATGGAATCCCGGGTTCACGGGGGACAACAAGTCCGCACTTGGAACAGACGCAGTTCGTCGGGGGTCCTTCGGGTCCGTAGTCATCTCTCCCTTTCATCCGCCCCGCTCTCCCCCGTTGATTGAATCTGGCAAGGCCTCTTTTCCTTCTAAAACCAAACGGCATTAGTCCTCCGATGTACGTAGATTGTGTTTGTCGTTACACCTCTATAGTTTGCCCCACTTTAACGTCGATGCAGTTAGCTTTGTATGACTCTTTAAATATCACTATAGCCTCTTCGCCGGTGCACTGCGTAGGTCCCACATTCTCTATACCTAATTGCCTTAATGTATTATTAATATTATTTGTCTCCCTCGCAGATTTATTTAACAGATGTAACCCCCCATGATGAGATAAATGTTATTTTTGATATTGTCCGTTACGCATTCCACCATTTTGATTATGCCGGGATGCGCACAACCTGTGACAATTGTTACCCCCCTGTCTATCTCCAGCACTAAAGTCTGTTCTGCAATGTAGTCGGAGTAATGCGCTCCTTCGATTTGACCAGTTGTGTATATGCCGTCGGCAATCTTCATAAAGGATTGAGCATCTATGATGTTGCATGCATATTTTTCGAGTTTATTGCTGAATTTCTGGCTGAAACCGGGACAAACGTAAAGACCAAGATCGGGACTTAGCTTGAGGAGATCCCATAGCCCGTTTGTATGGTCCCAGTGTTCGTGAGAAATAACTACCGACTTTATATCTGAAATATTTATGCCCATACGGTCCATATTGTGAAACAAATAGTTTGATCGCTCACCTGTATCGAAGAGGACGTGACCGTTTATAAGATATGAAATCCCCCAGCCCATGCGAAATTTGCGATTCAGCCCTTTACTGTCAAAGACTATTTTAATCTCCATCCGCTTATAGACTTCCTTACACTTTTCCCCTTCGTTTCAGCGTATCCGCATCACTGATGGACTTAACGTATTTCTTCCGGCTTTCATACACAGAAATGGCATTGAGGCCTTTGAAATAGCGTTTTATTTCTGACAATTCTTCCTCTCCTAAGGGGTCAATACCACACGGCCTCAATGGGGTATTAATTTGAACTTCATCAGGAGAAATAGTATGTGCTATACTAGCAATTCCTTCTGCATCTCTAACGTTTTCCCTTATGAACATAACTTGCAGTGCAAGTTTCCCCTTAAAATGCTTTCTGAATTCTTTCATCCCCGCTATGAGTGCATCAAATTCAATCCCCTTATATGGCCGGTTGACGTTCATAAAAGATTCACGGGAGGATGCGTCCAACTTAGCAATTACAAAATCAGCTTGTGACAATTCATTTCGCACATCCTGCCTGTCAATCAGAGATGAGTTAGTGATAACAGCGACTGATTCTCGACGGATTGTCCTTATAGCCCTGATCAAACTACCTAAATTCTGCGCCAGGGTGGGCTCACCTTTTCCAGAGAATGTAATGTAGTCAATGGATATATCGGGAAGCGATTCCACCTCTTTTAATATTTCCTCATCGGGAACATATACCTGTCGAGCGATTGTAAGGATTTTTGTTCTTCCCAACTGGCAATAAACACAATCATAACTGCATACTTTGTCTCTTTGTGACAGCAAATCAACTCCCAGGGAGCTTCCTACTCTCCACGAGGGGACAGGACCATAGACATATTGGAATCGGGATTCACTCATTATTTTTAGACATCCATCAAACTGTCAGGGCTGACGCCCCGAGTTACATCTTTTTCCATGATCGGTGTATGGCCATCCCTCCCCCCGTCAGCGCCGGCGTGTTGAAGGCGAAAAATGCGATGGACATGGCAGGTAGCGAGGGGGTGGATTGAAACCTTGCCAAAATCTCGCTCCAACGGTCCTCCGGGATGGGGCGAAGTTCGAGATTGGGGCAAAAACTCGAATCGTAGACCGTGCATTCTCTTTCTCCCTCCATGAGACAATCCAGTAGGTGGCGATGCTCCACATGTGCCGGGCAGGACGTGATCACCTCGCCGCCATAAGAAAAGGGAAAGAGGCGGCAGACTTGGGGCCGTAAGGGATCTTGGTAGATGAGGCAGTGATTCGACCCTTAGAGAAATGGGCAGCGGACGGAATGACCGGTGATCCTCTTCAGGTAGCAAGATTGATACTCCGAGAAAAAATTATTGGACTGCAGATTCAGATCGCGCACTATGATTTCCAGATCATGAAACGAAAACCTTGGAACATAGACACTGCAGCAACTTCCCGTCCTGCGGCAGATAAAGGGAAGCAGGATGTCACAGTCTTGACATTCAATTTTTGAGAACTGGTACCTATCCGGTTCAATAACCATAAACTGGCACTCCTGCATCTGGAAAACCAGGCATGGCAGCCTCGTTACAAATCAGCAAGGGAGATTCCCCGCACTACCTAACCGGTTTAAGTAAGGCAGCGCAAGGCTTCAGCCCTTGCCGTGATGCTGAACAGGACCACGACGCTTCTAGTGTAGCCGGTAAGTGCCAGGCCGGTTTGTCCTCCGGCAGGGATATCGCACGGGTTGCGACAGCATCGTTGTCCATGGCCGTCATCTCGATATAGTTGTGCTGAAAGGTGAGGATTTCTATTCTGTCTGCAGGCTTCAAGTTTTGATTGGCCATTTTCTTATCCATCTTTTTAAATGAGAAAATCAGAGAGCCGCTTTTTTATCGCACTCCTTAAGAGATATCTAGGGATCGTTCTTAAACGCTTTATGATCTTTTGGAGTTGTATCTATTGCTTCGAGAACCTTCCGTCATCCTTTGCGTCCCCGAGTTTGTGAATATTGCTCTCGAGCCACCCGAAACGTTGAACCTCTCTGATATCGAAATACGGCACGTAGGGTTTTATGTCTAAAAGGGGAGTGCCATCGATAATATCAATATCCTGGATTTGAAGGATGTTCTTTTCAATTTTTATAAGTCGTACTACCGAAATACCGATGGCATTCGGTCGGCGCGGACTACGTGTCGCAAATACCCCCCGTGGAATGCTATCCATGTATGGTATCACCATGAGGCTTGGCTCTCCGGACAAATGAAAATGGTACAGCAGGATAATGAGTGAAAACCCTGCCAGATCTTTTAAACCCTGAGCATATTCAGGAAACACTTCTACACTTCCGTCAATACCTTTCGCTCCTGCCGGCTGAATAGGGGTCCCCTTGACTTCTTTGAACGGGGAATGGATGATACCTATCGGCTTGTATTGAATTTCGTGTTCCATCGCCCTATCGTTTTTCGCTTTCTCCCCGGTGTTCCTGTCCCGTTTGCACGATGCCGGCTGAACGGTTAGAGATGCTCATTTCTTTCGTTTAGCTGCGTACAGGGACCGATAGTAGCTGTCCATCGTATAAACGGCGGCTAGGGGATTGTGGCCCAGTAGGCGGTCCTTGACGGCAAGTACGGTGCAGGCAGCTTCGGCATATTTCATGAACAGCGAATCGTGACCAACGCACAAGCCCATCATGATATTAAATTCAGTCTTTTCATGATTGAGCAACAATGCCTGGGCGATCGGATTGCACATCGATTCAAAACATCCTATCCTGATTTTCTGATCTTCCAGGATTCCGATCACTTCTTTCGGGACACGACCAATTTTGCATACAGCCGAGACGACATCAAATCCGTAAGAAGAAAGAAACCTTTCCACAGCTCTGGCCTCCTTCCCGAGACCGACACAGAAGACAAACCCCAATTTCTTAAAGTTCATCTTTCCGGCAAACTCCACAATCTCAAGAATCCGGGGTTTGACCGCTTTTGCTTCCGCAAATCCAAGTTCTCTGTCTGCATACCCTTCTCCTTCCTGAATCGACGCCTGTCTGGCAAACTCTAAGACCTCAGCTTTCTTGAGTTCTTCCAGCGCCTTCTCTATTACAATTGCTTTATGTAATGTCGGACAGAACGGCGGCGCTTTGCCGTTTTCTTCCTGGCAGATACGCTCCTGACGTTCAAAAGGGCATCGGGCGCATTGTGGATGGTTGTGGTCCATCAAGCCTCTCCTTAAACATCATGATACTTTTCTATAGGCGGTCCCTTTTCTCTATCATGCTGCAAAGGTCATCTTCGTTCCCGCCCTGTTCAAGATGAACCGATCTCCGAAGGATTCTTCGATGTGGGTGATTGCCTTCCAGCCCGTGCAGTGTGTCATGTGAGAGGGAGCTATATTCTTTAGTTCTTCCACTGTCCGGCTGATGATAGGCGCAAAAAACGGTCCCGTCAGGTGAAAACCGCCCATGACGACATGGACGGTATCGATGCCTGTGGCCTCCCGTGCATACAGGACCGTGTTGACGATGCCCGAATGGGCGCAACCCGACAGGATCACCAGCCCCTTATCTTTGAGATTCATGACCACACCCGACATTAATTTCTTCACCCATCTGCAATACCCTCCTTTCTTTTATACTGCACCTCGGTCGGACCTGGCCGGAATGCAGCAAGCATGGTTAGAAAATTGTTCCCATCTTTGCTACTTTTCCCGCGGATACGGCCAAGCCATCACACCACCTTCCATGACTTTTACGTTACGCCACCCCTTGTCCTCGAGGACGAGGGCGGCCTCATATCCCCGGAGAGAAATTTTACAATAACAGATGATTTCTTTCTCCCGGTCTTCGGGAAGTTCATTGAGCCGCTTTCGAACGGTGCCAAGGGGCATGAGGATTTCGCCTATGCCGAGTCGCATTTGTTCATATTCATCAGGTCCTCTCACATCAAGGAGGAACGGTTTTTCGTTGTTCGTCAATTTCCGCATGACTTCCATGGTGGAAATGCCCTTCATCCTGCCCTTCATCTTGTTCTGCATGATGTGCGCTGTGGCAATGAAGTGATCGATGGCCAAGGAAAATGGCGGCGCGTAAGGGAGATCGGAATTGACAATATCCTCGACAGTCAGGTGGCCCTGAATAGCCATGGCCCACTGGCTGATCTGTTTGCTCACGTTTCCAGGGCCGACACACTGGGCGCCAAGGATCATGCCTGTTGCCGTGTCAGCAACGAGTTTGGTCACCAGAAGCTTACCTTCCATGTAACCCGGTTTATCTGGACTTGCGTTAATCACAGTCATGATATCCTTCTTCCCAGCTTTCTTTGCAGCAGCCTCGGAAAGCCCCGTCGAGCCCGCCGCGTAATCAAATACCTTGCAGATCCCTGTCTGGATCGTTCCCGGAAACGTCACACAGTTCTTCGATGCGGCGTTCTCCCCCGCCACCCGTCCCTGGAGATTGGCGAGATCGCCTAAGGGAGCCAGCACCTTCCTGCCGGTAAGGCGATTGATTGTCTCAACACAGTCTCCAACGGCGTAGACATCGGGATCGGACGTCTGCATGTATTCATCCACCAGGATCCCACCCGTTTCCCCGATTTTTAACCCTGCCGCCTGGGCCAGTCCCACGTTCGGTCTCACACCGATGGCCACGACCGCCAGTTCACAGGGCAATTCCGCTCCGTTCTGAAGTTTTACCGCTGTCAGTCTGCCGTCCTCGCCCAGGAACCCGGCAATACCGTTATCAGTAATGACGTTTGCCCCTTTGCTCTTCACATGAGCCTCAACAAGCTTTGCAAGCTCCCAGTCAAGAAACGTAAGGAGCTGGGGCAGCAGTTCGATCACGGTGATCTCGATGCCCGCGAGGTGAAGGGCTTCGCAGGTCTCGATGCCGATCAGCCCGCCACCGATAACGACGGCCTTTTTGATCTTTCCCTCGTCTCTCACTTTCCGGAGGAAGTCAGCATCTTTCATGGATTGCAGTGTGGTAATACCGGAAAGACCTACGCCGGGAACGGGGGGCATTTGGGGTACAGAGCCTGTGGCAATAATCAATTTATCGTAAGTCATTTCACCGGTCTCCCCTGTCACCGTATTCCTGAATGAAACGGTGTGCCCCTTCCGATCGATGGCCAGCACTTCCGTGTTCACTTTAGCCTCGATATCCTTTGCATTGAGGTAGAACTGGGGGTTCCTCACTACACCTGTGGGTGTGCTGAGGAGCATGTTTCTGTCATCAAAACAGCCGCCTATGTAATAGGGGTATCCGCAGGAAGCCATGGAGAGATCGGTATCCTTCTGCATGATGACGACTTCGGCCTTGTTATCGATCCTTCTCGCTTTTGCCGCCGCCTTGGGCCCGGAAGCGGAACCTCCGACGACTACGATCCTTCTTTTTTTCTCCATAATCTCAACTCCTTATTCCACTCGAATGAAATCTCTTTAATAAAACCGACGGGATACATGAGGAACGCTCTGGCATTGTTCTTTTTTCTCCCCTTTCTCTTTTCCATCCCACAAGAGTAATTTAAAGCCCTGATCAGATGTTATTTCCAGGGATATTATTTGATGTTGAACAAAATGTCTCCATGTAATAACGGGAGGGACCATGGAAGACATCCCATCCACATTCATAAAAGAGTGTCCTGCAGCGTTCGACCGTCTCCCCCCTGCCGTCTTCTGTTTTTTCTTTCGTGTCTCTCGGATTGGCTCCGACTTCTGCCCAGAACAGGTTGGCCCCCGCAACGCCCCCAAGTGTGCATGGTTCGTGCGTACAGTTACCCATGATTCTTCTCGGTATGCCTATGCGTGTTACTGCAACGATCTGCGCCATGCGCAGTTCGCTAATCGATCCGCGTTCTGCCATCTTGGTGCCGGGGATGGGAATACGCCTCGCCGCCCCGCTGTATGACGGGTTGAATGACGCAGTGAAGAGGATCATGTCTGCGAGTTCTTCGTTCGTGTGTTAGGGGCCGATCGGTTCAACACAGGTTCCGACCATAAGACCGGCCTCCTGGAAGTTATGGATGCTTTCTTTTCTCTTATCCGGAGAGAGACATGTATCAATTCCCTCACGCAGCCGCAGGGCATGATAGACGTCTGAATATCCAGCATCCTTTAACCTCTTTGCGTCGGCGAGTGACTGGTCCCCGACGTTGGCGATAAGGGTTGTCTGTGCGTTAAGATTCCTTCGGATCTCCCTGGAGATTTCGAGGAACACGCCAAACGGATACGCGGCAGTGGTCATAACCAATATGGCATTCGCGTCATCTGTCTCAAATTGCTTTGCGTATTGAACCGCTTGTTCTGAGCTTAGGCGGACTTCCTCTTCGAAGACACCATTACTTTTAGCAAAAGAGCAGAAAGCACAGTTGAATGGGCACGGAACGAGATTCAGCGCAAACTGGGCATGCACCTCAGCTTTGTTTTGCGTCAGGTTTTTTGATATGCGGTTGGCTTCAGCCATGATCTGATAGGTTTCAGATGAATCTGCCGGGTAATTCAGCATTCTGATAAGCTCTGCCTTCACGAAAGGCTCAGCTTCCCGTGATTTCCTGAGCAGGTCACCGATTTGCACTATTTTGTCTCCTTGCGTTGAGGAGTTGGATATCTGTTGCGGGAATATTCCGTTTTTTCACAAGAGTCTTCTTTCCGGCGTTCTAAATTCATATGAAAAGAAATTAACAGGTTAATCAGTTATATTCAAGTCGTATCGTTTCATCCGAGAGGACATGACGTGTCACTTCCTGCCAGAAAGGTCCGTCCCACGTGCGGAGATCCTGATGCATCAGGTAGTACTTCTGTGGAATCGGATGGGTGCCCGGGACAACACTGATGCCATATCTCGATTGGATGAAATCTATGAAAAAACCAATCCTCGGACAGGGGGGATACCCGACGATCAGGCCTGTGGCGAGGTGAATGACATCGATGCCATAACGGATCATTTCCTCCGGGGCGTACTCGATGTTGCCCCCCGGGCATCCATCGCAGGTTGTATATCCCATTAGTGTTGTCTCTTTATCCCGGTAAAGGCTGAAGGCACCTTCCTTCTTCTGCAATGCCCTGAAACATTTGCCGCCTGCGCAGCGACGATAGCGATGGCATATGATAATGCCGATCTTCACTTGCTCCTTTTCGTCCATGATGATTTCCTTCCAACGACTCCGAATACAAAGCCGGTCTAAAAAATAAACACAGCCGCGGCCAGAACGGTGGTATATCCCTGATTCTTGACGATGGTCGACTGGGTGATATTACGCGTGCCCACGGTCTTGCCACTGATCCCGAAGAGTTCCTTCTTTTCATCCCAGCCTTCGACATTGAAGTCGATGCCAAGGGTTGAGGCGAGCATGGCAGCGGCGAGGTCTTCCGCATAGTCTCCCGCCCGCCGTTCTGTCTGGCCATGCGCATGACGCTCGCTGATGTAGCCATAGGCATTCTTATCAGCCGGGATAGCACATCCAATCGATACCGCCAGAAGTCGCCGAGGTTCGTTACTGGAGCAGCGGCTCATCACACAGAACGTAATGGCCCCCAACTCCAATACTTTAAGCCCTTCCTTTCTGGAAACAACGCGACAACCTGCTGGTAATATGCTCGATACCTGAACCAGTTTACAATTTACAATGGCGGCCTCCCGGAGAGCAAGTTCAAAAGAATGCAATTCTTCTTTATGGGTACCCACTCCCTTCGTTAAAAAACTCCTCTCGGTACATTAATGTCCAAGATGCATATTCCTTAGTGATCGCAGTCATTCTCCCGGCCTTTACCAAGATTATTGAAGACATGCCGAAACCGACAACAACTTGAACCTTATCCATCTCAACGGTGATCGGCCCCTTAACGGGTACCGGCGTTATCCTGGCGATTCTCTTTCCGTGGGTGATTCCAAGCGATTTTAAGTCGCTCTTAATACCATATCCCCCTTGAATATCATACACCGCACCGCTGCAACCGGCATCCATGCACGCCAAACTGATCAGCGCTTCCTCTTGCATCATTTATCCTTTTTTCCCGACGGCAAAATTTCTCAGTGCCCTGTGCAGTGTCGTCGCGGCAAGGAGCGCACAATGTTTGGCATCTTCCGGCAACCCTCCCAGATGCTCCAGGATGGAACTCTGGTTGATCCTTACACAGTCCTTCGGGGCTTTCCCCTTCGCCATCACGGTGGCTGCAGAGACCGCAGCATGGGATGTCATGCAGCCATCAGTGGTGTATCGAATGTCTTCAATTCTGCTGTTTTTCACACGTAAAAATATTTCCACCGTATCACCGCATGGTCCGGTAATCTTTGCATAGCCTTCAGGATTATCCATCGTCCCGTAATTTCTCGGGTTTGTTCCATAATCAATAACTTTTTCTGAAAAAAGACCCTTAGTTTTTTCAAAAAGCAAGTCCATCATTTCTTTCCTAATTTTATCTTCTTCCATTTCTTAACTCCTGCACAACCCTCCTTTATATCTTTTCCGTACCCCTTCTGTACAAACATTGTGGAGAAGGAGTTTATTTGTGACGTGCCTCTCCCTGAGCGCACGGTGCTGTGTCGCAGTGCTCCTCTCTCCCACAACAGGTTTCGCCTCCCTGTAAGCCCATTAACTGACCCACTCTGGACTGGACACTCTTTGACAGAATTTTCTTTAAATCTTCACTCACACGGGAACCGCACTTCCTGACGGATTGCTCCCGCGTCATTCCTTCAGGAAACTCGGAAATCCCGCCGCACATGCTACATTCATATTCATAAATCGGCATATTGCAAAAAACCTCTCTATTTCCTTATCATTCCTAAAATCGGTTGGACGGCTTTGACAAAAGCCTTGGCAGCAGGGGTTTTCCCGTAATGATAGATGAAAGGTTTCCCACTGTCAGAAGCCTCGACGATCAGCGGTTCTATAGGAATGCGCCCTAAAAAGGGGACTCCCATATCGCCTGCCATTTTTTCGCCGCCACCACGCTTGAAGATATCGGCTACTTTCTTGCAGTGCGGGCAGACAAAGCCGCTCATGTTTTCTATCACTCCCAATACTGGGACTTTCAGCTGTCTGCAGAAATCAATGGATTTTCGCACATCGATGAGCGACAGATCCTGAGGGGTAGTCACAATTACGGCTCCATCGGCGTCAGGAATCAGTTGGGCCACGGAAAGCGGTTCATCCCCCGTGCCCGGAGGAAAGTCAATAACGAGGTAATCAAGATGACCCCAATTTACCTCTGCTAAAAGTTGTTTTATGACATTGATCTTCATGGGACCTCTCCAGATAACCGCCCTGTCCTGCTCCGGCATAAAAAATCCCATGGACATTACTTTAATCCCTTCCACAAAATCCACGGGTTCAATACCGTCGTTGCCGGCTTTCACGGGTTTCCCGTTGAGCTTAAGCAGGGTGGGTATGCTGGGACCATGGAAGTCGACATCAAGTATTCCCACCTGTTTCCCTTCCATGGCCAGGGCAACGGCAATATTTACCGCCACGGTGCTCTTGCCGACACCGCCCTTCCCGGAGAGCACCATGATCTTGTGATCGATCTGTGCCATACGATTTGTCAGTGCTATATCCTCGGTAAAATCCTTCAATTGTTTGTCAGGTCCTTTATTTTTCCCCTGACGACCCTGGTTTCCGCTACTACTGTGTTTTTCACAATCCATCATCTTGCTCCCTTAGTTACTTGATTTTTTTTCCTTCATTATAGACTCCATTTTACTCCAAATAGAAATTATTTCACCTGCGACCTCGTCCTGAGCGTATTCAATAAAGGGCACTGCCTGAACGAGGGAGCGGGGCACCTTGGCCGAAAAGGGAATCCTTCCCACAATTTCTATGTCTTTTGATTCACATATATCGTTGATCTTTCCTGAATTTTCAGGATTCAAATCGAATTTATTGATTACGACTTTGACGGGGACATGAAAATGCCCGGTCGTGTCGATTATTCTCAGCATGTCATGTATCCCGGATAACGTTGGCTCGGTGACAACCACCGCCAGATCCGTGTCTGTAATCGAGGCAATAACAGGACACCCGACTCCCGGGGGACCGTCAATAAGGATATAAGATTTCTTTTCCTTTTCTGCTATTTCTTTCGCTGCCTGCCTGATTCTTGATACCAGTTTCCCCGAATTGTCTTCGGCAATGCCCAGCCTGGCATGCACAAACGGGCCGTATCGTGTGTCAGAGATAAACCATTCGCCCGATACGTTTTCCTCCATGGCAATCGCCCCGTATTGACAGATACGGCTGCACAGGGCGCAACCTTCGCAGGAAACGGGATCAATTACGAAGTCTTTTCCGATTGCATCAAATCGGCACATATCAATACATTCACCGCATTCACAGCAGCGTGCCTTATCAATCCTGGCTGTCTGACCACTCCTGAATTCGAAACGCTCCTTAACGAAAGCATGCAACAGGAGATGTAAGTCGGCGGCGTCAACATCGCAATCCACCATAACCTTGTTTTTCGCCAGGAAGGCAAATGATGCGGTCAACACCGTCTTCCCCGTCCCGCCTTTTCCGCTTATGATCACAATCTGTTTCATAACAATCAATTATGCCCCTGAGTATTGAGATTCATTTTTTCAATCAGATTTTTGAATTCACTATCATATTCCCTTTTATAGCCGACAATCGGCAGGCCTTTTGAGTATAACGACGCAATTTCCCGGTCGAAGGGAATCTTCATCAGAACAGAAATGCCGTTTTCCCGCGCATAGATGTCGACACAGTCATCGCCGATATCATACCGGTTAAGGATAATGCCGTAGGGAATGCTGATCGTTTTCAGCATCTCAACGGCCAGGATCAGGTCATTCAGGCCGAAAGGGGTCGGCTCTGTCACAAGGATACAGTAGTCACTTCCTCTCACCGATTCAATAACCGGACAGGTCGTCCCCGGCGGCGCGTCGATAATCACCGTTTTCGTGGGGTCAATATGTTTTTTGACCTGCCGGATCAGCGGGGGCGACATGGCTTCGCCGATATTGAGTTTTCCGTGGACGAATTGGATGCCATCGGAAAAGCCCTTTTCTATAATTCCTATTTCCTTGTTGACTTCATGTATGGCTCTCCTCGGACACAGCAAAGAGCATGCCCCGCATCCATGACAGAGATGGGGGAAAATCAGGACACTTCCATGCTCCCGTATTTTTCCCGGCAATACGGCAATGGTGTTAAAAACACAAACTTCCTGGCATCTGCCACAGCAGTCGCACTTTTCCCCGTCAATTTCAGGGACAGGAATAAATCCTGATATTCTTTCAGAAAACAGAGGTTTTAAGAAAAGGTGAGCATTCGGCTCTTCCACATCGCAGTCAAGGAACTGCACATTTCTCACAGACAATGCCAGGTTGATGGCGATGGTGGTCTTCCCTGTCCCTCCTTTTCCACTAGCTACGGAAATGATCATGCCGCGCTACTCTCTCATCATTCTCGACCAGCATTCCGGGCAGGTTTCTTTGCTACAGGGCTGCGCCGGAGTATGAGAAATCTTCAATCCGCAGTTTGGACAGATACAGTATCCGCTAAAGCCGGCACCTGAACGAACACAGCTGTCACTGGCCATGTCCATTCCTCGTTTCTGCCCTCTCCCTGCTCCCTGTCCTCTCGGGCCTGTTCCGTCCCTCTTTGGCATGGCGCTTACCTCCTTATCATGTCTTTTCAAGACATTCCTTAACGATCACCGAGCATCGCCTCTTATCATTTTTGTCTCGCATTCCGGGCAGATTTGCTCATTGCAGGGGAACCCCGCTTTATGGAGAATTTTCAGACCGCATTCCGGGCAGACGCAGTATCCTCCAACGCCGGCGCCTGAACGACCGCCGCCGCCACTGGCCCTGCTCATTCCTCGGCCCTGTCCTTTTCCTGCTCCCTGCCCTCTTCCCACTCCCTGTCCTCTCGGGCCTGTTCCGTCTCTGTTTGGCATGGCGCTTACCTCCTTATTTTTTTTGTCAAGACATTCCTTTTTTTGCATCCACAGTCGGCCCCTGGGGTTTTTTTAAAACGCCTTTTCTATATTTTTCCAAGGCTTCCCTAACCGTTCCGGATACACCCGTAAATATTTCAATCCCGGCGGCTTGAAGGGTTTGAAAGGCATTGGGGCCGCAATTTCCCGTTAAAACCGCTTCGACATGATTAAAGGCCATCAATTGACCTGATTGAATTCCAGCGCCTCCGGAGGCCTGAAGATTAGAGTTTTCTATTGCCTGTAATCCCATCGCATCTGTTTCGACAATAATAAAGTAACGACATCTGCCAAAACGGGGGTCAATTTTTGAATCCAAAGATGTTCCTTCTGAAGTGACACAGACTTTCATTTCATACCTCTCTTATTCATGTTCACATTTGTCTTCTTCGGGATGACCGCATAATGACTTTTCCACGCCATACCCTTTACCCGCCCCGGGCTGACAGAAACTCTCTCCGCCGGCGAGGGCACCATTGATGAACTTTTCTATCGCCTCGTTCACCTTGCCGTCAATCCCCGCGATTGCTTCCATGCCCAACTCACGGAACAGTTCCACCGCTCGTGCCCCCATGCCGCCCGTTATGATGCAGCGAACGTCTCTATCGTGTAAAAAACGCGGGATTAAGCCAGGTTGATGTCCCGGGTTATCAATGACTTCACGCGCCGTGATTTTATTTCCGTCTATGCTTACCAAAGTATAGGCGGGGCACCTTCCGAAATGGGCTGCTACATATTCCCCATCAGTTGCAATTGCTATCTTCATCAAAATCCTCCGAAATCTTTAAAATATCCAGACTATAAATTTCTTATCGATAAACTCTCGATGGAGATGAGGGCCGATCCGCGATCGGCCCCCGCTCTCTAGTCCCGTGTTCATCGCCCCCCTCAACTTTCCTCTTTTTCGAGCGTGGCAATGCGATTCTGAAGTTCATTAAGCTGGCTCTTGAGAAATTCAACATGATGCTTAAGGACTTCTTTTTCCTCTTGAGCTGTCCAGACTGGACCATAAGATCCCGCCCCTATCGGAGCGCCTGTCCGGCCAAAAGCGCGAAACCCCGACGCCGCTCTCTGCCATCCGGTAAGACCGGTGGCATAAAACCAATTTCTCCGTCCCCTGCCGCCGCCGCGACCGGAAAAACCGCGCCTAAAAAAAGGAGCGGCCGCACCTGGGCTGGGTGACGCGCAAGAACCTCTGCCGCCGCCTGTCATAGGACCCACTCCCGCAGGGCCTGTTCCATCAACACCTGGCATACTGTTCACCTCCTTTCCTATTATTAATGGTAACCATTTTCATATAGAACCAAAAAAATATTCGCACATGTTTCTTCACAGTTATGATTGAATAAGCACCATGCCGTTTTCACCATTTTAGTCATAGATTGTATTGCCTTTCGCTTGGCCATCACGCTCAACTACCTCCCATGCTGGTTTTCCTTCCAGTGCGTCTATACGGTTTTCGATCTCAGCGAGCTGTTCCCTGAGACGAGAAGCCTTTTTTTCCAGCAATTCCTTTTCTTCTTCCCTAGAAAGCTCAGGTCTTGCAGGCTTGCTGAAAATGGCCATACACGCCCCCATGATGATCAAACCTGCCCGCGCCCAACTGATAAGGCTGCTGGAACCACCCATGGTGTTTTCTCTGCCTCGGCATTTGCCTTGACCGGAAATATTTAACGATGGAAACATACTGACACCTCCTTCACCAATCATAATCTGTCCCTTTCCTAAGAACTTTTCCGTTAAGACTTATTATGCTGATATCCTTGAAGAACGCGTAAATGGTAATCATTATCATCTCATTTGAAAAAAAATATTTAGCTTGTATCCTTTTTCCGTCTTTCTATGGGAAGATTGACTTCCGGGGAAAGCATAAGCTGAGGGGGGAGTTTCAGCGCGTGGAGGATTTTCACCAGCTTTCCAGGACAACCAGCCATATTCGTCAGTTCCTTTACAGATAAACTCTTAAGCCTCTTCACCAATAGTCCCTGAGCAACCTCCCGGATCCGGCGACAAGCTCCCTTACGGAATCAGTTAGATCAATATCATCATTATTGCGCCGACCGCCCCTTGAACGTGTTCTTGTTACCAGTCCCTTAGTTTCCAGCCGATCAATTATTCCCACAACCGTGGCGGAGTGTACAAACACCCTGCTTGCCAGGTCCTTAAGATTTATTGGGGAGGATTCGGCGATGACTTTAATTGTCCGGAGCTGAGAACCCGTAATTCCGGTTTCGTGTTCCACTCTTTTCGATTGGTCCTTTACGGCCCTAAAGACTCGCCTGATGTCATCCATGATTTTCGACATTAATGTGGATTTTGCTGTCACAAGTCCCCTCATTTATACAAATTTGCTATTTTCTTTCAGTACAGCTGTGGCATAAACCGTAGAACTGGATGAGATGGTTTATTTTGTACGGTTTTTCCTTGAGGCCGGTGCCCCGCCCTGTGGGCGGGGCAATTCGCTCCAGCTTATTATTTCTTCTTCTTTTCCGGTTCCGGAATCTCTTCAGCGATACCGGCAATGTTTCTGGCGTATTCGGCAAACTGGTCAACTGGGGTAAGGGCCCTGACAACCAGCTTCGCACCATCCGGCGAACCGCCGCCGTGCATACATCCGGGAACGCCTGCGCCAAGCGTCAGCCACTCTGAAAGCCGTGCTGCACGCGCCCTTGATTCGGCGCTGAACTTGCCAGAGGCTTTCAGGGCCGATTGAACCATGGCTCCTAATTTTGGGTCATTAAAGTCCTTCGAAGACGGGAAACAGCCCGTTTCAACGATACCGCCGCCGATATCCTGGCAGATGCGCTTCGTTTCATAAGGGAGTGTCGCCACATGCACTTTATTGGCATGAGCGGTCAAGGGATCGGAAACCCACATACCACCCGGACCCTTTTTCCCGAGAGCCATCGCGCCAATTCCCATACAGTATGTTGTCTCATTGTTGACAGCCATGTCTACCAACTTGTTTGCAAATGTGCCTGCCGCCAATCCATTTGTCCTCGCCATGAGCGCCGCAGCGCCGATCATCACGTCTCCCTGACCGGCGACACATGCGCCAATGCACGCACGGTAGTTAGCTGTAAAATATCCAATTATATTGCCTGTATATTTGAATTCTTTGCACATAAAAACCCTGTCATTGGGAACAAAGCAGTCTTTGAAAAACAGGAAAGACTGGGTGATGCCTGAGTCCGGAATGTCGAATCCGTCTTCCAGTTCTCTGGTATCGCTCGGTCTTCGGGCCTCCACGATTGTAAGACCTCTTATATCCTTCGGCACAACGCAGGCAACGGCGTAATCCTGATCCTCTTCCCTGTAGGCGCCTCCCGGCAGAAGAAATATTTCGTTAGAGGCGGCCACACCACAAATCATCGCCTTCATGCCGCTGATTACGATGCCGTCTTTACGAACTTCCGTAATGTGCACATTGCTGTCCGGATTGGCCTGCTGTGACGGTCTCAGACTTCTGTCACCCTTGGCGTCCGTAAGAGCGCCCGCTACGAGAAGGCCATTTTTCTGAGAATTGATAATCCATTTTTTCAGACGCTCCTGATATTTCGTTCCTAACTCTTTGTCCATAAGCGCCGTGACATTCCACATAACGTTCTGGGCGTTCCAGCCTACGCACACACCCCCACTGCAGCTTCCTGTCAGGCGGTACATCCACCTCTTCATCCTGGAATTGGCCATGATATCTTCAAGGGTTTCCATCATGGAATTCCATCTGTGGATCTTCTCGCCGGGGATCAAAGTGGAGGTGGTAGTGAAATCCTGCGCTAATTTCGGGTCATGCGATGCGTCAATTGCCCGTGCATGGCTCTCAACTACTCTCTTCGTCGCCGGATGAGTCGTTACGTCTTCAATCAACTCTCCAAATTTGTAAATGTTCGGCCTCATTGCCTTTAATGATTTCTTGTATTCCTCTCTCGTCTTCAAAGCCATTTTGTTATCCTCCCTAAATTATTTTTTGTACCTTTCATAAAATTCATAATCAATTGTAATTACCATTTTATTTGGCATACCATTTTTTTCCTATAGAAATAGCCTTTTCATCTGCCCAATAACAGGCTCTAAAAAGTTCGCGAAACGAGTCTGCGTCTGCCTCTGGCGGCATTCTAAATTCCTCAACGGTTCGGCATGCATCACTTAAATGCGTATCTATGCCGATGAAAACATCAGATAATCCATAGACCATGCCTCTGAAACCTTCAAAAAACCCTATAATTTCAGGGTTAGCTCCAAAAAATATTCTCTCGCCTCCTCTCTGTATCTATGCAAACATCTTCTGTTAAAGACCTCAATGCCACCTCGAATCATTGCACTATCGCTCATATCAGCGTATTTGCCGCTGCTCTGTCCGCAGTCAAAACTTATCAATGTCATAAAATCCGGTTCGTTAAAAACCTCTTCCCAAATCTCTAGCTTTCTGAAGCCTTATAATCATAATCTGTCTCATTTCTTTAGAATGTTTCCTTTAAGATTTACTGTGTCGATATCCTTAAAAATATGTTAATAGTAATCATTATCATTTCATTTGAAAAAATTTTTTCTATTTTCCTTCAGTACAACTATGGCATAAACCGTAGAACTGGATGAGGTGGTTTGTAATATTAAAATTATATTTTTTGGATAAAGCTTCTTCCGTTTTTCTCAATAATGCAACTTCTTCATCAATAAAATCCGTGTAATCAATGACACGGCCACAGCCGGTACATACCAGATGGTGGTGATGATTCTTACCACTGGAAATTTCCGCCAATTCGTACCTGGCCCTGCCGTGACCGAAATCAAATTTATTCACCAGACCTATGCTATCGAGAATATATAATGTCCTGTAAATCGATGCCAAGCCGATATTGGGACAAATTTTGTGCACCCTCATATAGATATCTTCAGCACTCAGATGTTGGTCAGCCTGTGACAGTACTTCGAGGATCGTCTCCCGGCCCAATGTCATCCGATAACCGTAACCCTTGATTTTTCTGTGACACCACTGTCGGCCAGTGCTGTATCCATGCTGCATAAATAACTCTCATAGTTGAATGATAATGATATTCATTTCCATTTAACACAGAAAAATTGCTTTTGTCAAGCATTTTTTAATCTTATCTATCACGATCTCTGACAATCCTACAGTCCTTATGTTTACTCGCTCTTAAAGAAGCATGGCCACAAACGGAAAAAACAAAACACTCCCTTGCATATGGCTTTGTGCTCTATGTCAATAACAAGTATCCAAAGCCGGAAAACGTAAAGCAGGCGCTGAATAAGCTTGCAGAGATAGTCTGAAGTACAATTTGATTAGTTTTCAAAAATGCATTTGCCAAGCAATGCGAGGCCTTTGTGATTCGATTCTATATTATCTATCCGATCTCGGTCATTCTTTAGCAAGGCATTTCTTGAAGCTTTCTCTTAGCGCATCTTCCTCGAGATTCCGCCCGATGAATACCAGGGTGTTAGGCTCGATATTCCCGTCCGTGAAATTTGTCAACTCGAATCGGTGGGCTACATACTGAAGTAGCTGTGGACATTTGCCTCCTTTTATCCTCACGACGCCTTTAATACGATAGATTAAATCGGGCAAGTGATTTAAGAATTTCCTGAAGGACGTCCCTCCGAGGATACCAGGCATTTGAATGGTGCACGCCCGGATCCGGGCGAAGCTAAAATCGG
The DNA here is from genome assembly GCA_035685925.1 of Syntrophales bacterium. Classification (GTDB taxonomy): domain Bacteria; phylum Desulfobacterota; class Syntrophia; order Syntrophales; family UBA2185; genus Fen-1135. The sequence goes on along the minus strand of DASRZZ010000126.1, from coordinate 4,392 downwards.
GGGATGACAGAGAAACGGGAACCGTCTTCATCTCTGATACTTCCAAGTGCTCATCTGCTGAAAATAGAAGCCCCGGGTTCAGTTGGGCGTAGGTCGTGCAGAGAACAGGAGCCTTCGGGTTGATGGCCTGTACACTCTGCATGGCCTCCTCAAGCGCATTCTCTTCCATCAGATCCGTTTTGTTCATGACAATGAGGTGTGCCCATTCGATCTGTGATCTGGCCGCAGGGTAGTCCTTCAATATCGGCCTCAGGTTTGGCCCGTCTATCACACAGACCAGGGAGTCAAACCTTACAAGGGGCTCCAGATCGGGCAGTTCAGCCAGGATGTGGCAGGGATCGGCCACTCCCGTTGTTTCCAAGATGATCATATCCGGTTCGTACTCGATGCAAATCCTCCGGATAGCGTGGCGAAAATCACCCAGGAGGGTGCAGCAAACACACCCGTCTTTGAGTGACGTCACCCTGAAGGCATTGTCTACAAGTTTCCCGTCCACATCCACTTGGCCGACTTCGTTCTGGATTACAGCGACGAATTTATGGCGCGAGAGAACCATGTATTCCAGAATTTGGTTAAGTAAGGTCGTCTTTCCGCTTCCAAGAAATCCTGTCACTACGAGCAGGGGCGGACGGTAATGTATTCCCAGGGACTGGAAGCCGCGCAGACTGACAGCAGCTGTCCCTTTAGGAATCTTCCACCAGGCCGGATTCCCCCTGCGCGGATGCGGAGACCACGGTGTTACTGACCAGATCACCTCCGGCGGTTCATTTGGAGTATTTTCCTCTTCGGAAGGCAGGAAGTTTATTATCCACTTGACGCGGTCATCATCCCCTCCTTTACGGGATTTCGCGCCGAATCCGATCGAGAGAATATACTCCATAACCGAACACCCGGCATATGGAAGAGCAGATCCTCCTTCCATGATTTCCATAACCGGTCTTGCCTTTCTTTTCAAGATGACGCAAAGAGGCGCCTGCTTGAGGAGGTATCTCAGGGTCAGAATCAGCCGGTCAAAGAATGGCCACGAAAGGGCAAAGGCCGGGACATTTCTGTCCGTGCCCCCGGGCGAGACAGCTTCAACGGAAGATCCGTCAGGTTCTGTCAGGTACAGACCGTCCCGGCGGATATCACGCCACCGCCCGGGCGCCTGGAGAGTCAGGACAACCGTATTTTCCTTGATGTCAAAGGATAGGATGATACGGCCCACCGTGAACTGGCCGTCCAAATGGTCACCTTCCTCCGGCACAGTCCTGATCCATTGATCAAAGCAGGTATCCAGGCGAAGGAGATTTTCCCCGACCGAAAATAGATTCAGGACTTTTTCATCGGGCATTGGAAAATATTGAAGATGGAAAAACCCGTGATGCCAGCCGGAACTGTCTTTTCCGTTGCCGCAGTAAGTCAGGCTGTAAACTCCGGGACGGCCGCGGACCCGGAAGGTCCAGCACCTTACCGGTCCCATTCTGTAAGCCATGCCAATCCACCCGATTGCCTCCTTGGCTCGGGGCTCGAAAAAAATCCGGACGAACAGGTTTTCCAGAAAGCCGGGCAGGCCAAGGTCAGGTTGGGTCAAGATGCCTGACGGATGAAGATTTTTCAGTGTTGCCATATGCACTCGATAATCTCAGAAATTTTTGTCACACGTCCTAGGCAAAGTCAAGATGAGAACTATGCAGCTCTATTGACTTTGCTCTGATTCATTGTTACACTTTTTAAAAGATCATTTGGGAACAGGTAACTGGATTCATGAAGGAGATACTGGACTTCCGCAAGATGCTGGATAGCCTGGCTACTGGTGTCTTTGCCGTCGACACCGAGATGAACATCGTTTATTTCAATGAGGAGGCTGTAAAAATTACAGGCTTCACAAAAAAGGAGTCTATTGGCCGCAAGTGCTATGAAATTTTCAGGACGACCCTTTGCCTGGAAGGATGCTATCTCCGTAAGGCCATCGAAATGGGCACCAAAATTATAAAGGTCCGTAACTTGATCCTCAATAAGAAAAACAGGGAGGTACCAGTTGATATCACGGCATCGGTCCTCCGGGACGACAAAGGCCATGTCCTGGGCGGCGTGGAGTCGTTTATTGATGATTCCGTTCGGGTCACACTGGAAAAGAAGATCACTGGATCATACACCTTCCAGGACATCGTGGGAAAGGATGAAAAAATCATCAGGCTATTTGATCTCTTGGGCTCTGTAGCCAAAACGGATGCCCATGTCCTTCTTTTGGGCGATACAGGTACGGGGAAAGACCTCTTTGCCCGGGCCATTCATGACGCGAGCCGTCGTAAAGAAGGGCCCTTTGTTAAAGTTAATTGCGCAGCACTGCCGCCCCCTCTTCTGGAATCGGAACTGTTCGGCTACAAGAAAGGGGCTTTCACTGATGCTAAACAGGACAAGCCCGGCAGATTCCAGACCGCAGAAGGTGGGACCATCTTCCTTGACGAAATCGGAGAACTCCCCAAGGATCTCCAAGCCAAACTGCTTCAGGTTCTGGATGAAAAGGAATTCTACCCCCTGGGTTCAACGCATCCGGTTAAAGTAAACGTGAGGGTTATTTCCTCGACGAACCGCAAGCTCCCGAAGATGACCCGGGAAAGGGATTTCCGGGAGGATCTTTATTATCGCCTGCGTGTCGTGGAAGCGGAGATTCCTCCTTTGCGGGAAAGACCCGCAGATATCCCCCTGCTGATCGATCATTTTCTGAAAGAACAGAGCTGCATCCTGGGAAAACAAATCAGCGAGGTCACCCCCGGCGTCATGAAAATCCTCCTTAACTACAGATACCCAGGAAATGTCCGGGAGCTGAAGAATATCATTGAACACGCCGTCATCATTGTCCGGGGCGGTAAACTCGATACAGATGCCCTTCCCGTGTATCTCTTTGAGGAGCAGGATGTTCAGATGCTGCACCACAGGGTTGTAGAAAAAAACCTGACGGGCCAGACTGCTCCACTCGCGGTTCTGGAAAAAGATGGTCTTCTGGCGGTACTCAGATCCCATGACTGGAATAGGGGCGAGACCGCCAGAACCTTACGTATCAACCGCACAACTCTCTGGCGGAAGATGAAGCAGCACAACCTTATCCCAAAACAGACCTCATAAGTATTGCAACATAATGCAACATTATTGCAATTATCCGTAACAAATATAAACCGCTTTTGATACGATTACTTACATCACAACAAGTCTATCTTTGTTTCAATCCGCAACATCATGGAATCCTTTTCCGCGTGTTTATGACGCCACTCAAATTCATAACTTATTGTTTTACTTTGATGATTTTTCATTCCAGCCTTGTGGCACGGTAAGTGCTAATTCTATCCAGCATGAAAAAGGTGGCCATCTGTCAGCTAAATGGAAGGGTGGCGCCCCGGTACGATCACTCATCGGAAATCGTCGTTTTCACTGTCGACGATACCTGTGCCATTCGAGAGAAGTTTGTTATTCCGGTCGGGGATATGTCCGCACCGGATCTGACAGCGTTCCTGGGGCATCTACGGGTCGAACTGGTGATATGCGGCGGGGTTCGGGAGGACTACCAGCAGATGATAAAGAGGCACGATTTTGGCTTTATCGACAATATTATCGGCAACATAGATGATGTTATCGCCTGTTACGTCGCGGGGACTCTCGAGCGGGGGCAGGTGATCAGCTAAAGGTAGGCAGAATTCCGCTTAACTTTAAGTGCTTTCGCAGGAAATGAGGATGGCCTTTAACAGAAAAAGAAGAGAATTTCTCACGAAGGAACTTCTGCCCGGCCTGGCTGGGTTACTCAATGGATGCGCATCTCAGAGAAAAGTCCTGGGGAAAAATCAAAAGGATTATTTTGATTCGTTCGAGACCTGTTATCCCCTATTGACCGAAGCCGGTGAAATGCTTATCGAAGAGGCTGTTAAGAGGGGAATCAAGGTCGAGGGGAAAAGTCGGGAGGAAATCGCCCGCGCGATTTTCTCTCGTGTTGAGAAGGCTTAAATCGCTTTTTCGAGGGATGAAGCGGAATTGAGCCTTTCGATTTAGGAAAGGAGGTTTGGTATGGAGGGAAAGGTCGAGGAGCGTTATGGTGAAGGATATCTTGAAGAACGGAAGCTGGTCCCCAGATGGCCTGCACCAATACCGCAGATTGTGAATACAATTTTTATTCTCGCTATTTTTTACGTTACATGGTGGATATTCCAGGATCCGAGAGGATGGATGCGGATGTACACGCCTTACGTAGGCTACATGTATACCCGTTGGCTTCTGATAGTCCTCATCTGGATGGTCTACCTTTACTACTACTGGCCTTTTAAGAGGCAGCAGATCGAGAACTGGCACCCGGTGGTAAAGGGCGTGGTCATGACCGGTGTCGCAACCCTCGTCCTGATCGTTCTCATCAAGGGCTTCTTC
>DASRZZ010000125.1:0-3953 GCA_035685925.1 Syntrophales bacterium | reverse complement strand
CACCTCTTTCTTAACTATCACAGCTCGTGTTCCGTCCTCGCGATGATATGATCCTGAAGACCCTTTGACAGATCCGCAAAATATGCGCTGAAGCCTGCAACCCTCACAATGAGATCGCGGTATTTATCGGGATATTGCTGTGCATCGATTAGCGTCTTTTTGTCCACCACGTTGAACTGTATATGAGAGATCTTCTTGTCCCTCCAAGTCTTCAGATAGCTTAAGAAAACCGGCTTCATGTCACCCTCAAGATATTGGGGAGGGAACTTCTGGTTTAAGAGGTGGTTGTACGTCTGCATCGTATCGATCTTCGCGCAGGAATTCAAGACAGCCGTCGGCCCTTTCTTGTCCGCACCTGGTTGAGGCGCTAGGGTAGAATCGGCAAAGGGTCCTCCGTCCATTCTCCCATCGGGGGTTGCCGGGGTGTCTGCTGCAAGACCATAGGTGGCCGATACAGCGCTGCCGTCGCCCCTAATCGAGTAGCCGAAGCGATCCTTCACGGTTTCCATGGCCGCTTCCGAGCGGTGGTGTACTTCCCGAGCAATCGTGTCTGCGTAGTCGTCATCATTTCCATACTTCGGCGCATTGAGGCACGCCTGGCGAATATCTTCGTACCCTTCCCAGTTCTGATCCATTATCTTGATCAATTCCGGAAGCGTCACCAATTTGTCGTCGAAGACCACTTTCCTGATGGCAGTTATCGAATCGGCTACGTTGGTCCCTCCGATGACCATAGCGAAGTCATGAACCATGGAGGGATAGATCCACTGTTTGCATTCCTTTCCCTGCTCGATGCAGCCATCTACGATGGCCGAGTAGAAAGGCTTCGGACAATATTTTGCATAAAGGTCTCGGCAAGTGTTCTCAACCTGCGTCATCTTCGTGGTGAAGAATTTCACCTGTTCAACATACGCATCAAGGACGTCTACCCAGGATTTGAATGTCGCAGGATCGGGCGTCCTTGCACCCCTCTGCTCGCCCGTCTTCGGGTTTACTCCCTGGTGGAGCGCCCACCAGAGACATTTCGTGAGAACGAAATAACCCAGCACGCGCCGCGTAATGTTCTTGCCCGGAATCTCCATATAGACGCAGCCCGATACACCATATGCATTCGCATCGTTCTCTGGGACACCCCATTTTTTCAAGAGTGGTATCAACACCTCATCGTTGAACAAGGACGGATAGCCGATTCCTGTCCGGATGACGTCTATAGCAGCGGACAATAATTGATCGGGAGTGTTCTTGTGGACCCTCATGGCAATGCTAGGTTCGATAGTCCGCATGGTTTTCGCTGTCTCTAAGGCTAGGTAGGTAAGGTCATTCGTCACATCTCGGCCGGCCCGATCCAGTCCGCCAATGGTTATAGCCTGAAGTGAGGCCACGCCACCATAAACTGATGTGACTAGGGGAGAGTAGACGAGTCCCAGTTCAAGAAATTTCACCCAGAGGAGCTGGAGAATTTCCAGAGCTTCCGTCCTCTTGATCTTCCCTTCTTTGATGTCTTTTTCATAGTAGGGACCGAGGATGTAATCAAGGCGCAACCCGATGCCGAGAGTCGAGTATTCAAGATAGCGGATCAAATGAATGAAGTAAAAAAACTGCACGGCCTCAATAAACGTGCGTGGCGGATTGGCGGGGATCCATTCGCAGCTGTGGGCAATTTCCTCAAGACTCTTTTTTCTTTCTCGGTCTTTTTCAGTCTTTGCCATCTTCGCTGCTAGGGCCGAGTAGCGGTGAGAGAAGTCTATTACGGCCTGTAAAACGATTATGGCGGACTGAAGGAATTCCTTCTGGTCGATGTAATCGGGGGGTATTGTTCGGTCTATCTCTTCAAGTCTTGCTTCGGCCCTCTTGATTCTCGCGCTGAGTCCTTCGCGAAGCAGCCCTTCGTAATCGGGTACGCCGAGTTCCGACCAGTGAGTCCACAGAAATGTACCCTCATACTGCCAGTATTTGCCGAGATCACCCGTAAAGGCCTCCTGTTGGCGGTCGCTCATGCATTTGCCCTTCCAGTATTGGCAGATCTCCTCGAGTTCCTTTCTGTCCGCATCGTCAAGGAGGGTTTTTCCACCTTCGCTGTTGACAAGGCGTTTTACGGATTTCCAGTTCATATCGATGGGATGATAGATTCCCTCCGGTTTGGACGTCTGGTATCCGACGATGCGTTCCCAGTCCCTGATGAAAATTCCCATGTTGTTCAACACATGGGCGAGAGCTTTCGCCCGGCGAAGAATCATCGCCTGTCCGTCCGTTTGCTTGAACGATTCCGTCATCAGGCGTGAGCGCTGGATGTCGAGCTTGACTTCGGGTCGAAAAAGGCCCCGCGACTTGTTGTCATCCATGTATCCTCGCTGTACGTTGCGGACCGCCTTGCTAACAAATTTGCTCCTGAGATCTTTTGCTGCTTCCATGGCCATCCCTCCTTTTATTGTTTGCCCGAATAAGGCGTCTTTCTGAATTACGTAGCATAGGCTGAAAGAATCACCGATACATAGTAGGTCTCACATTTATTTAGAATTTGCGATAATTCCAGTCCCTTTATTTTGGTCGCACAGTTTCGCATCACTTAGCAAATCATATTTAGTAAAAGTTTTTTCTCATCTCCAATGGTAAACTGAAATCCTCTTTAGCCAAAAACTACTTTATAGAAGGACCACCCTATTTTTTCTGGCCGGTTGTGCGGGCTCAACATCTGCCTGACAGTTGTCCGCGAATATCTTGCCAAGTCTTTTCATATGAACAAGAATTTCTTTTTCGCTTCTCCCAGGATATTTTCGAAAACTTATAAGTAATCCGTTCAAGAAGGCAAAAAACATATGAGACAGCAATCTGATATTATTCTGATAACCCAATTTTTTGAATATGATGTCAAAAGAATCCAAAATCTCCCTTATAACTGAATTCAATCTATCCAAGGATTCTGGACCTATTCGCCCATTCAACATGAAATTTGCCATCATCCTGCAGTAGGCATCATGATTTGCGAAATAATCGATAAAAGTATTGATTACCTTCTGAAGGCGAATCTTCTGATTCTTTGTAATTTCTTTTTTTAAGGTTGCCACCAGGGTTTTTGTGTCTCTAAAAAAAGCTTCTACAAAGAGAGCTTCTTGATTATCAAAATAAGTATAAATCGATGCTACAGAAATACCTGCTTCTTTTGCAATTTCCTTCATACTGACCTTGTCGTAAGTCCTGACTGCGAAAACTTGTTGCGCAGCATCTATGATCAGGTTTTTTCTCATCTCACGCTCTCTTACTCTGAGATCGTTAAATGTTGTTTTTTTCAGCATTGTTCTTCACTCCAATTGATGTTATATTTAAATCTGAGATTACTCCTATGATCAAGCACTGGTAACCCCAGTAATGCGAGTGTGCCAAGCTAATCAGATAGACATCTCCCTTTTTTACAAAGAACTATTTTTTTTCTCCTGCTCCAATCTCCTTAGCTCCCTCCTCAGGATTTTTCCGATTGAGCTCTTTGGCAGTGTCTCAATGAATTCCACTGCGCGGGGACACTTGTAGGTGGCCATGTTTTCCTTGCAGAACGCAAGAATATCTTCAGGCTTAACTTTTCCCCTGAACTCTTCTTTTAGTACTACATAAGCTTTTACCGATTCGCCACGATATTCATCACGCACGCCTATAACGGCAACTTCCACAACTGACGGATGTTTCATTATGGCTGACTCAACATCAAAAGGCGATATATTATAGCCAGATGCGATAATAAGATCCTTTATGCGCTCAACAAAGAAGACGAAGCCCTCTTCATTGATGTAACCTGCATCTCCTGTACGAAGCCAACCATCCGTCTGGAAAGTTTCTTTCGTTTCTTCTGGTTTATTCCAGTATCCTTTTGCAACCTGGGGACTGCGATACATAATCTCACCAGTTTTTCCTATGGGGAGTATCTCTCTGGTCTCCGGGCTCACTATCTTTACTTCTCCTGT
>DASRZZ010000124.1:0-25965 GCA_035685925.1 Syntrophales bacterium | reverse complement strand
AGAGATATGGTTTCCATATCACGCATCTCACCGACAAGAATTATATCGGGGTCCTCGCGAAGGGCCCCGCGAAGCGCCGCTGCAAAGCTCTTGGTATGGAGACCGACCTCCCTGTGATTTACAATGCAACCTTCACTTTTGTGGACAAACTCTATGGGATCTTCTATCGTGATGATGTGATCCTTACGCGTGCGATTTGCTTCGTCAATGATGGCCGCAAGGGTCGTCGATTTTCCGCATCCTGTCGGACCCGTTACCAGGACAAGTCCTCGCGGCAGGGTGGCAAGTTTAGCAATCACCGACGGTAGCCCCAACTCCTGACATGTCATAATCCGGCTCGGGATTTCTCTGAAAACAGCTGCCACTCCGAATTTCTGTGAGAAAAAATTGGCCCGGAACCTGGCAAGGTTAGAAATTTCGTAGGCGAAATCCATATCTCCTGTTTCTTCAAATTGCTTGATCTTATGATCCGGCGCAATTTCGTAGAGCATGGCTTTGAGTTCATCATTATCCAGCACCTTGAACTTCACCCGTTCCATCTCACCTCTTATCCTGAGGAGCGGCTGTTGGCCTGATACTAAATGCAGGTCTGACGCACCCTGGTCATGCATCAACTGGAAGAAGGCATCAATCTTTGCCATAAACAGCCTCCTCGATTGTCGTGAAGAATGAATTTATGCAGGGCAGGTTCATCGTTGAGCATCCCGTGGTCAAGTTTGTATAGTAATTTGTATAGGAAAAGGATAGTTTGTCAAGAATGAAAACCGTTTTTTAAGTATTTATTGACACGCGTCACAGGAATCATATATTATCGTCTCCACAACTCGCGGGACTGGCTTTGAAAGGAAGTGGGGATGTAGCTCAACTGGGAGAGCGCGGCGTTCGCAATGCCGAGGTCAGGGGTTCGATCCCCCTCATCTCCACCAAGAGATAATCCAAGGAAGTGCGAGGAAGTAGAAAACCCGTTAGAAATAGCGGGTTTTTTATTGCTATTTGTCCAAGGTCGTGCTATAAGGTTTATCAAAATCTAACGAATTTGAGGGTATTTTTTCAGAAAATACCCTCACGACTTAAAACGATACCCGCATAGAGGGGAAAATTCATGCAAAGAAAGAGTAATTCTCTATCTGATGCCGAAATAAAGGCGGCAAAATACGAGAATAAAATTTATAAACTTTATGATATTCATGATTAATAAATTATAATAATGAGTTATCTTATTAGTTCGATCTCCCTCATCGGCTGCTTTTTTTGAACCGTACGAAAAGCAGCCTTTTCTTTGTTCAAAAAATCTTCGCAAACTGCCGCTTATTTCTCTTTTTCCAGTTCCCCTTGTGGTAGGCATAGCTTGCAAGGAGCGGCAATGCAGTGGTCGCTTCTGCAAAGACCATCTGCTCATGGGCCATGTCCACTTTTCCCCAGGATGTCGCTTCCCTCAGTGTGGAGCTCGAACATGCTCCATCCCTTGCGTCTGCCACGGTTATCTGCACGGCATATTTGTGCATGGGGGCAGAAAATCCCAGAATCTCGGCGCATATCACTGTGTCCTGGACAAAGTTTTTTGGTACACCGCCGCCGATAATAAGTAGTCCTGTTTCCTGGGCCTTTGCCTTGATCATAGTCAGCTCACGAAAATCTTTTACAGCATCGATGGAAACGTGCTTTTCCGGACGCCGGTGCTGGTGCAGCACAAGGCCAAAGCCGGCACTGCTGTCGGAAAAGGCGGGACAAAAGATGGGAACATCGTTTTCATGGGCAACCTGAACCAAAGAATCCTGCTTAGAGGCGTGTCTTATAAGAAATTTTCCCATCTCACGTATAAATTCCCGTGACGAATATGAGCCATGCGGCAGGGCGTCGGCTATCTCTGTAATCTTCTTGTCGCAGACTTGGAGATTTTCCTCGTCGATATAAGTGTCGTGTATTCTGTCGATGTATAGTTTTCTGAGTGTCCGGTCATCGACGTGGGGGCTGCCCTGGTAGTGCTTGAATCCCAGGGCCTCAAAAAAATCCATATCGACAATCGTGGCGCCTGTGGCGACGATCACATCCACCATGTTGTGCTTCACGAGATCCGCATAGACCTGCATGCAGCCCGCAGCGCTTGTACTTCCCGCTATGGTGAGAATAATGGTACATTCTTCATCTCTCAGCATCCTGTCATAGATGTCTGCGGCCTGGGCCAGGTCTCTTGCTGAGAAGGACATTCCCCTCATGGCGTCGATGATATCAACTGCATTGAATGATTTCATGTCAATATGTGTAACCGGCGTCTTCAGATATTCCTTCTTTTCCATAATCTCCTCGATGATTTCTTCGATTCCAGGATTGGCCAGTTGGCTCAAACCTCTCTACTAGAGCTGATGAGGATGCGTTTTTATCAGATCAAGTATAAGAAATGAAGGCTTTCACTGTCAAGGCAATTCGACGACAAATGCGACGCGTGCCACCCTTTGATTTCGGCAGGCTCGTCTTGGGGATTTTCTTACGGCTTGATCGAGTGGTGAGTTGGGAAAGAATGCCCCCATCCTGAATATGGACGGAGGCATAGAGTTAGTTCTTCAGAAATTTACGTTGTCGATTCCTTTGAGGTCCAGAATCTTGGAAGCCCTCGCGGATCATTTCTTCCAGGTTGCCATGCAACGGAAAAGTCCGCCCTGGTGAATGAAGATTGCGGAAAGGGAGTTTTCTACCACGGTGCGATATTTTTCTTCGGAATCTTGGAGCGCCCGCTCGGCCTGCTTCCGGTCTGTGACATCGATGACGAATCCCTCATATCCCCGCACACCGCCTTTTTTGTTCTTGCGTATAGTGGCAGTCATCCTTACGTCTATTATGGTACCGTCCCTCCTGCGAAACCGGGTCTCAAAATCCTGAACAGAGCCTGTCTGTTTGATAATTTCCCGAAATCGTTCACGGTCCCGAGGGTCAGCATAGACGTGTAGAGATGATTTGATACCGATGAGGTCTCCAGGAGAGTCATAACCAAGCATCCTGGCGCCGGCAACGTTCATGTCCAGTATGACGCCGTCGACATCCGAGAGATACACCATGGCGGGTGAATGCTCAAAGATATGGCGGAAGCGCTGCTCAGAATTATGCATCGCATTTTTCCTGTCAACGGCGGTATGTTTCAGTTTCGTCATTTATTTGGTCTTAATTGAAATGAGGGATTTTTATCTTTTCCGTGGAAGTGTAAAATAGAAAGTTGCTCCTTCGTTCACTTTACCTTCCGCCCAGGCGCGGCCTCCGTGCCGCTGCACGATCCGCTGAACCGTCGCCAGCCCCACTCCCGTACCCTCAAATTCCTCGGCCTTGTGGAGACGCTGGAAAATGCCGAAGAGCTTGTCATAGTACTCCATCTCAAAACCTACGCCGTTGTCCCTGATATAATACACGGTCTCGTCCTCCCCTTCGACGTAGCCGCCCGTTTCAATGAGCGCCGGATCACGGTCTTTTGTGAATTTGACCGCATTGGAAAGGAGGTTGGCATAGACCTGTCTAATGAGCGTCCTGTCACCGTACGAGACAGGTACATCCCTGACAGTCAGCTTCATGTTCCTTTCCGGGTTAATGGTTTCCAGTTCTTTCCACACCTCTCTGATGATGGTGTCTATCTGAAGTTGCGATGCAGACAAATGTTTTTTGACCACCCGGGACAGAGTCAGAATGTCATCGATGAGCTGTCCCATCATCTGCGAGCTTGATCTAATAACGTTGAACTTGCGCAACGTCTCTTCGTCAAACTTGTCCCCCTCTTTTTTCATGATCATGCGCGCATAGCCGTCGATGGCGCGAAGCGGCGCGCGGAGGTCATGGGAGACTGAGTAGCTGAAGCTCTCCAGTTCCTTATTTGCAGCTTCCAGCTCCGCCGTGCGCTCCTTCACCATATCCTCGAGGTGCTCGCGATGCCTGGCCAATTCGGCTTCGACCCGCTTAGTCTCTGTGACATCGCGCGCGGCCGCGAATATGCCCTGCACTTCGCCCTGTGCATTGCGGTAAACTGTCGCATTATAAAGCACGCCTGTTGTGTTTCCTGATGCATCACGGATAGTCAGGGGATAATCTCGGACCTGACTGTCGGCGAGGACTTTCCGGTAGCCCGCCCGCGCGGCATCAGGTTCCGTGAAGTAGTCGGAAAAATATGTTCCGATCAATTCACCTCGGGTACGGCCGGTCACCTGTTCCGTTGCCTTGTTTACATCCGTGATCTTTCCCTCCGGGCTGATAGTGACGAGGGGATCGAGACTCGCTTCGATAAGGCTTCGTGAGTAGAGAGACGCGGCCCGTAGCTCCGCCGTACGTTCGTTCACCCGCTCTTCCAATTCGGCATTAAGTCGGTGCAGGGTCTCCTCGGACTGCTTGCGTTGCATGGCTACGGCGACCTGATCAGTCACGATCCGCATCAGCTCAACCTCTTCAGGGGTAAAGTGTGCCCTGGTCTTCGTGCCGAAGGACAACGTGCCGATGAGATGGTCCTGGGCCATCAACGGATGACAGCAGTAGGCCTGGATGCCGTATGATTTGACGAGTTCGGTTCGCACGTCCGGGGTATGGAGGATGTCCTCGGCGAGGATGCGCTGGTGAATCTGCGCCACGCACCCGCACACGGCAATGCCGTAGTCCAGCCATTCGATGGCACGTGCCTCGTCCTCAGGTATGCCTGCGCAGGCGTTAAGACGAAGTTTGCCGGCCTTTTCATCCACCAGAAAGTTGAAAAATGCCTGGCAATCGAGGTATGCCATGACGTCCCGGCACAGGTCCTCTACGACGGCCTGAGGATCATCGGCGCGGAGCAGACGCCCTGCAGTCGATGAGAGCAGGCGAAAACGCTCCTCGCTCTCGCGCACTGCCTCATCTGCTGCTCTTCGCAGCTTATCCTGGCTGAGGGCATCCAGGGCATAAGATATGTCTGCGCTTAACGATTCAAGTAGGCGCACCTGCTCCGCATCAAAGACGCCAGCGACAGATGAGTAGACTGTGAGAGAGGCCACTGCCTTGCCACCACGGGCCAGGGGGAATGCCGCTGAGCTGCGGAATCCGAAACTGATAGCCGTCTTGCGCCAGGGTGACACGGCCGGACTGTTGGCAAAGTCATCGTTAATCACAGCCCGATTTTCCCGGATACTCGTTCCTGTCGGGCCCTGTCCAAAATGGCCTTCCGTCTCCACTTTGATTTCTTTAAGGTAGTCGCGGGCTGTCCCATGCCATGCTGCGGGAATGACCTGTTTCTCTTTGACCTGCCCTATCCAGACTAGGGGGAAATTGCCTTCTTCAGATAGAATCTGGCAGACTTCATCGTACAAGGAACCCTCGTCATGGATCCTTACGATTGCTTCATTGACGCGACTGAGGGCCGCGTAAAGGCGGGTCAGTTTGGCAATTTGATCATCCTTCTCTTTGCGCTCGGTTATGTCGCGGCTGATACCGATGATGCCGATAATATTACCCTCATCGTCTCGCCAGGGGGTTTTCGTGTCGAGGAAATCCCTGTAGCCTTCGGGTGTAAGGAGTTTCTCTTCGAAGGCCTGCGCAACCCCGGTTGTCATTACCTGGCGGTCATTCTTCAGAATAGCGGCAGCGACGGCGGGATCGTCATAGAATTCACGGTCGTCCCGACCCAGAATCTGTTCGGCTGGCTTTCCGACGGTTTTCAGAGATGCGGGGTTGACAAGCACAAGCCGGCTCTGCGTGTCCTTGGCATAGATCGCATCGGGAATTGTACCCATCACCGCTTGCAGCATGTTCCGGCTTTTCCGCAGCGCCTCTTCTGCACGCTTGCGCTCCGTGATGTCTGTGTGTTGCCATAGGAGGCCGTATGACCTTCCATCTATGTGTACGGGTATGAAATCACGGAGGCATGACCGCCCATCCAGCATAGTAATTTCTTCGCCTATAACAGGCTGTCCTTTACGAACGATTTCCATAATGCGGTTAACTTGCTCGGCAGGATGGAGATAAGCATTCTTGACTTTATTGATCATCTCACGTGCGGTAATACCCGCGAGCTCTGTAGGTGAATCCTGCAGCTCAAAATAATCGCAGAATGCTTGATTGGCAAACACTATTCGACCCTCATCCCCTACGAGAAGAATACTGCTGTGCAGGCTCCCAACAAGTGTGCGCAGACGCTGCAAGGTAGTTTGCAGCGCCTCTTCAGCCCGCCTGCGCTCAGTGGTGTCGCGGCCATATATGTTTGTGTAGCCCTCTCTGAGAATAGGCGCAACAGCAACAGAATAGAACCGTCCGCCAATTTCCAGTTCCTCCTCTATCTCCTGTTCTTCAGTCATAGCCTTTTTCAAAAGATTGAGTAATGGTTCAGGCAGTTTTTCGCCGACCTCGCAGCGCCATGCATGTAGTCCTTCTGACGCAGGATTGCAGTAGAGAGCGCTCCCGTCGGTTGAAACACGTATGACCGGGTTGGGGTTTTCTTCAGGGAACCTTGCCAGCCATTCGGCGCGTTCGTGCGCCTCGCGCAGGGCATCCTCCATGCGCTTGCGTTCTGTGATGTCCCGGTTGGAACCGCGTGTCCCAAGGAATCGACCGTCGGCATCGTAGATCGGTCGGCAGATGTGATGCATCCAGCGAACTTCACCATCCGGACGCAGGATGCGGAACTCCATCTCACCGGGCCCTTGGCTGGCCAATTCCGCTTGTAAATGCTCTAGACGTCTCTCCAGATCTTCCGGGTGAACTATCTGCTGAAGCAGCTCATCGGCGCATACATTCGGGCTTACTTGCCTGCCTGTGATGCGCTCTACTGACGGCGACACATAATGGAACCGGCCCTGCGGGCTAAGCCAGAACTCCCAGTCGTATGTAAAATCAGCCACTGTGCGGTAACGCTGCTCGCTCTGGTGCAGGGTCTCCTCGACCCGCTTAAGGTCACCAACATCTACGAAAGTAATGACTACACCCTCGATGCGGTCATCCTGTGTACGGTAAGGAGTAATGCTCCGGATATACCACCTGCCGTCATCGGCCTGCACCTCAACGGAAATAGGTGCCAGGTGCGCCAATACACGGCGTGAATCGTCCAGCAGAGCATCGTCACGGAATTTGCGCAGGATATCATCCATATACCTGCCTGTGTCGGAGGGGATGAGGGAAAGAAGGCGTGTGATGGCAGGCGTATATCGCTTGACCCTGAGATCTTTATCCAGGAACACGGTTGCAATATTCGTGCTGGAGAGCAGGTTCACTACGTCGTCGCTGACATCTTCAAGTTCGTCCACCTTCTCCTGCAGGCGCGTATTGATGGTATTCAGCTCCTCGTTGAGGGACTGCAGCTCTTCTTTCGATGTCTCCAGCTCTTCATTGGCGGATTGCAGTTCCTCATTTGTCGCCATGACTTCCTCATTGGAGGCCTTGAGCTGGTCATTGGAGTTTTCCAGTTGTTCAATGGTACTCTGCAATTCCTCGCGCGTGATCTTCAACTCGTCCATCAAATACTGCGTGTTGCTCTCTTCCGTCACTTTGCCGCGCGTCTTTGCAACCGGCATGTGGTAGTCCTCGAAGGTGATCAATAACAGTCCATTGATCTCCCGCGGGTACCGAAGGGTACTTACTATGGCCTTCACAGGCACGGACTTGTCGCCGCGCCGCATACGCGCGGTGACGGCGACGGACTTGTTTGATTCAAGGCATTTGGCAATCGCCCCGCGCAGGCGCGCCCTCAGGCCTTCTCTGGCCATGTCAATGATGCGGGTGGTCAGCTCTCCCGGTGGGAATGTTATGTAGTCCTCTACGCGGCCATGCACGTAAAGGACATGGAGCTTGCGGTCAATCATGACGCAGGCGGGGACAAAACGATCAAGCAGCATGTGCTGGGCGCCCAAGGTGAGGCTCATCGGGGACGGCGGCGCCGCAAGCTGCGGCCTTACGGCGGCCTGATCGGGTTCGCTGGAAATGCTCACCGGGATCTCGATGCCAACACGGTGACCGACGCCGATGCGCTGGTAGATGCGCCATTTCTTTGAGACCGGTTCGAAGAGATCCTCCCGGTCTCCTACGGTCTCAGTGGTGCCGAGGAAAAGAAATCCACCTTCACGCAGGGAGAAATGAAACAGGTCTATGATCTTTTTCTGCACCTGCTGCTCCATGTAGATCAGGAGGTTCCGGCAACTGATCAGGTCCAGGCGGGAAAAGGGGGGGTCGGCAGTAATATTCTGCGGGGCGAAGACAATCTTTTCGCGTATATCCTTGGCGACCTGGTAGTGACCGTCTTTGCGCAGAAAGAACCGTTTAAGCCGCGTCTGCGAGACGTTTTCCCCCAGGTCTTCTTTTGAATAGATGCCGCCCCTTGCTGTCGCAAGAGCGGCGAGATCGGAGTCAGTGGCGAAGATCTGCACATTGATCTTCTTGCCGGATTTTTCAATTTCCTCGGTGAGCAGGATGGCCAGGCTATAGGCCTCTTTTCCCGTGGAGCAGCCGGGGATCCATGCCCGTATCTCCGAACCGGGCTGGGCGGTCTCCACAAACTGGGCTATGACCTTCTCCGTCAGGTACTCCCAGGCGTGTGGCTGGCGGAAGAAGTCGGTCACACCGATAAGCAGGTCCTTCTGCAGAAGGCCGACCTCTTCCTGATGTTCCCGCAGGAACTGCGCATATTCCTCAAGTGAGGCGATCTTTGCAAGGCCCATCCGCCGGTGGATCCTGCGGACAATGGTGTTGGGCTTGTAGCAGCGGAAGTCATGTCCTATCTTTGCGCGCAGGATATCCAGAATGGCACGTATATTGGCGTCGATTTCCGGCGATGCCTTGACACTTTTGGTTTCCGCAACCTGTTCCGCCAAATTCATAAGGGCCTCTGCCATGCCGGCCGCTGGCAGAGCGGTCTCAGCGACGCCGGCATCGATGGCGCCCTGCGACATATTCGGGCGCTTGGCGCCACCGGGGTCTTCTACGATGGTTTGGCCGCCCGCGGCCTTTATCTCCGAAAGACCCAGAATGCCGTCACTTCCTCTGCCCGAAAGGAGGATGGCAATGCTGCGATGGCGCTGGTCAACGGCCAGTGAGCAGAAGAAATGATCGATAGGCATGCGCAGGCCGTTGCATAAGACCGGTTCTTGCAGGGTGAGTCTACCCGCTGTGATATTGAGGAATTTGTCAGGCGGGACGATGTGAATGCGGTCTGCCAGAACGGGCATGCCGTCCTCTGCTTCCACCACGGCAAGGGCTGTTTGTTTTTTCAACGTTCTTGTGTACAGGCTCTCTTTCCCGCGTTCTGTGTGCAGGATGAGCACAAATGCCACGCCGCGTTCCGTGGGCATTTTGGAGAAGAGCTTTTGCAGCGATTTTTGGGAACCTGCCGACGCTCCCACACCTACCACAATAAAGGAGGCTTCATTCCGACCCGTACTGCCCGCTGTCACGCCTTTTTTTGCTGCAGGTCGCCTTTTGTTGTTCTTACGCATTTATTCCCTCCACACAGAGCTTGCCAGAAGGTAAAAACATTTTTCCGATTTTGGAAATATTGAAAGAGAAAAACATGTCATAAATGTCATGCCGGACTTTCTCTGGCATTCAGTTCCCTGTGGATTCCGAACTTCGAGGCAAGAGAGAAATATGATTCCGAAATAGCGTTCCACCAAGGTAAACTTTGTGCGGAATCCTTGAAGATATTATCACAGTTGATGAAGTATATTAGAAGCCCCTGTGTGTGTCAATGAGTGTTTGGCAGTGAAAGGCGGGAAGATGTGAGGGGCAACTGCGCGAGAATGCGATGACAATTTTTGCTGACAGAGTTTTATCATAGCTAGATATGCCATTTCTGGGCGGATTGACGAGCCTTTAAACTTCGACACCCACGGCGGGATTTTTTGAGGAGATTTGTCAGAGGATGAGTCGGCGTCGTGTCAAGAACAGCGGGGCTAAAAAATCGGCCTTGTCAGCGATTGCAATATCTGGTACTTGCAGCTAACATGAAGGAAATTTTAAGCGTCACAGCGTTGAATGAAAATATCAAGCGTCTCCTGGAGGGGAGTTTCGATGCCCTGTGGGTAGAAGGGGAGGTATCCAATCTGCGGCGACCCGCATCGGGTCATATATACTTTACCCTGAAGGATGAAACGAGTCAGATCAGGGCCGTTATCTTCAGGGCCCTTCCCGTGCAGCGGAAGCCTCCGTGGGGCAGATCGACACAGTTTGACCTTGAGGAAGGGATGAGCGTCATCTGCTCCGGCAGGGTGAGCGTCTATCAGCCCCGCGGCGAATACCAGTTGATTGTAGATGTGGTCGAACCAAAAGGACTGGGCGCCCTCCAGAAGGCCTTCGAACAACTTAAGGCACGCCTCCTGGAAGAGGGTCTCTTTGACCTCGCCCACAAAAAACCGATCCCTTTTCTTCCTCGAAGGATCGGGGTAATCACCTCTCCCACAGGGGCGGTTATTAGGGATATTTTGAATATCACAAGGCGGCGGTTTCCTTCCGTAGATATACTCATTGCCCCGGTGCGGGTGCAGGGCGTGGAGGCGCCTCCTGAGATAGTGGAGGCACTCTCCCATATGCAGGACGTGGGGAATATCGATGTGATCATCATAGCGAGGGGAGGAGGATCGCTAGAGGACCTCGCGCCTTTCAACGATGAGAGGGTGGCGAGGGCAATATATAATTCCCGGATTCCCGTAATCTCCGCTGTCGGACATGAGATCGATTTTACCATAGCCGATTTTGTGGCGGACCTCAGGGCGCCGACTCCATCGGCGGCGGCGGAACTCGTTGTTCCCGTGCGAAGAGAACTCATGGCTTCAATCGAGACTCTGAACGCGAGACTGGTCAGCTTCGAGCGTCGCCTCGTGGCTGATATCTGTGAACGAATGGCTGTGCTGCGGGGACGTTTCAAGGACCCGAGGAGAAGGATTAACGACCTCCGCATGCTCGTCGACGACCGGCTGGAACGTCTCAAAAAGGGCCTCGATCACAGGAGGGCTTCGGAGAGACCTAGACTGCTTAATCTTGAGATTCGCCTGAGCCATGCCAATCCCCTCTTAAAGATCCGCGATCATCGGTTTCTCCTTGAAAATTTGAGAAAGAATATGATAGCCCGATGGTATGATGGGATGGAACGCCTCAAGATGCAGGTGCAAACAAGTCTTGCAGTCTTGGATACGCTGAGCCCACTCGCTGTCCTTCGAAGGGGCTACAGTATTGTGAAGATGGTTCCTGACGGGAATATAGTGAAAGAAGTCGCATCGGTCGCTGTGGGGAGCACCGTGGACGTCAAGGTTTCGTCGGGTAGTTTTCAGGCAGAAGTGACGGATGTCAAAGAGGAGTAAAGATATGGTAAAGGAAAAATTCGAAGAAGCCCTGGAGCGGCTGGAGGACATAGTGAGAAAGATGGAGGCAGGGGACATGAGCCTTGACGAGTCTCTCAAGGCCTTTGAGGAGGGGATCAAGCTTGCCCGTCTCTGTTCCCTCAGGCTCGATGAGGCTGAAAGGCGGGTGGAAATACTGCTCAAGCAGGAAGAAAAACTGGTCGTAAGACCGGTTAAGGTGGAAGAGAATGAGTCCGACTCCTGATGCGTCCTTAGCCGTATACTTGGAAACAAGAAAAAAGGTTATCGATGAGGCCCTTCTCCGGTACATACCGGGAGAGGACAACTATCCACCTGTAATCTTCAAGGCCATTCGATATAGCCTGTTTGCAGGTGGGAAAAGAATCAGACCTATCTTATGTTTGGCCTCGGCCGAGGCTTTGGGCTGCGATATCGAACTGGTTCTCCCTGTGGCCTGCGCTTTAGAGCTTATCCATACATATTCCCTTGTTCATGACGACCTTCCCGCGATGGATGACGATGACTACAGGAGGGGAAGACTTACAAGCCACAAGGTCTTCGGTGAAAATATGGCCATTCTCGCGGGCGATGGCCTACTGACGGAGGCTTTTCATCTTATGTCGGATAGAAGCTTCATGGAAAAGATAGCTCCGGAGAAATTGATTTCCGTGATCCACGACGTTGCAGGCGCGGCGGGATGCTTCGGCATGGTAGGAGGTCAGGTAGTTGATGTCCAGTCGGAAGGAGGAGCTGTTGATATAGAAGTCCTGAACTTTATCCACACACGTAAAACAGGAGCAATGATTGCTGCCGCTGTGAAGACAGGGGCAGTATTGGCGAACGCCGGCGAAGTTGAGCTTAATGCCCTTACATCATATGGACGTAATATCGGCCTCGCTTTTCAGATAGCAGACGATATCCTTAACGTTGAGGGGAACCAAAAATTAATGGGAAAGAGTACGGGAAGCGACGTCAAACGGGGCAAGGTAACTTACCCTGCACTGGTGGGTATTGATGCCTCCCGGAAAAAGGCGGGAGAACTTGTGGAAGGCGCCCTGTCGGCAATTGTGAACTTTGATCACAGGGCAGAACCATTGAGAATGATTGCGGCGTATATTATAGAGAGAAAAGCGTAAAGGAAGAATGATGAGCGGAGAAGACAAGGGAAGCATCCTTTCTGTCGTCAATTTTCCTGAAGATATCAGGAAGTTCGATCTTGCCCAGTTGAACAGACTTGCCGGAGAGATTAGGGATAAGATTATCGACGTCGTCTCCAGAAATGGCGGCCATCTTGCCTCGTCTCTGGGGACGGTTGAATTGACGCTTGCCATTCACTACGTATTTAACACACCGATGGATAAAGTCATCTGGGATGTGGGTCATCAGGCATATGCCCACAAGATCATCACAGGTCGCAAGAATCTGTTCCACACCTTGAGGATGAAGGGCGGGATAAGCGGTTTCCCTAGGAGAGAGGAGAGTCTTTACGACGTCTTCAACACGGGGCACAGCAGCACATCAATATCTGCGGCGATAGGTATGGCCGAAGCAAGGTGCCTTAACGGTGGGGACTTTAAGATCGTTGCCGTTATCGGCGACGGTTCCATATCAGCGGGAATGGCTTTTGAAGCCCTGAATTGGGCGGGAGATCGCCACAAGAATCTCATCATCGTATTAAATGACAATGAGCTGTGCATCTCACCCAACGTCGGGGCTATGTCCTCCTATCTTAATCGCATCATGACGGGACACACTGTCACAAGATTCAAGACGGAGCTAAAAAACTTTCTGAAGTCTATTCCTTCCATCGGCGAACAGATGGTGAAGTTTACGAAACAGATGGAGGAATCGCTGAAAGGGCTGGTTGTGCCCGGTGTCTTGTTTGAGGAACTGGGGTTTACCTATGTAGGGCCTCTAGAAGGACATCGCCTCGATAATCTCATCAAGAACTTTAAAAACGTGAGGGAACTCGAGGGGCCAGTCCTCGTGCACGTCATCACAAAAAAAGGACAGGGTTATAAATTTGCCGAAGATGATCCGGCAAAGTTTCATGGCATAGCGCCATTTAAGATCGATACGGGCGAGCCTGTTGATGAAAGCGCTGCCCCTTTATCTTACACAAAGATGTTTGGCAGGACGATTACAAAACTGGCCCGTGACAACCCTCGGATTGTCGCGGTGACAGCCGCCATGAGTGAAGGCACGGGCCTCGACGAGTTTGCCAATGAATATCCCGAGCGTTTCTATGACGTGGGTATGGCTGAACAGCACGGTGTGACCTTTGCCGCAGGACTAGCCACGGAAGCCCTGACTCCGGTAGTGGCGATATATTCGACATTTCTGCAAAGGGCCTATGATCAAATTCTCCACGACGTGTGTCTCCAGAAGCTCCCGGTGGTGCTTGCCCTTGACAGAGGAGGCTTCGTGGGAGCCGATGGACCTACTCACCACGGACTCTTTGATTTTTCCTATCTCCGTTCAATTCCTAATATGATCGTGATGGCGCCCAAGGACGAAAACGAGCTTCAGCATATGCTCAAGACCGCGGTTGAATGCGGAGGGCCCGCTTCAATAAGATATCCCCGCGGCAGGGGAGCCGGTATACCCATCGATGATATTCCCATGTCTCTTGCAGTTGGAAAAGGTGAAATAGTCTATAACACGGAAAACGCGAATCTTGCCATCGCGGCCATTGGTTCCACTGTTTATCCTGCCATTGCTGCTGCAGTGAAACTGAAGGCTGAAGGAATCAATGCGATGGTCATCAATGCCCGTTTCGTGAAACCCCTTGATGAGGCCCTGCTCTGTGATGCTGCAAAGTCCATAAAGAGGGTAATCACCGTCGAAGAAAATGTCCTGATGGGCGGGTTTGGGAGTGCCGTGCTGGAGCTGTTTGAAGAGAAGGGTATTCATGATGTCATCGTAAAGAGGCTGGGCATCAAGGATAAGTTCGTCGAACAGGCCACACAGATGGAATTAAGAAGGTTGTACGGCATAGACGATGAGGGCATCATTGGTGCGGCCAAGTCTGTGATGGGGCAGTGAAGCTTCGCGGCGTGAATAAGAAAATCAAAAAAGTGAGATTGGACCTGCTGGTGGTGGATAGAGGTATCTGCCAGACCCGCGAAAGAGCCAGGGCCCTGATTATGTCAGGTGCCGTGCTTGCGGGAGGGTCTAAAATGGACAAGGCGGGTACCCTCGTTTCTCCGGATACAGAAATCAGGATAGACGGAGAAGATAATCCATACGTCAGCAGGGGAGGATTGAAATTAAAAGGTGCCCTTACGGCGTTCGACATAAATGTGAGAGACATGGTGGCCCTTGACGTGGGTGCTTCCACCGGCGGATTTACTGACTGTCTTCTTCAGGAAGGGGTGCGAAAGGTCTATGCCATTGACGTTGGTTATGGCCAGTTGGCGTGGAAACTGAGGACGGACGAACGGGTAGTCAACCTCGAAAGGACAAATATAAGGTATTTTGAAGGTTCAGAAATAAAGGACAACATTGATTTGGCCACGATAGATGCGTCCTTTATTTCGCTCAGACTTGTCATTCCTGCTGTGCTCAGGCTGGTGAAGAACACTGACAGGATCATGCTTGCCCTTATTAAACCTCAGTTTGAGGCAGGGCGAGATGAGGTTGAAAAGCACGGCATTGTCAGAAATCCCGAAGTTCACGAAAAAGTAATAGAGGGAATAAAGGAGTTCTCTGCGGAATTAGGACTGTCTGTGATGGGCGTGTGCGAATCCCGCCTCATGGGGCCCAAAGGGAACAGGGAGTTCTTTATTTATCTCAAGACTTGAGTGCAGCTATCGGTCAAAATAGCATAGAACTACAAATATTGCGCTGATCCACTGCGACAGCGCCCTTTTTTCTGTGCGAATATTTATCATAAGGCTTTAAGCAAAGGTCTTGCAATACATATGGGTGTTAAACTGGCCAAAACAGCGGGATTTTGTATGGGTGTGAGAAGGGCCGTCGATCTCGTTCTTGATATTGCCCAGCGCAAAGGAAAAGAAGATATCTATACATATGGCCCCCTGATTCATAATCCTCAGACTGTCGAACTCCTGAGGACAAGGGGAATTGTACCTGTAATGAATATCGACGATATTGATGCATCCGATAAAAGGGCCACGATCATAATCAGGGCCCACGGCATATCCCCGGGTGAGAGAAACAGGATCAGGGAAAAAGGAATTAAGATCGTTGATGCCACTTGTCCAAAAGTGGCTCATGTCCAGGCCATTATAAAGAAGCACGCATCATCGAATTATGCGGTTCTTATCACCGGCGACAGGGAGCACCCGGAGGTTAATGGTCTTCTGGGGTATGCCTATGGCAAAGGATTCGTGATCGGCAGCGCTGAAGAGGTTGATAATCTCCCGCGCCTCGATAAGGTGTGTGTAGTTGCTCAGACCACTCAGGATACGGAAGAGTTTATTGACATCGCGGAAAGGATAAAGACGAGGTTTCCTGAAGCTGTGATTTTCGATACCATTTGCGATTCTACGGAGAAGAGGCAGTCAGAGGTCAAGGCTCTGGCCAAAGAAATGGATGCCGTATTTATCGTAGGCGGCAGGAACAGTGCAAATACAAAAAGGCTAGTCAGGATTTCACAGCTTGAGTGTAAACCGACGTTTCATATCGAGACTGCGGATGAATTAGAGGACATTCCTTCAAGCCAATATAAGAACGTAGGTATCTCCGCGGGCGCATCTACGCCCAACTGGATCATTGACCGGGTCTTTGACGCTGTTACAAGCCGTCAGGATGAGAAACAGAAGCAGCTAAAGGTACTATTCAAGTTCTGGGCATTTATAGTCAAGACGGACATCTACTCTGCCGTTGGTGCAGGATGTCTGTCTTTCTCCAGCATGCTCTTGCAGAGCCTTCCTCTGAGTGTACTGAATATTTTCACAACGTCCCTTTATGTGTATGCCATGCACACACTCAACCGGCTCATCAATAGAAAAACGAGCACCGTCATCGGATCATTCAGGGAAGAATCCTATCTCAAACACGAAAAGGCTTACGTATCGGCCGCAATAGTGTCTCTGATTCTAGCACTGACAATTTCATTCATGGCAGGCCTGAATGGATTTATATTGCTTTTATTGATTTCTATTTTTGGCGTGCTTTACAATCTGAAAATACCGCTACGGCACCTGCGTTTCAAGAGCCTTAAAGACCTGCCGGGTTCCAAGAGCATTTTCATGGCCATGGCTTGGGCGGCTGTTGTGGCAGTGCTGCCACAGTTCGAAATTAGTCTCTCCATTACTGCGGGCATGCTTGTGGCTTTCATCTTTACCTTTGGTATTGTCTTCGTCCGCTCCGCCCTATCTAATATCCTGGATATCCAGAGCGATAGGCTCGTCGGACGGGAGACGATACCTGTTCTGATAGGTAAAAAACTCACCCAAATTCTGCTGCAGGGAATACTCGTCTTGCTGGTCATTTTGCTCATCGTATCCCATGTCTTGGGGTGGACTCCCTCACTGAGTTTTGCCCTCTTAGTGTGCGTATTTTTTATGTGGATTTATTTCAGGCTTTATGTTAGAAGGGCGGCATTTTCCGGCGTTGTACAAGAGGGTATTCTCGAAACAAGTTACATAATAGCCGGCGTGACTTCCCTGGTCTGGCTTTGCCTGGAAAGGTATTTAGGCTGAGCTATAACGCAGAGGGGGCGATTATGACAAGGAAGGCTTTTCATCTTATTTTAATGATGCTTCTGCTGCTTGCGCTTGGCGGCTGTGGAGGAATCCGCTATTCCCATGTCGCGCCGGAAGCGAAGGATTTCCATCCCCAAAAAATCGGTGTGTTGCCTGCTGACGTGGGGACATATGAAGAGGCAAGGGGGATAGTTGACCAGATCATCGCAGATGCGCTCATTGATACAAGGTGGTTTAATGATGTTGTTGCTGCGGCTGAAATGAATAGCCGAATTAAGTCGAGCGCGGCGCACCAGAAGGTATTTGCAGATTATATTTCCAAGCTCGGAGCAGTCAACTTTTCCGATCCTGATCTGAGTCGCAAGATCGGTGAAATGACGAAGGTCGACGCGTTCCTGTTGGTCAACATTGACTATTGGAATTACACGAAGGAAAAAGAAGACAAGATAGCCAAAGTAGACATGGGTATGAAGATGATCGACGCGGCTTCCGGCAAGATAATATGGAATGCATGGCATCAGGAAGTGGATGACTACGTACTTATGAAACCCGCACTTCCCGATGTCGCAAAGAGCCTCGTCAAAAAAATGATAAAAGAGATGCCCCATTAAGTTGAAGGGTGCCTATAAACAGAGAGCAAGCGCAAACTTTCCTAATCTTCTATCGTCTGCCCTTGATGTCGTAAGTAAATGGAGGTTATGTAATGAAAGAAGAAGTATGCAGTGCCATTGAGCGTATCCGGCCCAATCTACAGGCGGACGGTGGCGACGTTCAACTTGTTGATGTAAGTGATGAAGGTATTGTCAAGGTTAAACTTCTGGGAGCCTGCCGCGGCTGTCCCATGTCGCAAATGACTCTGAAAATGGGGATACAGAAATACTTGCAGAAGGAAGTTCCTGGAGTAAAAGAAGTCATTTCCGTGACGTAAATTTTCAAGAACAGGGTTTGTTTAATAGACCCATAGAGTAGAAAAATAAGGAGAAGAAAAGATGGCATATGTAATTACAGATGAGTGCATCGCCTGCGGCTCTTGCGAAAGTGAATGTCCCGCTGAGGCGATCAGTGAGGGAGAAGAAAAATACGTGATTGACCCAAAGCTCTGTACTGATTGCGGAACATGCGCCGATCAGTGTCCTGTGGAAGCCATTGTACCTGGGGACGAGAAATAGATTCAAGGCCAGCATATAAGGTCAAAAGGGAAAGGCATCAGCCTTGGCCATGGGCTGGTGCCTTCCCTCACATGTTTTTGCCGAGGCCCTTCCATTGGGGGGCTTCTATTTGTCAGTTCGACTGAGAGAAGAAATTTTGCAAGCTGTGCATAGTAACCAAGATTCTTCGTCGCCTTTCTTTTCGAAATGACATAAAATGCATATCCCTGTTAAAAAATCTCCGGTCGAGATTATCACTATGGGACGATTTATCACCTTTGAAGGCATCGAAGGTTGTGGGAAATCAACCCAGGTAAAGCTTGCCGGAAACTATCTTAGAGAGCATCGTATTCCGTTTATCACTACAGAAGAGCCCGGAGGAACGCCCATCGGGAGAAGGGTCAGGGAGATTCTTTTGAATAATGCCCCTTATGGTCCAGAGAAGATGCACGTGGAAACGGAGCTTCTTCTCTTCTTAGCGGTGAGGGCGCAGCATGTCCGAGAGGTAATCCGGCCCTCCCTGGAAGAGGGAAAGGTGGTTCTGTGTGACCGGTTTTCTGATGCAACTATTGCCTACCAGGGTTTCGGCAGGGGCTTGGATATCGACTTAATCAGACTCATTAATGATTTTTCTTCCGGTGGCCTGAGGCCGAACTTCACAATTCTTTTTGATCTACCCGTTGAGATGGGTCTAAAAAGAGCCATGGAAAGAATTTCCAGCTATAAGGATATTCGAGCGGAAGATCGGTTTGAAAGGGAGGCCATGGAGTTTCACAACAGGGTGAGGAAGGCTTATCTGTCCCTCGCGAGAAACGAACCTGATCGAATCCGAATCGTCGATGCGTCAAGGGACATCGGATCTGTCCATCATGAAGTCTGTGTCCATCTCTCACAATTCATAAACGAGAAGCCGTAAATACATAATCCCAATTCTCAAAACAGCTTAAAAATCTCATAGCCAAACCTATGGGATTTTTGATATTAGAATTCCTGCATTATTTAGACTAGAGAAATGGTTGGTTTTATGTCTTTTAAAGATGTTTATGGTCATGAAAAACAGATAAAGGTGCTTCAAACGGCGATGGCAAGAGACCGTATCCCTCATGCGTATCTTTTTTACGGCCCCGAAGGCGTCGGAAAAAGAACCGTAGCAGGGGTATTTGCCAAGGCACTGAATTGCATAACGGGGCCGGACAGCCTCGATGCGTGCGATGTATGTCCTTGCTGCCTGAAGATAGATCACGGGAATCATTCCGATGTCATTACGATAAGTGCCCAAGGGCAATTCATAAAAATTCGGGAAATCAGAGAGCTCCAAGAGGAGATGAAATTCAGCCCCTTTGAAGGGGGGAAACGAATTTTTATCATCGGAGATGCTGACAGGATGAATATTGAGTCGGCTAATGCCATCCTGAAAACACTTGAAGAACCGTCTGCATCAAACATATTGATATTGATCACTTCACGTCCTCATCAACTTCCTGCCACTGTTCTATCCCGATGCCAGCATGTTAGGTTTAATCCACTCAGGCAGGAAACTATTGGGTTATTCTTGGAGGAGAAACTATCTCTGGATGGTAAATCGGCTCATTTGATCGCATTATCATCGGGTGGCAGCATCGGGAAGGCCCGGGCAATGAATGATGAGTCATATCTAACAACAAGAGACACAGTCCTTGATATAATTGCAAGGATCAAAACGAAAGACCCCTTCAAATTGTTATCCGTTCTCAATGATTTTGGACAGGAAAGAAAAGATATTATGGAAAGGCTCGGCATCTTGATTACTGGCTACAGAGATGCATTGGTGTACAAGGAAACCGGCGATCGAGACAATATTATCAATCAGGATCACATTGGCATTATAAGATCAATTGCAGAGAGTGAATCGGGACGCGATATTGTAAACTGCATCAGGGCTGTAGATCGGGCTTGCCACATGATAAATCAGAATGCCAATAAACAATTGACTTTGGAGGTCATGATGTTTAGACTCAGCGGGTATCATGGATAATTGTTTATTCGTCATTCAGCAGCAATGGCCTCCAAAAGGCAAAAATTGTGCAATAGCTGTTAGTTAGGGTCGTCATCATTAAAGGGAAATGGAACAGGGAAATCTGAAGAATATTGCCGGAATAAAATTTCGAAAAGATGGAAAGATATATAACTTTGATGCTGCTGACCTCCAGCTGGCGAAAAACGATCAGGTTATTGTCAACACAGAAAACGGTCTGTCCTGGGGCACAGTGATTACCTCCGTGGTGTCCGTACCGATTAACAAGCTGCCTGCAGGTCTCAAGAGCATCGTCCGTAAGGTCACAGAGGAGGATTTCAGGATCAAGAAAGAAAATGAGGCCCTGGAAGAGGAGTCTGGCCAATTCTGTCTGGGGAAAATCAAGGAACGGGATCTTCCCATGAAACTGATTGACGTGGAGTGTCTCTTCGATAAAAGCCAGATAGTATTCTATTTTACAGCGGAAAGCCGTGTAGATTTCAGGGAACTCGTGAAGGATCTGGTTCAGCAGTTCAAGATGAGGATCGAGTTAAGGCAGATCGGTGCCCGTCACGAAGCCAAGATGATAAAAGGTTTGGGGATTTGCGGGAGAGAGGTATGTTGTGCGAATTCGATACCTAATCTGGACAGGGTATCCGTCAAGATGGCCAAAGAACAGAGTGTATCTCTGAATCCAGAAAAAATTTCTGGGCTCTGCGGGAGGTTAATGTGTTGCCTGGCCTTTGAATTTGAAGGGTATCAGGACATGAAGAAACACATACCAAAGTGCGGCAAGATCATAAACTCTCCTGAGGGGCGAGGTAAGGTCATAAGACAAAATATCCTGAAGGGTGAGGTGGTTGTCGAGCTGGAAAGCGGCAAAGAAATTACCGTTAATATAAAAGACCTATAGTTTTAGAATCTTTAAGATCCCTGTAGATGTCGACGGCATTTTAGAAAGCGATGGATTGTCTGTGGAGAAAACTTATTACATTACAACACCGATATATTATGTCAATGCCTCGCCTCATATAGGTCATGCCTATACAACGATTGTCGCCGATGTTCTGGCCAGGTACCATCGACTTTGCGGATACAGGGTATTTTTCCTGACCGGTACAGATGAGCACGGTGACAAGATAGTCGAGGCCGCCCGGCGAGTGAACACAACCCCTAAGGAATATTCAGACAGGATCAGCGCCCAGTTCAGGAGCTTGTGGCCCCAGCTTGCCATCACCAATGATTATTTCATCAGGACCACCGATGCCAATCACGTCGGTACAGTGAGACTAATCCTCAAGAAGGTCTATGACGCCGGAGATATCTACTTCGGAAAATACGAGGGATACTACTGCATAGGCTGCGAAAGATTCTACACCGAGAAAGAGCTGGTAAATGGGCTCTGCCCAGATCATAAAACGGCCCCCGAGTATAGGGAAGAGAGTAATTACTTTTTCAAGATGAGCAAATATAAGGACTGGCTGGTAGAATATATCAAAGATCACCCTGACTTCATCAGACCGGAACGTTACAAGAACGAGGTCCTCGCCTTCCTCAGGGGACCATTGGAAGATCTGTGCATATCGAGACCGAAGAGCAGGCTCGACTGGGGAATAACCCTGCCCTTTGACGAAGACTACGTGACGTATGTCTGGTTTGATGCCCTCATCAACTACATTACCGGACCGGGTTATCCCGATGGCGAAAATTTCAGGGTATTCTGGCCCACTGCCCAGCATCTTATCGCGAAGGATATCCTGAAGCCGCACGGCATCTACTGGCCCACGATGCTGAAGGCGGCAGGGATTGAGTTGTACCGACATCTCAACGTCCATGGTTACTGGATCGTCGACCAGAGCAAGATGTCGAAAAGCCTTGGCAACGTGATCAAGCCTCTGGATCTGAAAGACACATATGGCCTTGACCCCTTCCGTTATTTTCTTCTCCGGGAGATGGTCTTCGGTCTCGACTCCAGTTTCAGTGAAGAGGGTTTCGTCCAGAGGATCAATTCGGATCTGGCCAATGATCTCGGCAACCTCGTGAGCAGGACCATGACGATGGCTATGAAATACTGTGCCGGAAAAGTGCCTGATGTCCACACTCAATCCGAAGAAGACATGCTGCTTTGTGCGGCTGCAGCCAAGGCTGTTGCCGACGTGGAGAGCTGCTTTCAGGAACTAGCACTTCACAGGGTCTTGATTGCCATCTGGGATTTTATCAACGTAACGAATAAATATATCGTTGAGCAGGAACCATGGAGACTTGCTGGGCGAGATGCCGCAAATAAGATCAGACTGGAGACGGTTATATACAATCTCCTCGAATCTCTTCGTATTGTTGCTGTCCTGATCTCTCCCTTCATGCCCGACTCGGCGGGAAAGATTATGGATCAGTTGGGTATCGCCAATGTAGCCATGCAGACTTTTGACAGTGTCAGGAACTGGGGAGGACTTGCGCACGGAAACGGTTTAAAGAGATCCGCCGCGCTTTTCCCGCGGGTCAAATACGAAAAAGAAAGGGAGGAACCGGAAGTGACGGAGAAGGAAGTTCAACCTGTAAAGCCCTTGATAGATTATGCTGATTTTGAGAAGGTGGACCTTCGCGTCGCCAAGGTAATCCAGGCGGAGGCCATTCCCAAATCAAGCAAGCTCTTGAAGCTTACGATCGATATGGGTGAAAAGAGGACTCTCGTGGCTGGTATAGCAAAGGATTACAAACCAGAAGACCTCATCGGGAAAAAGATCGTCGTTGTGGCAAACCTGAAAGCGACAAAGATGATGGGTATAGAATCGCAGGCTATGCTCCTTGCTACCGATGTGATAGATGGCCTGACGCTCCTATGTTTTGATAAAGATCCTGTCACGGGGGCAATAATTCGGTAAACCTTCGATTTCGATTCATGGCAGACATAATGTTAGAGACAGCTTATCAGAGCAGCAATGACTGAAAAACCGCATTCGGAAGATATTGCCGGCGGCCAAGCCATCATAGAAGGTGTGATGATGCGGCATGGGAACAAGATCGCGGCGGCAGTGAGAAAGCCTGACAAAGAAATAGCTATCCGGGAACAGTATTATGTTCCACTCACCAGGAGATATAAATGGCTGGGGCTGGCATTTATACGCGGGTTTGTCACCCTTTTGGAAATGATGGTAATCGGCATGAAGTGCCTTACGTATTCTGCCGAGATGGCCTTGACGGAAAATGATGCAAAGCCGAAAAAGTGGGAGATGACGATATCGGTCATAGTTGGTTTGGGGACGGCCATATTTTTTTTCGTCGTCGTCCCAGCTTACTGCTTTTCGGTGTTGAAAGGTTTTATTTCAAGCACCATTTTCTTGAACATTGTAGAGGGCTTTATCCGTCTCGGGATTTTTCTTTCTTTCCTGGGTACCACCCTTTTGATGGAAGACATGAGACGTGTATTCATGTATCACGGTGCCGAGCATAAGACGGTATTCGCCTGGGAAAGTGGTCAGGAATTGACCGTGGAAAATATCAAGAAATTTTCCACACGCCATCCGCGTTGCGGGACGAGTTTTGTACTCGTGGTTATGGTCACGGCAATCCTGGTATTTTCACTTCTCGGGAGGCCTGACTTTGTGCACAGGGTTTTCTATAAACTCCTGCTGCTTCCTGTTATTGCAGGGATCTCATATGAGATCATTCGCTTTACCGGAAGAAAGAGAAACTTGAAATGGGTACAAATCTTAAGCTGGCCGGGGTTACTATTGCAAAAGATTACCACTAAGGAGCCAACGGATGATCAAATCGAAACAGCCATTGCCGCAATGAAGAAGGTCATTTAGGTGCTGATAATGAGGGCAAAAACCAGTTGCTGAAAGAGAGTGTTCTTATGGATGGGTTTAATATGTCTAAGTCTAAAGGTGCAAAAATAAAGAAAGCAAATATCCGCCTGACGGACGGATCATACGTAAAAGGTCAGATTAATATCAAGGATCATGACAGGCTTTCCGACCTCATCAATTTCGGCGAAGACCCTTTTATCGTCGTGTTCAATGCCACAATCCCTGGCGGTCTTGATGGGCAGGTGATTTTCGTAAGCAAGAGTCAGATTCTGTGGATCTGCCCCGAAGACTGAATATGACTGTCGTCCGTTATCCCTGCGTCTCCCAGGGTCCAAAGATCAACGGAATCAATATCCCTCTGTAAAATTCACGCGAGAGCGCATGTTTTTTGAAAAATATACGAAGAGCCTTTAAATGGTGAAAGCATATGTGTTTGAAAAGGCAGCCTCTCGTGGCTTCCGATTATTAAGAATCCACCTTCATCAAGCCTGTCTAAGACATTCAGAAAGACGGAAGATGTGTATTCCGGGCGATAATACGTGAAGAGATTATTTCTTAAGAAAACGATCTGAAACCTTTTTGCTGGGAGTGGCTCTTTCATCAGATTATGCACTTTCCATGCGACACACTTTTTAATACAATCCGTCAAACAGAGGTCTTTCTGGTCCTCGCACGCATGAAAATAAACCGATTTAATTTCCTCCGGCAATTCTTTTAGATTGTTCCTGTCATAGATCCCTGCCATTGCTTTACCAATGTAATCAGGATTAATGTCAGTAGCCAAAATCCGAAGTTCAGGCAGAGGGGGACGTTTTTTTTTCAGCATGTCCCACATTATCGCAAGGCTGTAGGCTTCCTGTCCCAGAGCGCAACCCGCCGACCATGCATGAATTCTTTCACTGTGTCTGGCTGCGATATCCGGGATAATCTCCTGTTCGAGAGTGCGCCAAAGATTTCGATCTCGAAAAAAATTGCTTATGGAAACACTCATAAGACTTTCGACTTTTTTCAAAATATCGGGGTCCGATAGGGCTTGAAGATATTCATCCATTGTCGGCAAGCCAAGCTTTCCCATATGACGGCCAATGCGTTTCTTAACGCTTTTCCTCACCTTGGCGTAGCCCTGCCATGAAAGATTGAGTCGGTCCAGAATCTGCCTGAAGCAATTATCGTTCATAAACAATGCCAATAAATAAAACAGTGATTGATATACTCATACCACGATGAATGGCGGTGCGCAATGTAACAGGGCGATCACTGTGCAGTCGGAGAGACCTTGCACGAGACCGTAAGAATATACAGAAAGAATATACAGGCTTGACAAGAAACGCCCATTTCTCCATAATGCCCGAAAACCGGGGCATCCAATTAAAACAGGAGGAAAGCATGGACAGTCCTGTAGATAGATTCTGGCAGATCAAGCTTGCGGATGTTAAACGGTCTCTTGAGGCAAACAACTTCGAAGCTTTCGTTGTTCAAAATGCAGTTGAAGCAAAAAACATTGTATTGAAGGAAATTATTCCCGCTATTGCCCCCAATAGCATTTCGTGGGGAGGCTCCATGACATTTGTGGCCACCGGGCTTTACGATGAACTCGCGGGTAATAAGAAAATCACGGTGATTGATACATTCGATAAAACCATATCCCGCGAGGACGGCTGGGAGCGGCGCCGGCAGGCTCTCCTTGTTGACCTCCTCATTACGGGGACGAATGCAGTTACTGAATCGGGGATGTTGGTGAACCTCGATATGCTCGGTAATCGTGTTGCGGCTATAGCCTTCGGGCCGCAAAATGTCATCATTCTGGTCGGGAGAAATAAAATTGTCGCGGACCTGCAAGATGCAATGATGCGAATAAGGAATTATGCGGCGCCGGCAAATGCCTTGCGGCTGGGCATGAAAACACCCTGCGCCAAAACATCGTACTGCGAGGATTGTAAGAGCAACGGGCGCCTTTGCAACGCATGGTTGATCACGGAGAAATCCTTCCCGAAAGGCAGGGTGAAAGTCATCCTGATAAACGAAGATTTGGGATTATAATCATGTAAGGAATTGTTGATGCAAATA
>DASRZZ010000123.1:0-6156 GCA_035685925.1 Syntrophales bacterium | reverse complement strand
GATGAGATACTGAAGATCGAATCGGGAAGCATCAAAGAGGCGACCAAGAAGCTGCGCAAGGAAGTTCAGAAGATCGTGCAGTCAAGAAAGCTTGATGTCACGTGTGATGTCAAGGCAGGGGTCTCCTACGAGGAGATCCTTAAGGAACAGAGAGAGAAAAAGGCCGACCTGGTTGTTATCGCCTCGCACGGGCGCACAGGGATCATAAAGAACCTGATCGGCAGTGTAACGGAGAGGGTCGTGCGCGGCGCGACCTGCCCCGTTTTGATTGCCCGCTGACTACGATGATGGTGTCTGTTCATAGAGGTGCAGAGTTCAAGTAAGGATCTTTGTAGAAAACAGTACGACGGCATGGCAGGAATTCAACTATTGGCGTTAACATGGCGTGACTGAGAAGACTCGGTGTACATACAGGCACGATCATCCGCTGCAGTGGGATCGCCGAAAGGCAGGTTCTTGTCAAAAAAAACATCTAAATCAATGATATTATATCTATGCAAGGAGGTACTCTAAAATGGAGAAATCACGAGAAATTTCAGAAGAATTCCTAAAGCTTATACAGGAATGGATTGAATTGGAAGACAGGACGATTGCGAGCGCCGATGAATTGATACGCAAGGCGAATAATCCCTTTGTAAAGATGAGAATGGAGATGATTAAACATGATTCGGGAAAACACAAAGTCATGCTCCAGTGGATAATCGACAACTTAACAAAAGAGTCTGTTCATCTCACTCCTGATGAAGTTGTACCTCTGTCTGCATTGCTGTACAAGCACTTGGAAGTAGAATCCCAATCCATCACCCTCGCAAGTAATGCCCTTAAAAAGAGCGGACTTCCGATGGTGAGGTATATCCTGGCCGCCCTTCTCGATGACGAAACAAAGCACCACGCACAGATTATTATGTTAAACGATGAAATAAAAAAAGCAATTTTTTCTGTAACGTAATTTGGAATGCAACTTAGAGTTGGCAGCAAAGAAAAGGGCGAAACAATGGCAAAGTACTGATGCACGATTTGCGGCTATATCTATGATCCCGCTCTGGGTGATTCGACGCAGGGGGTTAATCCCGGGATCGCTTTTGAAGCCCTGCCGGATACCTGGGTCTGTCCTATACATCATCGGTGCCGGTTTTGGGGGGCTATGGGCTGCGCGAAGTCTGGCAAATCATCCTG
This sequence comes from Syntrophales bacterium, assembly GCA_035685925.1. Lineage (GTDB taxonomy): Bacteria > Desulfobacterota > Syntrophia > Syntrophales > UBA2185 > Fen-1135. Next base: position 4,980 of record DASRZZ010000123.1, on the reverse strand, counting down.
TCGATGTCCTGGTCATAGATCGAAATAACTATCAAACCTTTCTCGCCCTTCTCTATCAGGTTGCTGCGGCGGAACTGGAAGCGGAAGACATACGGCTAAACTAAAATTTAAATCATTATGTATCCATTTTCAACTTTAACATTACTTCCTCACTTTTGGCTTTCTCATTCTGGCGCAGGCGAGGTTGCTTAAGTTCTTGGTAATCACTCGATTAAATCTTACCCAACAATCACCTCATAGAACTGAGGAGTCGGATGACCGTCAAGTAACGGTCCAACTCGCTTGCCTGCTTCATCATGGTCAAGGCTGGTGTGCATGGCCATAAAGGTTTCATAACTCTCGTGTTCTACAACAGCGACGTAGGAACCGCCTTTCAATGGTTTCAAAAGCCGCCGATTAATGAAGCCTTTATGCTTTGCAAACTCTTTATTTGACCAGGAAAACCATTCCCGAAACTCAGCATCCTTTCCCGCCTTGATCGGTGGAAAATTGATAATAACCATAAACATGATAGATACCTCCTTTTCCCCTTCTTCTTTCGCAGTCTTCAGTCCAGATAGATTTCCTTCAATTCATGAAGAAGCTCGTGAAATTCTTCGTGGATACCCTCCCCAATTTTCTTGCGCTCCAAATCCTCAAAACCTTCCACCAATTCCATCTGTTTTTTCCTTCCTAGAAGTCCATCCAACATGGGAAAAAGGACATTGTCCTCCTTCTGGATATGTTGGGTTATAAGGGCGATATACTTTTGGGCTTTGGCTGCATATTCTGCCCAGGCGAGTCCCTCAAACTTCTTCATCTGGGTAAGCTCTTGGCCCATGGCTCGCACATAGCCTCGGCCCTGGCTGTGCTCCCTCAGCAGGAAACCGATGAGCTTTCGCTCCATTGGGATAATGGCCGGAAATAGCAGTTCTTCCTCCTTCCCGTGATGGCATTGATCGACGAAAATCTTGAAAAACTCCATGATGCTTTCCAAGTGGCCCAGATCTATTTTTCCCTTCGCTTCCATTTTGGCGCAGACCTTTTCCAATATTCTCAGCATTAAGGTAATTCCTTCATGCTCTTCTTTCAGCTGCTCGGCAGGGGTCATCATTTTCTCCTTTTATTTCCGACTCGAACTTCTCACAAATCCATAGGTTCTTGCGGCTGCAATGAACAGCGGTACAACTCCGAACACGATAAAGATCACGTCAGCGGGGAGACGCGCCCATTCGATCAATGTCGATATTCTTCTATTAAGAAATTCAGAACTCCGGGCATGCCAGTAACCGTTTTGAAGAACGTCCCATAATTGAAGCACTCCGCCTGGGAACAGATTCAGAAGTACCATCAATGCAAGGCCGATATTTAGGCCCCAAAAGGAAACTTTTATGAATTTCTCCAGTCTGGACCATCTGTCCTCCGGCAGGACCTGCCGCATTGAGAAGACCATGAAGGCAACTGCAAACATGCCGAAGACGCCCATGAGGGCCGAATGGGCGTGATTAGGCGTTAGAATGGTTCCCACTTCGAAATAGCTCACGATGGGCATATTGATAAGGAAGCCGAAAATTCCGGCGCCCACAAAATTCCAGAATCCCACGGCGGTGAGATAATAGAATGTCCATTTATGTGGAATGGAAATCTCTTTTCCGCACACCTCGCATGTCCCTCTAGAAAGCTTTATGAAGTCCCATGCATCAAGCGTGAGAAGGGTAAGCGGAACTACCTCCAGTGCCGAGAACATTGAGGCAAGAGCCATGGATATATTGGACTGTCCTGTCCAGTACCAGTGGTGGCCTGTTCCAACAATACCTCCAGCAAGAAAGAGTATAGCATCCAGGTAGATCACCCGCGTCGCCGTGATGCGTGTGACCATGCCGAGCCTGTAAAAGAGGATGGCTATCATAACGGTTACAAAGAGTTCGAAGAAACCTTCCACCCACAGGTGGATAATCCAAAATCGCCACATATCAACCACTGAGAAATGGGTCTTTCCCGTAAAGAAGAGGGCAGGCAGATAGAAAAGAGGGATGGCGGCCGCAGTGAGAAGAAAGAGAATCGCGATCTCCCCTTCCTCTTTATCCTTTCTCAGCGGTCCCACGATTCGAATAAGGAGAGACAGCCAGACCAGCAGCCCGACAACAAGCAGAAGCTGCCAGGCTCTGCCGAGGTCAAGATATTCCCATCCTTGATGGCCTAACCAGAACCAGGCCTTACCTGCAAACTGATACACTCCGAATATTTCTCCAAAGAGGCTGCCAAAAATAACAATGAGAAGCATCACAAAGAGAACATTGATTCCTCTCGTCTGCCACTTCGCCTCGACCTTTCTTAATGCCGTGGCAAGAAAAATCCCACCGCCGACATAACATGTTGCAATCCAGAAAATCGCTGTCTGAAGATGCCAGGTACGAAAGATGTTGCTTGATATGAATCTGGAAAAATCAAGACCGTAAAAGCTCGACGGATCGGCGCGATAGTGTGCAGTGGCGCCGCCCACGAGAACCTGTGCGAGAAAAAGAAGCATCGCTATGGCGAAATATTTGATCGTCGCCCGCTGGCTTGGCCCGGCCTCTCCGGGAAGAAGCTTTGGGTGGTAATGATTTCGCACCCCTTTCCATCCGAGAAAATCAAATTTGCCGAAGGCGAAAAGAACCGCCGCCGTTCCCGCCAAAAGGAAGACGAGGCTGAGGGCACTCCAGAGGAAGGCATCTGCGGTGGGACGGTTTCCTACCGCAGGCTCGTAAGGGAAATTACTTGTATAGGAAAAAGATTTACCGGGGCGATTAGCGACCGAAGCCCATGCAGTCCATGCAAAGAAGGCCGTTAGTTGTCTGATCTCTTCGCGATCATGGATAAGCCCGGTCATGAGTCCCCGGTTGACTGCGGGGTCGTAGAAATAATCCGCCCATTTTCCGATCTGCCCGCGATAAGAAACCGCTTCAGGTTCCGTGAGGGTAAGATAACCAGTTACGGAATCGTAACGGTTTGTTTTGAGTAGCTGCTGAACTTCCGCATTCAGGACGGATCTCTCAGTCGGCGTGAGGTTTTCAAGGGGACGGTGGAAAACTAATTGGGAAAGATATGCAGCTGCATCAATCACCAGGGTATGAAGGTAATCCGCTGAAAAATCAGGACCGAGGTAAGCCCCATGACCCCAGATTGACCCATTTTCCATGAGTCCATACTTGAGGAAGACCTCCTGGCCGGAGACGATGTCATTTCGTGTAAAAATAGCCCCGCTATCAGAGCCAATGACCTTTTCCGGAATCGGGGGAGCATCACGGGGAGTGACAGCGGCAACCCAGAGCAGGACGGCAAATTCCAAAGCGACAACAAGAAGGACGGACCGTTTCCACCAAGGTGAGAGTTTTTCAATATAGGTTTCCTCGGTGTTCATTTATTCGCTCCATTATAGTAGCTTACAATTAGTTTAAGTAAGACAATTCGCGTAGTTTGTCAAAGGTTCTTAACTTTTTTCGTCGGGTGGCGGTTACCTTCAGGAAAGGTGATAATCAGGCTGCGTAACAATCCTTGCACCAGTGCCGCAAAGGTTACTATCCAGGCGGCGACAGCCAAATAAAACATTCCCCGTGAGACGATCTCAAGGAATCCATACCCGGTGGCTCTCCCCAACGTGAAGGTTGCCGCTGTATACATCCCAAGTGGGAAGACTATATTCCAGTACTCGGGGTCATAATGGACGGGAATGCGTTTCCAGATATGGCGCCAGAGCTCAAGAATAATAAGTAGGGGTATCCACCAGGTAGCAGCCACCCAGAAGAAGAGCGTGAATCCGCGTAAGAAGGGAAGAGTCTCTTGAAGGAAGATACTGGCCGAGGCTTCCTGGATGAGCAGAGAACCCGCCAGTGTCGTGATGGCGATTGCTCCCATATTGACCCAATAAGTCGGTGTAAATGCCTCCGGCGCCAGAGTAAAGAATAGAAGCCGGTAGAATATGAGGGCGATAAAGGTCATGTACATGGCACAACCCAGGAGATAAAGGGCAAGCGAAACGAAAAGCAGCATCTGTTCCCCAACCGGGATGCCCGGCGCTGCCAGCATTCCCAGGACAGACAGGGACTGTGTAGATACAACGATGACGAGCCAGCCGCCGTGGAGGCCCGTTTCTATGGAAGGCTTTACTTGGCGAATGATAATCGCCGCAAAGAATGTATACATCAGAACCAACCAGAGACAGGCGCCAAGGACCCAAAAGAAAAAGCCGATGGTAGGCTCACTAAATAGGATTACATACTGACTTCCCAAGACACACGTTCCGGCAATGGTCGTGAAAAAGCCGGGGCCCGACTGATGACGCGTCAAATCTCTCAAGACCAGCGAGAAATACCGGCAGAGGCGTGCAACAGTGAAAAGGATTAGAACACAATACGAGCATACGTTGATAAAGAAAAGTACATCCGCGAGAATAACCATATCGAGAAGACTGGCAGATACGGAGACAATTCCCGTGGCCATAACCAGGGCAAAATAGCCTGGGTAAAGATCTTTAACGATCCCTGCCATGATATTTTTCATATGTTTCTAGAAAACCTGAGGTCACGCCAAACATGGACTTGGGTCACAAATTAAAGAGCTCTTGGCGAATGCGTTTTCCTTTGTATGTTGTCCATCCTCATTTTGAGCTCCCTGATCTGCGCGTTTAGCCTCATGCAAGCTATCTCATATTCGCCCCTCGACTCGGGATCCAGAGATGGATTCTTCAAAGCGATTCTTGTACAGCTTCTGATGATCTCGGCTTCCTGGAGAGAGTTTTTTAAATCTTCCACATTGTTTGACTTTGCTATTTTCTTATACATTTATTAAACCTCCTCCTAATCGTGGAGAAAATTACTTAGCTTAGCGGGCTGCCGTTCAGCCGCTCATAAACCTTAACGTACTCATCAACCATAGTGTCCAAACTGTATCTATTCCTTGCCTCCCTCATGATCCTCTTCATCTGCGCCTCTCTTACCTCCGGGAGATTCCTGTGGAACT
>DASRZZ010000122.1:0-4394 GCA_035685925.1 Syntrophales bacterium | reverse complement strand
ATTGTTTTCCAGGCGATGCCCGAAAAGACGGCGGGCCGGGTGCAGGAGATCCAGATGGGGCATGGCTGTAAGCCCGTCAGACAGTCGGTTAAGGATAAAACGCGTTGAGAGCAGGCCGACATCAAACGCCTTGCCATTGTATGTTATGAGAAAACTTTTATCCCGTGCAACTTCGAGAAGGAAGTTAAGGCACGCGCGTTCTTCAGAAAAGTCACGGGCGAACAGTTGTTGAGTACGGAATGTTTCACCTTCAAACCACCCAAGCCCGATGAGAAAAGCGAACGTACCTGTGCCGCCTGCTAGCCCGGTAGTTTCTGTGTCCAGAAATAGGGCGTCCGTGCAGCCGAAGGAAGCGATATCTGCATTATTGGCGAGAATCGCCGCAGCCTTCATGTCTAGGGCAGCGATTTCCCTAATGCGGCGGCTGCCATGCTTTGACGAAGCTTCATGATTCCCATGGACAATAAAAAATTTTCCGAAGGGGCTGACAATCTCCTCACCTCTTATTACTTCGTGAAGGTCGATGCCGCTTTTGTAAGGCAGGGAGGCGGGTTTCTCGTGTCCCATGGGCCGCCGGGAGGTAATAGCTTCAATACGCTTCCGTAGTTCGCTGATCTCATCAGCCCTTGTTGATTTCTTATCGTTTCGTGGAGCTTCACCTGTCAGGCGCTGAATCCTTTTGATAGTGTTCATGTCTCAGATAATCAAATCAAGAATGGCAAGGACCGTTTCCTTGGCGATAGGGCCCACCTCAAGGGGAGGGCCCACGCAGCTCGGGCAGCCATGCCTGCAGGGACAGCTGCGAATCAAATTCTGTGCCGAGGCCATCAAATTATTATGCTCATGATAAAGGAGGTCCGAAAAGCCGATCCCTCCCGGATAGGCATCAAATATAAAAACCGTCGGGTCGAAGGCGTCCGCCATCACGCCCGATGTATCTCTGGCGGTTTGAGGTGAGGTTGTGATGAAACGCGAGCCGGCTCCATGGCGGACAAACCATTCACCGCTCTTGTCACCGATGCATCGGTCGATATCGTGCGCATCAGACATAAGAAGCATGGATGCAAGGTGATGGAGGCTATAAGCGAGTCCGGCCAGTCCGTCAATAATTTCCGACTGAGTGTAAGAGAGCCCGTTCAGCATGTCTCTGGGGATAGTGAACCAGTAGCTCGTGGTATGCATGTCCTTTTCCGGGAGTGTCACATCCCCATAACCGAGGTTCTCCGAGGTGTAGAACTTGATCTTCTTATAGCCGACAACCTTCCTGACAACCTGCACCTCGCCGTGTTCGACGATGATTTTTTGTCTGTACTTCTTGTTAAAGCTGTCAATGACGCGGACGTTTGTATACGTCATGGCATCGGTGTAGTAATCTACATCGACCTTGTGGACGAAGGCGGTCTTTCGTTCGAGATCCAGCTTGTCCACGTAGTACTGCTGCGATTCTACCATGTATATAGCATCGTCATGAACCATGGAGAAGGCGCTGTCCCAATCTATCTCGGCTATTACTCTGTGTGCCCCCGTTTCTGTGGCGTCAACGACCACAACATTCTCGGGATTAATACTCCGAAGGCTCACTTCGTCGGCGGGATAGCTTTCCGCCGTCCAGTGCCACCGGTCATTAACCTTGTGAAGAACGCCTTTTTCTTCCAGATAGTTAAGGAGTCCCTCAAGGTCTTCGTTGCCGAATTGTTCACCTTTCTCGAACGGAAGTTCAAATGCGGCGCTCTTCAGATGGTGGAGGAGTATGAGGAGATTTTCAGGATTGATGCGGCAATGCTCAGGTGACCGTGAAAAGAAGTAATCGGGGTTCTCCACGATGAATTGATCCATGGGGTTGCTCCGGGCAATGAGTACAGCGAGACTGTGACCCATCCTTCTGCCGGCTCTGCCTGCCTGCTGCCAGGTGCTTGCGATAGATCCTGGATATCCCACCATTATGCATGATTCCAAGTCACCGATGTCGATTCCGAGTTCCAGGGCGTTAGTAGAGACCACACCCATGACCTCGCGGTCGCGGAGCCCCTTTTCTATCTCTCTGCGCAGATTCGGAAGGTAACCGCCGCGGTAACCTGTGACAAAGTGCGTATCTACAGCCTTGCCCTTTGCAAATTGATCCTTGAGGTACTTCGTGAGTATCTCAACGGTGAGGCGGCTCGTGGTAAATATTATAGTCTGGATTTCATTTTTTATGAGTTCCGCCGCAAGATTCCTGGCTGGCGTCATGGCAGATTGACGGATTCCCAGTTCGCGGTTGACGATGGGCGGGTTGTACAGGATGAATGTCTTCGATGCTGTGGGAGCGCCGCTCTTATCGATGAGTTCTACAGGCCGCTCAAGAAGACGCTCAGCATGCTCTTTCGGGTTCGCCACCGTTGCCGAGCAACAAATGAATACAGGCTCCTGGCCGTAAAAACGGCAAATTCTGACAAGGCGTCTGATTACGTTTGTAAAATGGGAACCGAACACGCCCCTGTAAACGTGCAGTTCGTCGATCACGACATATCTGAGGTTGGCAAAAAGCTTCTGCCATTTTGTGTGATGAGGAAGAATGCCCGCATGGAGCATGTCCGGGTTCGTTACCACCACATGACCCTGCTTGCGGATCGCCTGGCGGGCGTCGTCGGGCGTGTCGCCATCGTATGTATAGGTCTTTATGTCCGCACGTAAATCGGTGATCAGACTATGCACCTCGTGCATCTGGTCCTGGGCGAGGGCCTTGGTAGGGAATATATACATGGCACGCGTTTCCGGCTCTTCAATGATCTTGTTCAGGACGGGAACGTTATAGCACATGGTTTTCCCGCTCGCTGTCGGGGTTATGAGCACAACATCGCGGCCTTTTCCGACCAGGTTTATAGCTTCCGCCTGGTGGCTGTATAGTTCATAGATACCTCTTGCTTTCAAGATGGATTGAATGCTCGGGTGAACCCAAACAGGGAAGGGGGCGAATTTGCCCTCGAAAGCGGGCAGATGTTTCATTGCCCGGACGTTCTCCATAAAACGTCGATCGTTTTCCTTTCGGGATAACAGTTCTTTGATGGTCAAGGCGGGCATAGAAGCTCCCTATTATTTCGAGACTTTCGGTTTACTAAGGGTAAGTGTTGATCGTCTATTTACCCCCTTTCTCATTCTTCTACAACATATTTTTACGGCGGTGTAACCAATCAGAATTGTTGCCGCTATTTGTGTTTCGCTCGTCTGATATGATTGACTATTGACAAGAGAATAAATTGTACTTAAGAGTGATTTAGAAGGTTGGTTCATCGATTTAGACGTATTAGAGCCAGGCATAATATATGGAGGCTAACTTAACTTTGGTGATTCGTCGTTGTGAGTGGGCTAACACTGTGGCTCTTATAGACTATCATGATCATGAATGGGGTGTGCCGATCCATGATGATAGAGCCCTCTTTGAGTTTCTTATTCTCGAGGGTATGCAGGCAGGGTTGAGCTGGGAAACAGTCTTGAGAAGGCGTGCAAGCTATCGTACTGCCTTTGAAAATTTTGAGCCCGTGGCCATCGCAGCTTACAGACATAGCAAGGTCAGGCAGCTCATTAGTAATAAGGATATCATACGAAATAGGTTGAAGATCGAGGCTGCCATTGTTAATGCCAAATCTTTCATTGCCGTGCAGGAGGAGTTCGGCAGTTTCGACCAATATGTCTGGAAATTCGTTGGCAGGAGCCCGAAGCAGAATAGGCGTCAATCAGTGAAAGATCTTCCCGCGCAGACCGTCGAATCAGAGGAGCTGAGCAAGGATCTGCGGCGGCGTGGCTTTAAGTTCGTGGGTCCGACTATCTGCTATGCCTTCATGCAGGCCGTGGGAATGGTCAATGATCACCTCGTAAATTGCTTCCGTCACAAACAGATCCGCTCATTGGCATGATGCTCCGGCAGATCACGTCTGAAGGTGTCTGTTGATACCCGGACGGATTTTATGTAACGGCTTCAGCCGAGAATCAGAGAGCAAAACACGGGCCCTTCCTGGCTTCGCCGCTGACACAATCGCAGGCTCCGTCACCGTGGGTTTCCGCAGAAATGCTATTTTGAGTGTTGCCGATAAGATAATTGAAGCGGTCAAAAACAAAATTGTCCGCCATTTCTTAGCAAAACATAATCAATCTCCTTTCACCCGTTTGTTTATCCGGTTCAGAGAAGGAACCTTCGCAAAATTAAAATTGCACAACTAGGCAGAATAGTCATTGACTTATGTCAATAGCCTCGATAATTTTAGTCCAAGGTGGTCTTTAATTTCACGACAAGGCAGGGGACAAGGCATGGGCCCTATTTAAAGAGATCATCAAGCTTCTTCCGGATGGAATCTTTATCGCCTCCCGTTGTTTCTCCGAATACACTATCCTTGAACTTGAAATAGTCACAGAAGTTG
>DASRZZ010000121.1:0-5009 GCA_035685925.1 Syntrophales bacterium | reverse complement strand
ATTTGGCGGCTTTTGCAGCGGGTTTAATGTCGAGCCCGACTAATACGCGAGCAGTGTTGGCCAGATCTCCGATGAGCTTTTTCACCGGCGGCGGGAGTTGCCTCACCAGGGTCGGAATGGCGAGGATCTGGTCTCCCTTTGCGAGGGTGGGATTAGTGAGGAGGTCTACGATCTCTATCCGGTACTTGCCGGCAAGGTGCTCGTCGCAGATATTCTTGAGATTGGCGAAGGCCGCGATAGATTTCGGAGTCTGTCCCGCCACATAGAGCTTCAGTATCCAGACTTCTGCGACAGGAGCGGATTTGGCTGCGTTATTTTTTGTGGTTGGCGCATTTTTCATCTCACATCCTCCCTTTTTCCCTCTTTCCGAGAACTGTTGACCGATCCGCCTTGCGCAGGCACGCCATCTCGGCCTGTTCCGCTATCAGGCCATTTCGCCTCTTCTTCTGATCCTCGGCCATGAACCGAAGTTCCTCGGACTCCATGTCAAACTCGGCTCGCAGGGCCCCGATCTTGGCCTCCAGGATTTTGCGCTTGTGCTCATGTTCGCGCATTATCCTGTCCTCCTCGTGCTGGTAGGCCCTTGCCTCTGTCTTCTCCTTCGCAGCCTGCGCCGCACGGGCGCTCCCTGTGAGGACTCCCCCCGCACCGAGATAGACATCCACAAGCTCGATACCGCGGTTGCTGAGCAGGACCTCGCGGATCTGGTTGGAGTGGGCCATACCGCGGGACTTCAGGATATAAAGACCGCGGTTCCGTTCGCCGTTGATTTCGATATCGCGGAGAAGGACCCAGGTGTCGATGAGGGATGAAATCTCTTCGTTTGTGCTCTCCAGGTTGTTTCCGAAATGGACCAGGTCCGTAAGAAGCGTAGTGATGTGGTTCAACTTCAGGTAATCGAAGAGGCGCGTGAGCACTGATTTGACCTCGACGGAGGTTCCAACCGCCGTCAGGTTACTGACCGGGTCTACGATAACGATCCGGGGTTGGAACTCGGTGATCAGGTTATGGATCGTCACTAAATGCATCTCCAGCCCGTAAAGGGAAGGACGGCTCGCGTGAAACTTGAGTCTCCCCTTCTTCACCCAGGGAGCGAGGTCTGTGCCGATGGACTTCATGTTGCGGATGATCTGGTCCGCCGATTCCTCGAAGGCGAGGTAAAGGCAGCGTTCACCGCGCCTGCAGGCGGCCTCGGCAAACTTGCTCGCGAAGCTCGTCTTTCCTGTGCCGGCTGTGCCGGAGATGAGGATGGTGCTTCCGCGGTAGAAGCCTCTCCCCGCAAGCATGTTGTCCAGGCGCGGGATGCCCGAGGAGATGCGTTCTCTGGAAACGGTATGCTCGAGCCCGAGGGACGTCACTGGCAGGATGGAGATGCCGGTCTTCTCGATGAGAAAGGGATATTCATCCGCGCCGTGGGAAGAGCCGCGGTACTTGATGATGCGCAGGCGCCGGGTGGAGATCTGCTCGCTGACCCGGAAGTCGAGGAGGATCACGCAGTCGGCAACGTATTCCTCAAGGCCGTAGCGGGTGAGGCTCTTCTCCCCGCTCTCTCCCGTGATGACGGCAGTGATGCCCCGGTCTTTAAGCCAATGGAAGAGCCTGCGAAGCTCCGCCCGCAGAATTCCTTCATTGGAAAGCCCGGAAAACAGGGATTCAATGGTATCGAGAACGATCCGTTTCGCATTGATAGAATCAATGGCGTGTGCCAGGCGGATGAAGAGACCTTCGAGGTCGTATTCGCCCGTCTCCTCGATCTCGCTCCTCTCGATGTAGATATGGTCCATGGCGATGAGCTTGCGGGCGATGAGATCATTCAGGTCATATCCTAGGGAGGCAAAGTTCTGTGTAAGGTCCTTGGGGGTTTCCTCGAAAGAAACGAAGACGCCCGGCTCTTTGAACTGGATGGCGCCCCGGAGGAGGAACTCCATGGCGAGCACGGTCTTCCCGCAGCCGGCGCTCCCACATACCAGGGTGGGACGGCCTTTGGGCAGACCGCCGCTGCTGATTTCATCAAAACCCCTGATGCCGGTCGGGCACTTCTCCAGACTAGCTTCACGCGCACGCTTTGCCATCATGAACCTCCCTTATGGCTGAGATAGGTTTATAGAGTGACCATATAGAACGTCCTATGGATGGACGATATCAGCATAATAAGAGTATCTTGACTGTAAAAACTATGGTTTTTATATGCCACATTTTGGAAAAAAACAAGAGGAAAGACAGAGAAAAGCCTGAATTAAGGCGTCGTAAAATTCTTGTCCCAGATCCAGAGTCGGGGTTCTGTCGTTTCAGGGTTTCATCACCTGTGAGAGCCGCTTCTATTTATTTCCGATCGAAGTCTTGTATTTATGATTTATGTAAGGAAGGCAGGCCTATTGACTTCAGAGGAAGCAAAGGATAAAAAAGGTGCTATTTATTTCACTTGCGAGTCAACAAACATGGGGAATAAATTATTTTGAGGATTTGCGTTTGAAATAATTGATCAGCGCTGCCGTTAAGAAATGACACTTCATCATTTTCATTTGTCAGCATTAAGCCAATTTAGTGCTGCGACCTTGTCATCGTAGTCAAAGTGCCTTACTTCGGCCCGTACAAAATGATTGGCAACCTGCGGCATGATCGATAAAAAACTGCCGCTTGTTACGGCCGCAATCTTCTTAACTTTCTGATGATGGTTCTTGACAAATTTTATATGCGACAGAAAGGCTGCGAAATTATCCCATCCCGGGAAGGATTTGGTGTAAATCATTACGCCATTCAGTGTGCCATGTTCTCTGATATAGGGATCAACTTCTTGGACTAATTTTTCGAAATCCATTGATTCCAAGGGCCCACTAGGCGTAATAATCAATATACTGTCCGCGCGATTTAATTCGTATTTAAGCATTGGCACTGTCCAATTTTTAGTCGTTTATGTTATCTATGGCATCCTGAAATCAGAAAAACTGTTCGACCCAAATTATAAACCAAATGTCGCTTGATGAAAGATGGCGTCTACAAACAAGCGATTTTGAAAAGTTTTGGCGTTGAGCATTACGTAAAGAAAGAGCGCAAAGCTGTATGTCGGTAGATATATTCATTTATCCCGAATATTGACGCTGCACACAAAAGGTTAGCCTACCGGTATTAACATCATATTTACTATTTCCAGCTTGGTAAGTGGAAGATATATGTAGGCTTCTTTACCTTGTCGCACTCGGTTCTTGATAATGCGGTAAGCTATGGCGACACTCAGATATTTACCATATGTTTTTATGGTAAAGAAGGGCTTAAATATTTTCTCCTTTATCTTCTCAACAACTCCTACGTCTGTACCTCCTCCTGCAGGGGGAATGAAAGCGCATGCGCCAATGATAGGGTCGTCGCCGTTGAGAAGAGATTCAATTTCAAAATTGGCCTGTTTGATAGTCAGTGAAAACTTGCCGTAAGCGAGCATTGCATCAATTGCATTTCTGACGAGATCAGTCAAGGCCTCCTTCATAAGGGCCATGTCTGCCATGGTCTTCAGGTTTTTTTCCAAGAGCGTTATTGTTACATCAATATCCTCGTCAACATACTGTGGCAAGACTCCCTGCACCGTTTTCACAACCTCGTCGATATCCGCATCTGGCAATCTAAGTCTCTCGATGCCGAAGGCGGGCAGAATCTTAATCTGGGGTTGTTTTTGAAGATTCCCTTGCATTTTACACCTCCTAAGCTTTATACGTATCTACTCTATGCTCCTTGGTTTCAAGGGAACTCAGACTACTCTATGTAGATCTTTGTATAAAAATGGTACGCGAGATAAGGGCCAATAGGCAATGATGATTAACTGTACGTTTGGTGGTAGGTGAATTCTATTACCGAGTGAAGTGTATAGTACACGTTGTCTGAATAAGAAAATCAACAATACAGCTTGCTATATTCTAGGGCCCGTAGAATAAAACAGGTTAGGTGAAAAGGAATAAAGGTCGAAGTACCACCACAACCATTTTCGATCCCCAATCCCAATACGTGTTGGATGTAATGTACTTGATTGAAGACGGCTAACAGCTTTCACTTATTTGAGGATTTTGATTTCTTTATGAAGCCAAAGTAGAAGCTAGCCAAAAAAAACGCAAAGTGGATAAACCCGCGTACGAAAAGGAACTGGGGCGACATTTCAGTCCCCCAAAAGGGAACTGAAATATGATGCCAGGACAGATACCAACTTGCCCCTGCTGTGACAAAAAAAGCGCCAGACAGAAACTTAAGAATTTCCTTCCAGTTGATTTTCATGGTCCCTTTTTTTCAAAGTTCGATTTAAACGTAACGAACGGTTAGCACGGGATAACCACTTTTTTGTTTTGTATGAGTATTTAGGCATGATAGGCGGGAGCTTATTTTGAGAGTTTCGTTTGCCGCCGAGATGATTGCAAGGCTGTGAGTGACCAGATACCCTTTGGTTCAGCGGCCAGATGGATCCTCTAAGCCTACCGTTCGTGACCGGTCAATAACGAACTGCGGAACAGTCATCATGGATGGTAATACTGGCCTCGGTTAGATCGTGATGACTCAATATGAAAACAATTCGTCCTTATCCATATAGCCCAGAGAATATGGTTCCAGAGTGTAATCGCGTTCTGCAATCTGCTCGCAAGCTGGACAAAATTTTCTTGCTGGAATGTTTCCGGTCCAGAAGATCATCTTCTTGTGCGTTGCCGTACACCTGGGACATACACAGGGCGTTAATTTTTGCTTGTTCGGAATCCAGTTGTTGTTTTTTCTACTTGTCCCCATTTCCATTCTTCCTTTCTCATCGTAGGATCTCTGCGGTCTTGATGTTTCACATCCTATCAAAGCATTAAGATAGGCGGCCTTCATCGAACCGAGAAGGATTTATATGTTTCGTATCAATTAATATGAGAACAAGTCAAAGTTCTTTCTTTATAGATTATTGTACGTATATCTGTAGGTAAAAACATACATAATAAATTCCTTAATTTGTCGTATATGATCGCGTGTTGGATGGTGTGGATTGAGGCTGTGCC
>DASRZZ010000120.1:0-23291 GCA_035685925.1 Syntrophales bacterium | reverse complement strand
GCAGATGCACAAGAACCATCCCCAGCGCGTGAGGGAGCGTTTTGCCTGGGAGGCATTCCCTCTGCGTTCAACATATGCAGGGGCCGTCTGGGCCATGAGGAAGTGGTATCACAATGACGCGCTTACGGCTGAAAAGGCAAGTAAGCTTCTCACAGATATCTATGCCGCGTTCGGATGGACAACGAGGATCATTGCGCCGATTATCGGGAGGTATGTCTTCTTTAACTTAAAGAAGGAGGAACAGAGACTGGCTCACGGGTGGACCTATGAACCGTCCTGCTTCCATGAGAGGAACGAGGCTGCCACGGCGCTGAAAATGGCGCAACCTGTAAAGCACAGATTAAAGGTGCAAGAAAAACGTCCCGTTGTAGATGAGCCAATCCCAAATTACGGCAAATAGAATCGAACCTTGTCTCTAGTGAAAAGTCCTCCATCACACAGCACATGGGACCGAGCGGCCGGGTAACAATTCCATTCTATATTTTCGCACTGTCAGTTGATCCGCCGGTAACACCTTTCGCATCTCGGAAAGGGTCGTGAAGTGGTAACCTGACCTCTTTATCTGTTCCAGCAACTCGATGAAGTGACTGCTCCAGACCCCTCCTTCCACCTCGGCGTGAACTGGCAATACATGCGTATCGCCGTCTTTCAAAATGGAAACAACAGCGGCAATGCCTTGAGGAACGCCGACTTCTTCAAAGCATGGAAGGTCAGACGGAATTTCCACAACACCTATCTTCTCATGGATAAATGGTTTCTTGGCCCGCGTGCAGCTCAGATAGTCAAACTGGTAATCCCTGAGAATCTCTATAACTCTGTCGTCGATGACCCACGCAGGCGCCCCGAAGGCAGAAGGCTTTTGCCCGGTCAACTCCGCAAAACCACGGATGCCTTTTTCAAACCAACCCCGTATCCACTGTGTCGATCTTTTGTGCACCTCGTCCTGCCAGAGTCTGTGATCCCATGCATGAAATTGCACCTCATGGCCTTGAGAGAAAATCTCTTGGACGATTTCCGGAAAGGACAGGGCGATCATCGGCGAGGGAAGCAGAGTCCCGTAAAGAGCTGTCCTCAACCCATACAGACCGACGGCATTAGTCCTGACCATTTTTTTCAGAAAACGGGGATTTTTCACCAACTGAAGAACGGCCCTGCCGGAAGTATCAGGCCCTATGCTCAAGAAGAAGCTGCCCTTGATGTGATAGCTTCCCAGGATGTTGAGAAGACGGGGCACACCATTTTTCATACCTTGATAGGTATCTACATCGATCTTTATGCCCAGTGCTTTTTTTTTGTCATCAGACGGCACTCCTGTTCTCCTCTAAGAAAGAATCCAGTGTCAGCCTCAGTGCATCCTCCAACCCTATCTCAGGATTCCAATCCAAGAGCTTTCTCGCCTTCTCGATACTCGGTTTTCTGGAATAGATATCCTGATAGCCTTTGCCGTAGTATGATGCGGCAGATGTTTCAATGATGTCTGAGTAAACCTTGTCATTTTTGTGGGCCGGATGCGCCATAAATAGATTCTTAAGAATATTGGCCAATTCCTTCACGGAGCATTCATTGTCAGGATTTCCAATGTTGATGATCTCGCTCTTGCATACGTCATTCTTATTTTCCAGGATTTTCATCAACGCCGAGATGCCGTCATCCACGTATGTGAAACATCGCTTCTGATGGCCGCCGTCAACGAGTGCAATCGGGCGTTTCATAAGAAGCTCAGCGATGAATTGCGTGACGACTCTGGAACTTCCTTCTTTGGCCGCATACAAGGAATCCAGCCGGGGTCCGATCCAGTTGAATGGTCTAAACAGCGTGAATTCCAGATGACCGCGCGTTCCGTAGGCATAGATTACACGATCGAGTAGCTGCTTGCAGCACGAATATATCCACCGCTCTTTTTGAATTGGCCCGACAACCAGGAAACTCTCGTCTTCATTAAATTCCGGGTCCGTGCACGCGCCATAGACCTCAGACGTTGATGGGAATACAACCCGTTTATGATATTTCACACATTGTTTAATAATGCCCAGATTCATCTCAAAGTCAAGACTGTAAACTCCGATGGGATCTTCAACATAGAGTTTGGGAGTAGCAATAGCTACAAGGGGCAATACGATGTCACATTTCTTTACGTGATACTCGATCCATTCTTTGTTGATCGATATATCGCCCTCAAGAAAGTGGAACAGAGGATTATTCGCCGTTTCACCAAGGCGATCATTGGCGAGGTCCATGCCGTAGACAGTCCAGTCTGTTTGAGCAAGTATCCTGTTGGTCAAATGATGACCGATAAATCCGTTTACCCCAAGAATCAAGATCTTCATGTTAAGACTAATCCTTCCTTGTTTTTCAAGTACTGAAATACCTCATCGCCTTTCATTCTCGATCCGGCCGTTTCAATATCTTCAATCCTCAGCCTGCCTTCTCCCGTTCTGACAAAGACATTCCTCTTCTCAATCTCTATCTGTCCGGGAGTGTGGTCAATCCTTTTCTCATTTTCAGGAAGGGCCCACCAGATCAATATTTTTCCGACTCCTGGCAAGAACCCAAAGGCGCCCGGATACGGTTCGGTTACGGCGCGAATGAGATTATAGATCCTCACAGCTGGCCAGCCCCAGTCAATACGCCCATCCTCCGGTCTCCGCCCGCTGAAATAGCTTCCCTTTGTAAGATCCTGCGGCATCCGTGAGGCTCTGCCTTCCCGGATGAGAGGTAGGACCTCCGCAAGCATTTGTTTCGCCGCCCCGCAGAGCTTGTCATACACGGTCCTGGCGGTGTCTTCAAATTCTATTTCAACCGCCTTTTGCCCAACGATGTCACCTGCGTCTACTTTTCCGATCATATGATGGAGCGTGATCCCGGTCCGTTTCTCTCCG
Source organism: Syntrophales bacterium (assembly GCA_035685925.1). GTDB lineage: Bacteria > Desulfobacterota > Syntrophia > Syntrophales > UBA2185 > Fen-1135. Next base: position 20,412 of record DASRZZ010000120.1, on the reverse strand, counting down.
TTTACAATGGCCCAATTTACCGGGGTTCTACCCCGGTAAGCAGGCAGAAGCGACCCATGGAGATTATACGCGCCTACCGCCGGTATGTTCAATATGTCCTGACTTAGCATATGCCGAAAGTAGAAAGAAAAAATCACATCGGGAGCAAGACGCAAAACCTTCCCTTTCCACTCGGGTGTGTTTACATCAGGTGGACAGAATACCTCGATACGATTTTTATTTGCCCATTCAACAACAGAAGCGAACCAGCAATTTTCCCCGGGGTCGTCTTCATGAGAAAAAATCGCTGTTATATTAAAACCTGCCTCCTTCAGGGCCTGAAGCCCGCAAATACCCATATCGTGGTATGCAAATACAACGGCCCTCATTGCGTCCGCCTTACAACCTCCGCCGCGTGGACTTTTTCAATAACATACTCGGGCCTTCTTCTCACTTCTCTATAGATCCGTCCAATGTATTCCCCTACTATGCCAAAGGCAAAGAACTGAAGGCCCACAAAGACAAACAGAATGGCAAATAATGTAAATACACCCTCAGCAGCCCACAGGGCGCCATACATAAGTCTGGCAACGGCAAGAACTATACCGAAGCAGACACCGCCAAGAGCCATCCATACGCCCCCATACATGAGAAGCTTCATGGGCAGATCTGAGAATGATGAGACGAGGTCAAACTGAAGATTGATAAGCTTTCGCAGGGGATAGTTTGATGTTCCGCCAGCCCTCTCGTCATGAGCAACCTCGATTTCGGTAACGCGCTTACCAAAAAATGTCGCCAATGCCGGAATAAATGTTGCGTGTTCGTGGCAGGCGATCATGCGATCAACCACGGGACGCCGGTAGGCCCGGAGCATGCAGCCCCAGTCGGTCATCCTGACTTTAGTAATCCTTCTGGCAATTATGTTGATAATCTTTGACGGTATGATCCTGAACATGGAGTCCTTTCGTCCTTTTCTTATTGTGCCCACCACATCATAGCTGCCTGCTTCCATCTCTTTCACAAGCTTCGGTATCTCTTCCGGGGGATTCTGGAGATCTGCATCTAACGTAATTACAATATCGCCTCTCACCACAGAAAAACCCGCAAGGATCGCCGCGTGCTGTCCATAATTCCTGACAAGTTCTACGACCTTCACATCAGGTTCACTAGCAAAGCCCTTTAATATGGATAGGGAACTATCGCGGCTGCCATCGTCAACAAGAATTATCTCATAAGGCCTGCCCATGGCTTGCATGACCGGCCGGATGCGCTCCATGAGGATGTGCAGGTTATCCTCTTCGTTGTAGACAGGAATGACCAAGGAAATCATCGGTTGCGAACTCATGGGATTGTCCTCATTGTTACGGATCAAATGCTTGCTTGTTCATGAAAAAAAGCCTTCACAAGGCTACTAACTTTCCAATATCTCTCTTATGGCTTCACAAACATAGGATACATCATCATTCGACATGCCCGGAAACAGGGGCAGAGAAATTATCCTGTCCGCTGCCCGTTCTGTTTCAGGAAGCATTCCTTCCCCCGTTGCAAATTGTCTCTTAATATAACTCAGTTGATGGCATGCTGGAAAATGCAGACCATAGCCGATATTATACTCTGACAGTTTTTCCATAAAGAGATCACGATTCATAGACAGTATCTTTATGATGAACAGGTGCCAAGCATGAATGTGGCGATACTCGGGCACGCCGGGCATCTCGATGCCATTTACATCTTTCAGCCCTTTCATATAAAGCCCCGCTAGTTCGGCCCTTCTCTGATTGATCTCATTCAGCCTTGAGAGTTGCGCAAGCCCCAGGGCCGCCTGCATATCGGGAAGATTGTATTTAAATCCCGGCAGATTAATATCGTACTTGGGATTTCCTCCTTTTCCGTAACGTTTCCATGCGTCTCTCTCAATACCGTGAAATCTCAAAAGTCTCAGTTTGGCTTCCAACGCATCGTCAGTGTGTGTAATCATCCCTCCTTCACCAGTGGTTATATTCTTTATGGGATGAAAGGAAAAGATGGCTATATGGCGGAATCCTCCTGCATGGACACCTTTATAATAGGTTCCGACTGCATGGGCTGCATCTTCAATGACGGGGAGATTGTTGCGCTTTGCTATTTCCAGAATCCTGTCCATATCGGCGGGAGCCCCCGCAAAATGAACGGGAATAATAGCCTTTGTCTTACGGCTGATTCTTTTCTCTATAAGATCCACGTCGATGTTCAGTGTATCGTAATTGACATCTACGAAGACAGGCCTTGCTTTTAGCATGGCAATCATATTTACAGTGGAGGCAAAGGTCATGGACGGTGTGATTATCTCATCTCCTTCCCCCAGTCCCAGGGCAATAAGTACGAGATGCATGCCGGCTGTGGCAGAAGTTAGGGAGACGGCATGCGATGCCCCTGTCAATTCGAGGAACCTATCCTCAAAAGCTTTACATACTGGCCCTGTAGTAATCCATCCGGATTTGAGGCAATCGACAACTCCTTCAATCTCTCTGCCGCCGATAGAAGGTCTGGATAGGGGCAAGAAATCTTCTCTGATTTTCATATCCGATCAGTCACTCATCTTTAAGATGCACCAAACTATAATAACCATTATCCCACAGAACATTCAAAAAGGCTGTCTTTTTTTTCAGCTTTTCCACATTTTCGCGTTCTGTCACGCAGTAAATATCTTTTTTTTCACGGCACAGACTAAAAAACATATCAGAGTTGAGAAAAAAACGATTTCTTTTTTCCAGAGGCAGTTTTTCTACCCCCGGTCTCAACTCACCAATATCGTCGACTACGGGCGTCCGCCTCTTACTGTAAAAATCGATACCGTAAAGCGACATCCCGTACTGATAGAGTTCTTCATTGGGGGGAACATAATCATTTATAATCTTGGTAATAGGATATGCTGACTTATATGGCGTCAAAAATTTGGACATAGGGAATATCAGTGAACTCATAAAAAGAAAAGATAGCACGTAAATAGTCATGAACCAGCCGCCTTGCCATTTTCTTCCAACGATGTCAGGCAGAAATGTAATTGCAATCAGCGTGAGAATAGGGAAAATCACCCACGGCAACCACGTATGGAAAGGTATCTCGTGGTTCTTAAGAAAAGGTGGCGCGAAAAGCACAGTGATGAATAAGAGAGATTGCATGATCACGGGCAGACGATAGAAAATCCCCGCCCTTTTACTATAATCGAGGTTTCTGCCCGGATCATCAAATGATCTAAAAACGTGTCCCATAAAGACTGCGATGGGCGAGAAAACCGGGGCAATATAAGGAATAAGCTTGGATGAGGAAATAGAAAAGAATATGAATATAAAGCCCACCCATGTAAGCAAGAACAACCTTTCCGTTGAGGCAAAAAGAGAAACTAATTTTACCCCGCTCTCTTTAACAGCTGGAAAGAGAAAGGCCCACCAGGGCATTGTACCAGCAATGACAACAGGAACATAAAAATAGATGGGCTCGTTTCTGGAATGCATGGTCGTAGTGTATCTGAGGAAATGTTCCTGAACGAAAAAAAACCACAGGAAGTCTTTATTTGCCCTTTGCACAAGAAACAACCAAGGTCCGGCAACAACCAAGAAGATTATGATGCCCGTCGGCGAGAGCAATCGCAATATCTCACGCCACCTTCCGGCCAACAATAGCCACATTGTTACGATGGCAGCAGGAAAGACAATCCCGATCAAACCTTTTGTTAGAAAGGCAAGGGCACAGAAAAGGAAAAAAAGACGGATGTTTTTCTTTCCATACTTGCCGTCTGAAAAGTATCTGTACCCAAACCATGTAGCGACGGAGACAAACAATGCAAGCGGCATATCGAGGATGTTAAGTCGTCCGATGGCAAAAGGAAATAAAGATGTCGTCAAGACCGCAGCCGCATAAAACCCTGTTTTCTCTCCGTGAAAAAAAGTGCCCATTTTATAAACGAGGAGGATACACCCCCACGCACAAAGGGCTGAAAACAGCCTTGATGAGAATTCATTCTCCCCAAGGATCTTAAATGACAGGGCCGTTGCCCAATAGCATAGTGGTGGTTTTTCGAGGTAGACAGTCCCTTTTAGATGCGGCGTCACATAATCTCCCGAAGAATTCATTTCATCGGGGATGGCGCTGTAACGACCCTCATCAGGCTCCATCAAAGGCATAACCGCAAGGAGGACTAAATAAATAATGAAGGGCAGTACGAAAAAAATGGTTTTTTTATTTTTAGCCAAATCCATAAGCCATGGGCTACTTCCCGTTTTTGATTGGTTTTAGTAAATTAAGGCTCTCCTTAATGTCAAGACAAAAAATTGAGATAATCCAAAATGTACGGTCTGATAAGGCTCTCACGTTTAAGTAAGGCGGCGCTTGACAGTTGGCGCCGTAACATGTCCGCAAAAAGGCAGTACCGGATGATCCTCACCTACAACAATAGTAAAATCTATGCCGATACAATACTGCATGTGGCTAAGAAACTGAAGTCGTGAGGGTTGAAGTGTCTCAGCCACGGACAAAAATGATAGATGTCATGCCAATAGATATTCTAGATTAACTCATGGGGGCTTCCCAGGGGGAGAAAAAAAACAGAAATTAGTTTTGGCAAAGAAGTTACGAGTTCTCCTATGCCCTGAGGGCTTGAGGAATTTTTAGGGGGACATCGACAGGCTTTATGTACTTTGCGACAATATCAGAGGAGTTCTTGACGTTCAATTTTTCAAACAAGAAAGAGAATTGGTTCTCCAGCTCGTAAGCTATGGCGTGGCGCGCCTCTTCAGAGAGACCCCAAACTTCCTTCTTGAAAGGGCCAAATCCCTTCTTCCTCGTCTTGTAGATAAACTGCTCTTCCGTATCCGTGTCTTTCTTCTCGCCTATCATTTTGGATTTTATGTATTGATACATCTCATCCCTGAGGGCCTGCGGGAAGTGTCTGCTCTCATAAATCATATTCTGGAATCCCGTGGCGAGGTGGATTTCGGCCGTACCTGTCTTGGGAAATTTATCGAAGGCCTCATTGGGGAGCGTCGACGCCCCGTGTTGCACCGCACCTGAGAGACCAAACTCCGCCCTTGCGACCTCGGACAATTTTTCCAGGGTATTGAAGTCCAGCTTGACCTTAGCGATAGTACCGTCAGGTAGAGGAACGCCTCCATGGGTGGTTCCTGACTGTACACTGATCTTGCTGATGCCTTTTATAACGCCTCCGTCCTTCTTTAGGCCTTCCAGATAACCGGCCATATAGGCCCGTAATTCTTCGACGGTGCTGTTTTTCCCTCCAACCTCCCCGATTTCACCTCCCACGGAAATAGTTATGCCAGCCGGTTCCAGATCCCGGATCATCATGGTCAGTTCTGCCGCAAGAGAGTAATTCTTTTCCTGCTGCTCCTTCACTGTTGGTTTCGATAAATCCACCAACGTTGAAGTGTCGATATCGATGTTGTAGAATCCCGCTTCGATGGCCTCCCAGATCAGGTCTTTGACTGCCTGAACCTCCTTGGTCGGGTCGGATGCAAATTTTTTCGCGCTTACCTGGAAATGATCTCCCTGGAGAAAAAGCAGGCCCTTGTGTCCCACCTTGATCGCCGCGGCTGTGACGGCGCAGGCGTATTCTTCAGGACGCTGGGAGGTATAGTCAATTTCTGAGCGGGCTATTTCGAAAATTACAGGACCCACATTGTTCTTCATGGCAGCGCGGAATACAGCCTGGGCAACGTCATAGGTGAGGGCACGGATGTTTATGGCCGGCACCGTGAAACCCGAAACCTCCTTACGGCCCATCGCTTCATAGAGAGGCATGATAGAACTAGAGAGAATTCCTAGGGCAGCTCCGGCCCTTCGGATAAGCCACCTTGCAGCCTTTTTCGTATAGTCATGAGAGCTGAATACAGCCGTAAATATGAGATCGTCAATCAGGGAAGCCCGGAGGGTTTCCCTATCCTGCACCTTGACACCGTCGTCTGAAATCTCCAGGATGCCTGCCAGACCCTTTTTCAACTGATCCATACTGCTATAGGTCGCTGCCATAGTCCTTGTCTCCATCAACCGTTAGCAAGAAATTCCTTTGCCTTTTCTACCTCAAAGCGGCTCCCGATGTATATGGGGCGGCGCTGGTTGAGTTCCTCCACCTTGATGGACAGAATGTCCTGTTTACCATCTGTGGCCATCCCTCCGGCCTGTTCAATGATGAATGCCATCGGTTGAAGCTCAAAGAGAAGCCGCAATTTTCCGTTCGGGGTTTTCTTTAAGGCAGGATACGTAAATATTCCCCCCCTCTTGATCAGTATTTGATTTATATCGGGCACAAATCCTCCACTGTAGCGGAGTTTATAACCTTCTTTCTCGAGAAACTCTATGTACTTGAGGTGTGCCGGGGTCCAGTCTTTTCTCAATCCTCCAAGACTGTATATCTCTCCCCGTTTCTCCAATTTTATGTCCTCCTCAGAAAGGACATATTCGCCTTCCCTGTTTAATACGAACTCGTGAGTTCCCTTTCCGGCCGAATAGACCATCGTAATCAGAGGGCCATATGTAATATACACGGCAGCCACCAGCGTCTTTTTCCCCTCAGCTAGAATCGACTCTTTATGAATGCCGATTATGGTTCCTATGGCCAGATTGGTCTCCACCAGAGATGATCCGTCAAGGGGATCGGCCGTTATGAAATATTTCTCATCGCCTTTTCCGATCTGTATGACTGAATCCCGCTCCTCCGAGGCATACTCCCGGACAAATCCCGAATACTCGAGCTGGTTTTTGAGGATTTCGTCGGCGCTCCTGTCCAGAGTCAGCTGCTCTTCGTCATAGATATTCTTAAACCCGGCGAGCTTCCGGTTCGATTCATGAATCCTGGCGGATATGTATTTCCCCATGACCGCGATCTGCCATATGAGCCTACGCAACTCCATCTCCACACTGGCCTTCCACATGTGCCTCCGCAGGTCAACGGTAAACTTCGTATAATCCGAAATGCCCTCTCCCATGATTACCCATCCTTCTAATATTTTTTTTCTTGTAACAATAAATCATTAACTTGACAAGTACATTTTCATCCCGCTACCGTACATTTTAGATGAAACAAATTGTAACCCTCGAAAGGATATGTTAGTAAGTTCAAAAGATTATGTGAGGAGATGATCCGTGATTACAAAAGAAGATGCGAATGCATTGCTCCGTAAATACATTAAGAATGAGAGAATGTTATACCATTGCTACGCAACAGAGGCTGTGATGAAAGCATTGGCGCGCCGCCTGGGAAAAGACGAGGAGAAATGGGGTATTGCAGGACTTCTCCATGATCTGGACTTGGATATGATTGACGGCAATCTAACAATCCATACCCATGAGACCGTTAGGATACTCGATGAGATAGGCCTTGAACCTGAGATCATTGATGCCATTAAGATGCACAACGAAAATGCCTGGGGCATGAGGAGGAACACTGAATTCCATCATGCTCTTGCCGCTGGGGAGACCATCACCGGCATGATCGCCGCTACGGCCCTAGTTTATCCCGATAAAAAACTGGCAAGTGTGAAGGCAAAATCAATTACCAAGAGAATGAAAGAAAAGGCTTTTGCTGCATCCGTCAATAGGGATGCGATCATGGAATGTGAAAAACTCGGTATTCCGTTGGATGAATTCGCCGAGATTTGTCTTCAGGCGATGAAAGAAATCAGTAATCAATTGGGATTATAATCAAACTATTCGCACAGGAGGCAAAACAATGGGAAAGTCATACAGAGTCGCCGTTGTCCCAGGCGATGGAACAGGACCCGAGGTGATTGCAGAAGGATTGAAGGTCCTCGAGGCTGCGTCAGCAAAGTATGGTTTCAAACTGCACATGTCCCATTACGATTTGGGCGGCGAGCGATATAAGCGCACAGGTGAGATATTGAGAGATGAAACTGTTGAAGAACTGAGGAAATTCGATGCAATCTATCTTGGCGCCATCGGCCATCCTGATGTAAAGGCAGGCATCTTAGAGAAGGGCATCCTCCTTAAGCTCCGTTTCAGCCTCGATCAATACATAAATTTGCGGCCTGTTAAGCTCTACGCCGGCGTCGATACACCTCTGAAAGACAAGAGACCGGAGGATATAGATTTCGTTGTTGTGAGGGAAAACAGCGAAGGCCTTTATGCAGGCGCGGGCGGCTTTCTTAAGAGAGGCACGGCGGACGAGATCGCAACCCAGGAATCCATCAATACACGCAAGGGTGTAGAGCGATGCGTGAGATTCGCCTTTGAATACTGCCGCAAGCGCAACAGAGCAAAGAAGCTGACGCTATGTGGAAAGACCAATGTTCTGACCTATGCTTTCGACCTGTGGGAGAGGACATTCTACGAAGTGGCCAAAGAATATCCCGATATAAAGACCGAATACGCCCATGTGGACGCGACCTGCATGTGGATGGTAAAGAATCCGGAGTGGTTCGATGTGATCGTGACGGACAACATGTTTGGCGACATCATTACCGACTTGGGGGCAATGATCCAGGGTGGCATGGGAATAGCCGCAGGCGGCAATATAAACCCACAGGGCGTTTCCATGTTTGAACCCATAGGTGGTTCAGCACCCAAGTACACAGGCCTGAATGTGGTCAATCCGCTTGCCGCGATTATGGCCGGACAGATGATGCTGGAGATCTTGGGAGAAGACAAGGCGGCGGCGGCTGTAGAAAAAGCCGTCATGAAGGTTGTCGCACAGAAGATTAAAAGCATGTCAGCAGGAAATATGGGTTATTCGACAAGCGAGGTGGGCAGCCTCGTGGCGGGTTTGATTTAGGTGCCGGCTGAAATGTTGAGTATTACATCATACCGTATTTTTTCAGCTTCAGGTGCAGTGTCCGCCGGGTGATGCCGAGCCGTCTAGCTGCTTCGCTCTTATTTCCACCGGTTGTTTCCAGCGCCTTCAAGATTGTTTCCTTTTCAACAGATTCCAAAGACGGCTTCGTGGCTTCAATCGGCTGAACCGGAATTTCTGCATCTTGCTGCTGCGGGAGAATAAAGGTGAATGCCGCTTCATCGAGATATTCCGAGCGAGATAGCACAACGGCCCGCTCGATGGCATTCATAAGTTCCCTGACGTTACCGGGCCAATCGTACTTCGTTAGCCGATCCATGGCCTGAGGTGTGAATCCTTTTATGCTCTTGTTATTCTTCTTGGCAAACATGGTATGAAAATGCCCGGCAAGAAGCGGTATATCTTCCCTCCGTTCCCTAAGCGGCGGTACTCTGAGGGTCACCACATTCAACCGGTAATAAAGGTCGTCTCGGAAACGCCTGGCCTCAATCTCACGAACCAGATCCTTGTTTGTGGCTGCGATAACTCGCACGTCTACCCTGATTACATCATCGCCACCTACGCGGGTGATCTCCCTTTCCTGCAAGACGCGCAAAAGCTTGACCTGCATGGCCGGAGACATCTCGCTTACTTCGTCAAGGAAGAGAGTTCCCCCCTCGGCCTGACGGAATTTTCCTTCTTTTCGTCTGTCAGCGCCAGTAAAGGCGCCTTTCTCATGGCCGAAGAGTTCGGATTCGAGAAGGGTTTCCGTAATCGCAGCACAATTTATTTTTACGAAAGGGCCGTTCTTGCGGAGGCTGTTGAAATGGATAGCGCAGGCAATCATCTCTTTTCCTGTTCCCGACTCGCCGGTAATCAGGACGGTTGCCTCCGAGGGCGCGACCTGGACGATTGTCTCTATTAGCCTCGACATGGCAGGGCTCCGCCCGATCAGGTTTTGAGTGCTGAACTGCCCGCTCAGGCTCTCCCGGAGGTAGCGGTTTTCTTCCCTTAAGCGGCTGTGTTCCATGGCCCGTTCGATGGTTAGTTTCAATTCGTCAAAATCAAGAGGCTTGGCAAGATAGTCGTATGCCCCCTCTTTGAGAGCCTTAACCGCCGTTTCCACAGATGCATAAGCCGTCATGATGATGACGGGTATAGCAGGATTGAGCTTCTTTATCTCCGCCAGGGCCTCCAGACCGGAGACCTTAAGCATGCGGATGTCCATGAGGATAAGATCGAAAGGCTTCGCAGAAACTGCTTCGATGGCCTTCCCGCCGTCATCCGCTTCGGTAACATCATACCCCCAGCCGCCAAGGAGTGTTCTCAACATCATCCTGTGGGCGAGATCGTCATCGACAACTAAAATGGTATTTTTCTCTTTCATATATCTCTTTCACCAAGGCATATTTTTCAGTTTATGTCCGGACACCCGGTGACAATGGCGCTAAGCCGCGGACGCCGGACCTATAGGCAGAAAGATGGACACCGTCGTTCCCTTCCCAAGCTCACTCGCGATCCTGATCTCACCGTTATGGGCATCCATGATTTTGTATACTATGGCAAGGCCGAGCCCCGTCCCTGAAGACCTGGTCGTAAAGTATGGATCAAAGACGCGGGCAAGGTCTTCTTCATCTATCCCTTTTCCTGTATCGCATATGTCGATCCTGACCATCCTGTCTTCATGAGGCAGGACGGCTACCGTAAGCGTACCGCCTTCCTCCATTGCTTCCACGGCATTTAAATACAGATTCAGGAGCACCTGTTTTATCTTGTCCGAATCTATAAAGACATTCCCCATGTGCTGCGGCAGATCCGTCCGGATGGTTATCCCTTTCGCTTTCGCCTGGCCTTCTATCATCTTCAGGGTATGTTTGATTACCTCCTGGATGGAAGTCCACCCTTTCTTCATATCCATCGGTCTTGCAAACTCGAGGAGCTGGCCTATCACCCTGTTCAGCCTTTCGACCTCCTGAACCATGACCTCGGCGGTCTTCTGATCCTCAGGGTTACCCCGGTAGCGCTCTTTAAAAAACGTGGCAAAGCCTTTAATGGAACTCAAAGGGTTTCTTAATTCATGGGCAATCCCAGCCGCCAGACTTCCCACTGCCGCGAGGCGTTGACTACGCGCCATTTCTCTTTTCAGATGCTGCACCTCCGTGATGTCCCTGAAGAGCACTACATATCCGAGAAAATTGCCGTCATCTTCCTCCAGAACTGTAGCAATAACCTCGAGGGAAATTGTTCTGCCATCCTTGAGCGGACAATCTACCTCCTTTTCAATCACTTTTTGCCCCCTTTTCAGTCCCTGCAATAAGGCCATGCAAGGCGGAGGCATGACCTCGTTCGCTTTCTTTCCCAGGACATCCTGATGCGAATAACCGATGATGGATTCGGCGGTCTGGTTAAATGAGATGATTTCCTCCCGGTCATTTATGGCAACAAGACCGATGGGCATATTTTCCACGAGGCTATCTGAAAAGAGTTTTATTCTGGAGAAAGAAGTTTTTGCCGAGCGATACCCTTGTGCGAGAAAAAGAGAAATGACGCCTGAACATCCAATGAGAATAAGAACAGCAGCCATTAAGATTGTGTGGCGTGTATCCTGCTCTCTTGCCGCAATGACCGGTCCCATGTCCATTCCGACAAATATTACATACCCACCCGAAGCACTTTCTGACTTGTCCGCTCCTCGCGGCAATGGTTGCTTATCTAATTTCGTTGCCTTCTGAAATCCCTGAAATGGTTTCCCTGTTGGAGAAAATTGCCGGTATACTTCAAATGTATCAGCTCCTTCAGGATTGGGAACCTGCCTCCATTCCACTTGCTTTAAAGCAGCAAGGCGTGCGAGATCAAGATCTGTCCCGTACTTTTCCCCAATCATCGAGGGATCGCTGTCTGCCACGATCACGCCCTCTACATCAGTTACAATGAGATGGTCGATGTCCGGCTGCTGCGCTGTTTCAATCAACAGTTTCTGCAGTTGAAAACTGCTCCATCGCATTCCTATGCCAGTTCTCGCACCCGCTTCAAAAGATCTTATCAATGCTGCTCCCTTCTCAACCAAAAGCTGGGTAGTGTATTCTTTTTCTTTGTTTATACTCGCAAGGGTCAATACAACAAAGACGGGCACAATCATGACAACGGCTCCGATGATAAACCACGGTGAGACACCTGCCCAGAATTTCCGCCCTTTCTCATTAATCTTGTGCTTCATATCAATCTGGATATTTTTTATTCAACTGGATATCATAACTGGATACTTCTTATCCACATTTTTTCTTCGAAGCTGCATATACATTACCACATGACTATAGATGATTCGACAATACTATAGGTATATAAAGGTCTTACATTCAAAAAATTTAATCTGGCACGGCCCTTGCTGTTTATACGAGACAAAAGAAATAACATCTAAGGAGAATATGACGATGAAAAAATTAACAATGACACTAGTAACCGTACTTGTTGTTGCGGCTTTATCGGCTTATGCATTTGCTTATGGTCCCGGGTGGGGAAGAGGGCATGGTGGAGGGGATTGTTACGGGCTTTATGGACTGGATGAATCACCTCTATCCCAGCTTAACCTGACTCCTGAACAGACGGCAAAAATCAACGCGCTTCGCGAAGCCAACCTGATAAACATAAAACCCCTGCGGGACAAAATTTTCATCAAGCGTGGTGACCTAAAGCTGCTGTGGTTACAAACAAACCCTGACCAGAACAAGATTTTAGCAACGCAGAAGGAGATCAGAACCCTTCGCGATCAAATGCAGGATAAGATGACCGCCTATAGGCTTGAGATCTTCAAGGTCTTAACGCCGGAGCAGCAGGAAAAGCTGAAGTCCTTCAAAATGGGACGCGGTTTCGGCCCTGGCATGTATGGTGGCGGTCCTGGCATTGGTCCTGGCCCTGGCGTCGGTGGCGGCCCTGGCATGATGAGAGGTAACTGGTAAGTAACAAAACCAACGCGTGGTAGTGCCCTGGCTTCTTGATATACAAGAATCGGGGCACCCTGCGTTAGCGAACTTGGGGGAAAAGAGATTGACAGAAGGATTATGAAAGAAATTTTCTTCCACAAGAAGTTGAAGGTAAAAAGGTCAGTAAGTATAATAAAATAAACAATCTGCTGAGAATCCTTTTTGACGTTCGTCCTTTCGAAATGTGCGATATGTGTTCCACAGCCGGCTCATAAGGAAAGCGAGATTTCAGTGTAATACATGCCCGAAAGAAACTCGCGGTTATAATTCCCAAATATGGCTTGTTGGGCGGCGTTGAGAGTCATATGGCAGAATTGACAAACCGCATTTTGCAAAGCGGCCTGTATGAGGTCCATGTCTTCGCGAACAAATGGTCAAATCATCCCAAACCTATCACTTTTACACTTCAAGCGGCGAAAGGAGACCTTGCCCGACATAATGAATCTCGCGGGACAAGTCGACCGACATGTTCGTCCTAATCCGTACTTTCTTGCATATGCCGCTTAGTCAAAAAGCGCGGCCACCTTCTTTCCATACTCGATGCATGTTTCAATGCCTTTGGCGTCCGGGTTCCAAAGACTCCTTATTCCTGCATCAACAACACTGAAGCCTGCGGATTCAAGATTTCCCGTAATGACCTTCACGGATTCGCCGCTCCACCCGTAGCAGCCAAAAGCTGCTGCTTTCTTGCCCTGAAATCTCAGACCTTTAATTTCCTCCAGAAGGGCCGCGACCGCCGTCAGTATGCCCCTGTTTATCGTCGGGGACCCGACAAGAATGGCCTTTGATTTAAAAATCTCCGTGATCACGTCATTCTTGTCCGACTTGGAAAGATTATACAACTTCACATTCACGTTCGGAGCGGATTGCTTTATGCCGGAGGCGATATTCTCCGCCATGATACGGGTGCCGCCCCACATGGTATCGTAAACGATGGTGATCTGATTTTCTTTATAACTGTCAGCCCATTTCAGATACTGCTCAACAATTTGAGCTGGGTTATTCCGCCAGACCACGCCATGGCTTGTACAGATGATATCCACGGGCAAATTGAAGGACAAGACCTCCTTGATTTTTTTTTCAACAAATGCGCTGAATGGAGCCAGGATATTTGCATAATACTTTATGCATTCCTCCATCAGTTCGGCACGGTCAACGAGATCATTGAACAGGAACTCCGTTGCATAGTGCTGCCCGAATGCATCGTTACTGAATAAAATGTTATCGCCCGTCAGGTAACAAAACATGCTGTCCGGCCAGTGAAGCATGGGCGCCTCCACAAAGATCAATTCCTTTTTCCCCAAACTGAGGCGCTCACCCGTCTTTACGGCGTGGAAATCCCAATCCTGGTGGTAGTGACCTCTGAGGGACTTGATGCCGTTTGCAGTGCAGTATATAGGCGCATCAGGAATATGGCTCATGAGTTCGGGGAGTGCGCCACTGTGATCGATCTCCGCATGGTTTGCAATGACATAATCGATTTTTTTTAGATCAATAGCTTTTTGCAGGTTCTCGACATACTCTTTCGCGAAGGGAAACCATGCCGTATCAATCAATGCCACTTTCTCTTCTTGAATCAGATACGAATTGTAGGTAGACCCGCGATGTGTCGAGTATTCATCCCCATGAAATTTCCTGAGTTCCCAATCAACCTTACCGACCCATGACACATTACTCTTAATATGCACCTTCATACTTTATCCCCCTTCCCATCATTGAACGCAATAATTGTCACTATGATACCCATATCTTTCATTGCGGTCAAAAATATTTTTGACAACAAAATATTTTTTGTGTTTCGCGGCTGGCAGGAGCCATATTTTCCTTCCCCTAATATGCTTGACAGCCTCAAAAACCTATCCTTTCTGAAAACAAATTTCTTTAATCCTTTGGCTGACGCATAAATGAGATTATTGTCGAACATAATTGACTTTTCTCCTTATAGAACTCATTGAATAACGTGTTAACATCCAAACACGATATTTTTAGAGCCACCCCGTTTTCTGAGGAAGGTCGAAAGTTCCTTGTCTCAATGAATAGAGGATGATGGAGGAGTTTCCAAATGGCCAAATGGATTATCGACACCGATCATACGGTGGCTCATTTCACGGTGCGCCACATAATGATCAATGACGTTCATGGTCAATTCAACAAGGTTGCGGGTTTTATCAAATTTGACCCAGCGGATATAGCCGGTACGTCCACGGAGATTGCGATAGATGCGGCGAGCATTTTCACTGGCATTGAAGCCAGAGATAACCATCTCCGAAGTTCCGATTTTTTCGATGTGGGAAAATACCCCCATATTCTTTTTAGGAGTACCAAAAGCGAAGAGGCAGGCAGCAACATGTTCAAGGTGCACGGAGACCTCACCATTATCGGTATGAAGCGGCCCGTCCTCCTTCACGCCCAGTATTTCGGCCCGACCTACTTCACAGATGAAACCGGTTCATATACCACCATGGGATTTGCCGCAACAGTTTACCTTCAGCGGGAGGATTTCGGAATGACGTGGAACTATAAATATCCGGGAGGATTCACGGTGGGAAAGCACATCGACATCATCATTAATGCAGAAGCGGACATGGAGCAATAGTCAGCCTCTCATAGATCGGACAACTCGATGAAAAAAAACCTTTCCAAGAAGCCTCCAGTCATCATGCAGCGAACCGGCATAGGCATGTCGATCATACTGAATCGAAAAGAGGCGTTGAACAGCCTCACTCTGGAGATGGTCCGGCTCATGACTGGTTATTTCAACGAAGCCCTTGGCGATCCTGATTGCAAATTGATCCTGTTCTACGGACTCGGTGAAAAGGGATTCTGTGCAGGCGGGGACGTTAAGCACCTTGCTGATGATATACGGAATGGGAACTTCGCTGCCCTGGATCAATTCTTCCTCGAGGAGTTCAGTTTTGACCTCATGGTCCACCAATGTCCCAAGCCTGTAATCGTAATAGCCGACGGCGTTACCATGGGAGGCGGCCTCGGGATTGCGGCGGGCGCAGACTGGGTGATCGCAACGGAAAAGACACGCATGGCCATGCCGGAAGCAAGGATTGGCTTTTTCCCCGATGTGGGCGCAACCGGTTGGATGTACGGCAAGTGTCCTTCCGGATACCCTGAATACCTGGCCCTGACAAGCCACGAATTGAAAGGCAGTGAGTGCGTCAGGGCCGGTTTCGCGACGCACTTGACACAAGCCGATAAGGTCCGTGATTTGATACATTCCATCGAGAGATTCAAAATCAAAGACGTATTAAGCGCGAAGGAATTGCTGCCTCTGCTGATGAGAAAGATCAAGACCTACTTCGAAAGAAGCATCGTACCGAGACCGGATGTAGACAACTGGGTGGCGGAATACTTTGCCGGACAACCGTCATTGCCGGAGATTATCGATTCCCTTAACGCATGCCCCATCCTTCTTTCCCCCTGCGAAGGCCTTATGTCGGAACTCTCCGAAAGGTCTCCCACGGCCCTAGCTGTGACGCTGAAACTGTTGCGCCACAACGAGCATATCCCCATGGAAAAAGTATATAAAGCGGATTTTTGCGCCATGCAGTTTATTGTGAGACATCCGGACTTTCCTGAAGGGGTTCGGGCCCGGATAATTGACCGGGATGATCGGCCCAGATGGCAGCCGGAAAGTATTAACGAAGTGGATCTTTCCAAGCTAAAGCTATGAAGTAAAAAAGAGAATGATATAATATCTCCCCCACCTCAACTACCCTACATCTCTTTATGCGTTGGAAAAAACAACCTCGAAAAAATGCCTTGACAGTGGTTTTGTTGTGATTTATTCTGACGACAATCCTGAAAGGATTTCCTGAAAGTGACGTTTGGCGTGAAGAAGGCATTAGTTAATTCAAAGAGAACCACGATCCTGCTGCTCCTCGCCCTTCTTCGCCATTTGCTTAACGGCAGGCGCCCGTCGTTTTTAGGTAATCCGTAGCAACCCTAAATGAAGCGTACCTAAAGGCCATGGGCTCATAAAAGCTCATGGCCTTTTTTATTTTTTGGATTAGATTGAATGGAGGGAGATATGGATACAAAGAAAAAAAGAGTGCTAATATTCGATACAACACTGAGGGATGGGGAGCAGTCACCAGGGGCGAGCATGAACCTGGATGAGAAGCTGCGGATCGCCAGGCAACTCGAAAAGTTGGGGGTAGATATCATTGAGGCAGGATTCCCGATCGCTTCAGATGGCGACTTCAGGGCTGTGCAGCAGATCGCCCGCGAGGTCAGAGAGCCGCAGATTGCCGCCCTGGCGAGGGCCGATTCCGCTGATATCGACCGCGCCTGGGAGGCCATCAAAGAGGCAGCTCATCCACGGATCCATACCTTTATTTCGTCATCTGATATCCATCTCAAATACCAGCTCAAGAAAACACGGGCCCAAGTTCTGAAAGAAGCCCGAGCCGCTGTGGCCCGTGCCTGTTCCTATATACCTAATGTCGAGTTCTCTCCCATGGACGCAACAAGAACGGACTGGGATTACCTCTGTGATATGGTAGAGGCTGTTATCGCAACAGGGGCTACCACAGTGAACATCGCCGACACTGTGGGTTATGTAGTACCCGATGAATTTGGCAGCCTCATTGATTATCTGTTTGCAAAAGTCAAGAATATTACCAGGGCCGTTATTTCTGTTCATTGTCATAACGATCTGGGACTGGCCGTGGCTAATTCTTTGGCCGCTGTTAAACATGGCGCACGGCAGGTGGAATGCACAATCAACGGGATCGGAGAACGGGCCGGGAATGCAGCCATGGAGGAAATCGTTATGGCACTAGAGACCCGGAAGGATTTTTTCGGATTTAGCACGGGAATCAAAAAAGAGCACATCTATCAGTCATCGAGACTCCTGACTCATATAACGGGCATACCAGTTCAACCGAACAAGGCGATTGTCGGAGCCAATGCGTTCGCGCACGAATCGGGCATCCACCAGGACGGGTTAATCAAAGAGAAGATCACGTATGAAATTATGACACCTCGATCCGTCGGTATCTCCGGGACCCATCTGGTTCTCGGGAAGCACTCAGGCCGTCATGCCGTCTCCGAACATCTCAAGAAAATAGGTTATAAGCTGACCTCAGGTGAACTTAAGAAAGTATTTGTCAGGTTTAAGGAACTGGCTGATGTCAAGAAAGAGATCTTTGATGAAGATTTGGAGGCCATCGTATACGAAGAAGTGTATAAGATTGCCGAGAGGTACAAACTGGTCTATCTGAATGTAGTGAGCGGGAACGTGGCCATACCTACGGCGACCATGCAGATGGAAGTAGACGGGAAAATCATTCAGGACGCAGGTTTTGGCGTGGGGCCTGTAGATGCGACCTTCGCCGCCATCAGGAAAATTACCAACACCAACTACCACCTGCTGAAGTATGTAGTTTCCGCAATTACCGGAGGAACGGATGCATTAGGCGAGGTCATGGTTCAACTCAAGTACGACGGGCGCTCTGTGGCAGGACGCGGCGCCGAGCCCGATGTCATTGTAGCCTCTGCAAAGGCATATATCAATGCTCTGAACCGTCTCGAGTTTCTTAAAGGGGATGTGAAAAAGGTTAAAGTTGTATAAAAAAGGACTTTAGTGTAAGGAAATATCGTAAATAAATAAGTGGAGAATTAACAACGTGGGAATGACCATCACGGAAAAAATACTGTGCCACCACACAGACCTCAAAGAGATCCATCCTGGGATGCTGATAAACGCAAGAGTGGATATAGCCCTCGGAAATGATATAACGGCTCCAATTGCCATCGCGGAATTCAGAAAGGCCGGGGGGCTTAAGGTTTTTGATCGGGACAAGGTGGTGCTTATACCTGATCACTTCACACCAAATAAAGACATCGATGCCGCCCAGCAGTGTAAGTTCATCAGGGAATTTGCCCGGGAACAAAAATTGACCCACTACTATGACGTTGGTGAAGCGGGCATTGAACATGCTCTCCTTCCCGAACAGGGCATCGTTTTACCGGGAGACCTGGTTATCGGCGCCGACAGCCATACATGCACTTATGGCGCCCTAGGGGCCTTTGCCACCGGTGTTGGCAGCACCGATCTTGCCGCCGCTATGATGGCCGGTGAGGTCTGGTTCAGGGTCCCTGAGACGATGAAAATTGTCTTTTCCGGCAAGATGAAAAAATGGGTTTCCGGCAAAGACCTAATCCTCTATATCATCGGTCTTATTGGTGTAGATGGTGCCCTTTACAAAGCGATGGAGTTCACCGGCGAAACCATCGGACGGCTAAGCATGGCGGACAGATTGACCATAGCTAACATGGTCATTGAAGCAGGCGCAAAGAACGGCATTTTCGTACCGGATGATATAACAAAGGCCTACGTAAAGGAGAGAGCAAAGCGGCCCTACAGGTTTTATAACTCTGATCCCGATGCTCAGTATGCGGATGTTATCAATATCGATGTCAACAAGATAGAACCCCAGGTCGCATTCCCCCATACGCCATCAAACGTCAGGGGGATCAGCCAGGTGGGCGATGTCAAGATTGATCAGGTTGTTATCGGATCATGCACGAATGGTAGAATAGAGGACCTCCGGGTTGCAGCGGGCATCCTCAAAAAAAAGAAGGCGGCCCCACATGTACGGTTGATCGTCGTGCCCGCCACGCAGGGGATATACAAACAAGCCCTTCAGGAAGGCCTCATAGAGATATTTATCGATGCACATGCGGCGGTCAGCACGCCGACCTGCGGCGCCTGTCTGGGCGGTCACATGGGCGTGTTAGCGGATGGTGAGAAGGCCGTTTCCACAACGAACAGGAATTTCACCGGCCGCATGGGGCATACCGGCAGTGAAGTATATCTTGCCAGCCCCGCTATTGCTGCGGCATCCGCGGTTTTGGGACGGATTGCCAGTCCGCAGGAATTGTAGAGGGTAAAATATTATGAAATTCAGAGGGAACGTCTGGAAATTTGGAGACGACATAGATACCGATGCCATCATCCCTGCCCGTTATTTAGTATCATCTGACCCTGCATTTCTCGCCGCCCACTGCATGGAAGATGCCGATCCTGAATTCGTGAAAAAAATAAGCGTTGGCGACATCATTGTGGCAGGGGATAATTTTGGCTGCGGCTCATCAAGAGAACATGCACCCATCGCCATCAAGACCGCTGGGATTTCCTGCGTCGTTGCTAAAAGTTTCGCCCGCATATTTTACCGGAACGCCTTCAACATCGGACTGCCCATTTTTGAATCGAGAGATTTGTGGGACATGGTTTCCGAGGGCGAGGAGATCGAGGTGGATGGCAGTAGCGGAACGATCAGAATGTTAGGCACTTTCAGAGGACCCTTACGTATAGAACCCATTCCACCGTTCATGCGGCAACTTCTCAGAGACGGTGGACTGATGAAACACATCACGAAAAAAAGAGCATAATCGAAAAAATATTCCACAAACCCACAGAGATGAAAGGAATCATCGTATCGTCTGCCATGGCACCCGCCCTTTTTTTCGAATCCATATCAATCCCCCCGCCCCGTAGAAATATATACAGACGTATGGGATTCGTAAAGGGCGTTACAGATTTACCAGCCTCGCAAAAGGAGGAGATAGAAAGGTATATAAGGGATGCAGCATCGCTCATTCACCTGAAGGGCGCGGGCTTACGCATGCCTATCATGGAGATTAAAGGCACCAAGATTA
>DASRZZ010000119.1:0-6265 GCA_035685925.1 Syntrophales bacterium | reverse complement strand
TTGTAGCTCCACCAGAGGGCGCAGTTAGCCAGGCGCCTCCGGCCGCAGCGGCGCCACCCGCGGCGGCACCACAGCCGGCGCAGCAGATATTCATGTATCCTCGTCAGGGTCAGAGTGAGAAGCAACAGGCGGAGGATCGCTACCAGTGTCATCTCTGGGCGGTAGGCGAGACAAAGTATGATCCAACGCAGCCACCAGGAGGCGTCCCATCCCCCCAGAAGAATGCGGATTATCAACGTGCGATGGGTGCTTGCCTTGATGCGAGAGGATATACTGTAAAATAGAAAAAGCATGGTTTCCTGACTTATAAACACAGGAGTTATACGGCCCAGTCTATTCCCTGTAAGGCAGAGTGACCGGCAACATGCTAAAGATTGTTACTAGCAGCACTAATACATGTGTCTTAACTTGGTAACATATGTCATAAGCCCATAAAAACCACGTACCATGTTCCTCCCTTCTTGGTCCCGGTTTAACTTGGGTTGTAGGAGCGAAGAAGAAGTTTAAAGGGTAATCTCACTTTTTCACTTTTAGCTAAAAGGCAGGGTCAAACGGCCCTGCCTTTTTGTTTTAAGCAATAAGGAATACGGATTTGTCATGTAGCATAGAAGGACAGAATTAGAAAATTAACAGTTCAGGAAACAAAACAACGGGATGATCATTTCTGTCACAACTTTACATTTTATTTATGCTCTTAAATTCTCCACCACTTTTTTATATTTTTCATGAATCATCTTTCTGTCGAACTCATAGAATTCAAGAAGCATCGCATCCTGTTCTTCTCTCGTGAAATAATCCATGCAGGGGAAAAAGAAATGCTTGTCTTCCTTTTCAATGTGCTGAGGATAGAAGCGTGCTAATTCCTTCAGGCAACCAATGACCTCTTGAGAGGTGTTTTCACCGGTCAAGTATTTCTCCTTGGCTGCCACTAGCTTGCCTACAGTCTTTCTTGCATATTTATGCTCTTCGATGAGTTCGTTCATAATTCTCGCATGTTCTGTTGAAAGTTGCTTTTTTGCAAGGTCTCGAAAAAGTATATCCTCTTCTTTACCATGATGAGTCCTGTCCGCATAGGTTTTGATAAAATCAACAGCTGTATCGATAAAAACGGTGTCCACCTGCTTTTTTTCATTGACCTTTTGGATTTCACCAGCAAACAGCCTCAACATTTTTTCAATTAACCTGTGTTCCCACATCATAGGCCCGATTGGTTTCATGATAGTTCTCCTGTATTCATTAATTCACTTTTCCCAAACATTTTTTCTTGTGCGTAGATCGATTCCGCAGTAGTACTTGCGCTGATTGGTGTAAAATCTCATGTTCCTTCTTCTTCCCGTATTATTTTGTCTTGTCAAAAACAAATATACCATGTTTTAGGGGAGGGCTTAAATAGTATCAAGTCCTCAGTACAAGCGATTTGATTATGCCGATGATTAAGAAGTGAAATGCACAAAAAGGTAGAGCCATCTGACCCTGACCTTTGATATATCTTTATAAAATGCAGTTTAAGAAAATTTACACAGATGCGCGCTTTTCTTCAAAAGCTGTCTAAATAGGGGTAAAATGGACACTGGTTCCATGGTTGCATGTAATATTCCCGATCCGCGTTGTTAAGCTACGGAGATCTTCAAGGTTCCCCCTCTGCCTAGGATGTCGTGAAGATGAATGTATCCCGTGAGGCGGTTCTTCCCGTTTACAACAGCGAGGGTAGTAATTTCTTCCTTTTGCATATATTCAATCGCGCGTGCAAGTGACGCGTCTTCCTCGATTGTCTTCGGCGATAAGGTCATCACATCATCTATAAGCTTGTCTCTAAAATCCTGGCCCCTTCTCACAAGACGTCTCAGGTCGCCGTCTGTCAATATTCCCTGCAAAGAATTCTTTTTGTCCGTAACGAGAACGAATCCTTTGTTGCCTCTGTCTATTTCTTCAATGGCCTTCATAACGGATGTTCCGGTACGAACTTTGGGAATCTGTCCGCCTGTTATCATCACATCTCTTACCTTCGCCCTCAAGCGCTGTCCCAGATTTCCAGCGGGATGGAATCTGTGAAAATCTTTCTCATTAAATTTTCTTTTCTCAATAAGAACTGCCGCCAGAGCATCTCCCATGGCTAGACACGCCGTAGTGCTTGAAGTCGGGGCCAGGCCGAAAGGGCAGGCCTCCCTCTCCACGCCGATGTCAATAACTACGTGACTGGCTTTAGCAAGCGTTGAGGAAAGGTTACCCGTGAAGGAGATAAGGTGCGCGCCGATCTTTCTGACGCTTCCTATGATCATGTTGAGCTCATCCGTTTCTCCGCTGTTTGAAATGGCTAGCATGACGTCATCCTTTGTGACAATGCCCAAATCTCCGTGCATGCCTTCTACAGGGTGAAGGAAGATGGCAGGTGTGCCGGTGCTTGTAAGGGTGGCGACAATTTTTTTGCCTATCAATCCTGATTTTCCTATACCGGTTACGATAACCCTGCCTTTGGACCTGTAAATTATTCTTACCGCTTTATCAAAGTTGGTGTTCACTTTATCGATAAGACCCAGGATACTCTCTGCTTCTATCCTCAGGACCTCTTTTGCCCGCTTCATTGATTGACTTTCTTTCATTAGATGCTGGTGACCTCGCAAAAAATGAGAATTGAATATGCATGAAATAGCTATCTATGGAGCGAAGGCTATCAGAAATTAGAATCCATGACAAGATTGATTTTCGCGGTGTGACTGGATTCTGTGATGTGTCTCATTGACATCTCAAGGCCACTTAATTATACTTTGAAAACTTGGATCAGGCCATCAGGTTTCCGATATCAATGGGTTAACATAGTCGGCAATGATGGTACTCGAGAAGGTTCTGGAAAGTGAAAATTTAAATTGGAATTATATATCTTTGCAGAAGCCCTGAAGCCTTGAGGCATCCTTCGTCAAGCCGACCAGAGAGATGGGACTCGGCGAGACGGATTTTGATGTTGTGAAGAATGTGTTGGAGGTTAATTTATGGGTTTTTTGTGGGGTCTTCAGAATAGTATATGTCTTTCTTCAGGCTAAAACGGCACTGGTTTATCGGTCTCGGATTTGTAATATTGTTTCTCCTGCTCCTTGCCTTGCGTCTTGATCTCTTTAACCGGGGGCGATACCAATTATTTCCGTCAAGAGACGGCAAAGCGCCTTATCTTTCCGGGTTTCAGGGGCTTCAAGATAAACAATCATGGATGAATATCTCTCAGAACGGACGAAAAATCGGATATAGCCATAGACTTTTTTCAAGGACGGAGAAAGGATATCATCTTTTGGAGTCTGTTTTCCTGCAGATTAATACTATGGGCGTCGTCCAGGGGATGACGATTAAGACGGAAGGAAATCTGAACCCCGATATGACTCTGTCTTCTTTTAATTTTGACCTCCGCTCAAGCCTCTTCCGTTTCCAGGCACATGGGGTTATAAGCGGCAACCAGGTTACGCTTTATACAGAAATGCCAGGCTCTGAGAAAAAGACCGTCCTCACCCTAAAAGACACACCCCATCTGGCCAACGGTCTTCTTGAATCTGCGAATGTTACACAAATGAAAGAGGGAGAAAGCAGAAGTATCAATGTATTTGATCCAGCAACCCTGGGTCAGAGACCTGTGAAACTGACCGTGCTGGGCGATGATGTCATCACGATTATGGGTCATAAAAGAAGAGCCAGGAAAATATCTGTTGACTTTATGGGAGCCAGGCAGTTCGCTTGGATCAGCGAGGGCGGTGACATCTTAAGAGAACAGGGCATTCTGGGAATTACCCTGGAGCAGGTCACAAAAAGTCAGGCTTTAGATGGGGTTACGCTCACCGCGAGCGCTGACCTGACAGAGATTGCTTCTATCCCATCCAATATGGTCATTGACGATGCC
The DNA here is from genome assembly GCA_035685925.1 of Syntrophales bacterium. Classification (GTDB taxonomy): domain Bacteria; phylum Desulfobacterota; class Syntrophia; order Syntrophales; family UBA2185; genus Fen-1135. The sequence continues at coordinate 2,385 of DASRZZ010000119.1, read as the reverse complement.
GCTCAACTGGCGATGCTGAAGGTCAAAATAACGAATATAGAGAAGAGCAACATCAAGTTGAATGGGGGCAGACAAACACTGAAAAAAGATATACTGGTGGTTCAGAAGGAAACAATTCCGACACGTCCTCTTCATGCCGCAAATATACGGGGGCACGAAGACTTCCTAAAGCCGAGTCCGTTCATTCAATCCGATGACAAGAAGATCGTGAGCCAGGCGCAGGAAATTATCTCTCCCGATGATCCCATCTCTGTGAAGGCGTCAAAGCTAGTAGCATGGGTTCATAAGAACGTGGAGAAGAGGCCTGTGCTTTCCGTTCCCAATGCCCTTGAGACACTGAACAACCTCGTTGGGGATTGCAATGAGCATGCGGTCTTGCTGGCTGCACTGGCGCGGGCCGCGGGCATTCCGGCACAGGTGGAAGTGGGACTCGTCTACCAGAGGGGAAGATTTTACTATCATGCCTGGAATGTCCTTTTTATCGGAACATGGGTGACTGCAGATGCCGTCATGGACCAGATGCCGGCGGATGTCACACATATTCGATTTGCTCGAGGGGAGGCGGATCAGCAGGTAGACCTCATCGGCGTCATTGGGAAGGTGCGTCTCAGGGTCCTCGATAAATCGAGATGAAAGTGGAACTATCACATCGAGCAACTTAATATGAATGACCCGCAAGACCGCAAGGTAATCGAATTGAAGAATCTGACCAAACGCTACGGGAATACTCTGGCTGTAGACAATCTCAATCTTTCCGTATCGAAAGGTGAAATATATGGTTTTATAGGTCCTAATGGCGCCGGCAAAACCACAACAATACGTATCATGGGTGGCGTCCTCGCACCAACCGAGGGTATGATTATCATCGATAGCATAGATATGGCCGATGATCCGGAGAGCGTCAAACGAAGGATAGGTTTCATACCTGATAGGCCCTTTATCTATGAAAAGCTGACGGGTATGGAATTTATGAGGTTTTCGGCAGATCTCTATGGCGTCGATGAAGGAGTATTCCTGGCGAAGGCCCAGGCTCTACTGACGAGGTTTGCCATTATTAACTGGGCGGATGAACTCATAGAATCCTATTCTCACGGCATGAAACAGCGTCTCATTATTTCTTCGGCGCTTCTTCATGACCCAGCTGTGATCATTGTGGATGAGCCCATGGTAGGCCTCGATCCCTCGGCGATAAAAATGGTCAAGGGTATGTTTCGTGATCTGGCCAAAATGGGAACGACCATTTTTATGTCGACCCATACCTTGTCAGTGGCTGAGGACATCTGCGACCGTATTGGCATAATTCATAGAGGCTCCCTTATCGCGACCGGTACCACCGGAGATCTTAAGCGTGCTGCCGATGTTCGGGAAGGTGATCTGGAAGAGGTATTCTTAATCTTGACAGAGGAACGGGCAGTTCCATGAAAGAAATTCTTGCCCTTTTAAGGCCGCGTCTTTGGTCTTTTAGGAACGGAAGTCACGCAAAAGATGCGAAGAATAGCAGATTAAAGGGTCTGCTTTTGGGGACAGTAGGACTGCTATTCTGGGCGGGAATCTTTGTAATATTTTATCGTGTCCTTGCCTATTTTCAAGGAGTCGAGGGCTTTGGAGACGTCCTGGCCCGTAAGCTCATGTCCATGGTGCTTGTGACGTTATTCTCACTGCTCATCTTCAGCAGCATAATAACGTGTCTGACGAAGCTTTATCTAAGCAAGGACCTTATTCTCGTCCACTCCATGCCTGTCAATGCGGCGAAGATATTTCTTGCACGCTGGTTTGAGAGTACCATCGACAGCTCCTGGATGGTAATAGTATACATGCTGCCGGTGTTTTTATCTTACGGCATCGTGTATAAGGCGGGATTGTTATTTTATACGACGGTGGGCCTTACAATTTTGCCGCTATGTCTCATTGCTTCGGGCGTAAGCGCCCTTGCCGTCGTCCTGATTGCCGTGATACTGCCCGCAGGCCGTCTCAGGTCGTTCTTCGTTTTCCTCGGGTTTGCGCTGTTTCTGATTCTTCTTGTAGCTTTTCGACTGATGAGGCCGGAGAGGCTTGTCGATCCTGACACCTTCGCCTCTCTTATTCTTTACTTCAAATCCCTTGAGACGCCGGGCTCACCCTTTTTCCCGACGACCTGGGTCTTTGACAGTATACAGGCAGCCCTTCAGGGGCAGGCGGGCAGTGTAGTTTTCGATCTGGCCCTTACCTGGAGTTTTGCTGTTGCCATGATCTTTGTAATAACCTGGATTTCAGGAATAACGTATTTCACCGGCTATTCAAAGGCCCAGACTACAGCTGGGCGTCTATTTCCGTCCCGACCGGTGGAAAGCCGGCGATGGGCATTTGTATTGAAGCATTTATCAGGTGCTGTGAGGGCCTTCACCG
>DASRZZ010000118.1:0-3714 GCA_035685925.1 Syntrophales bacterium | reverse complement strand
AATATGGATTTCTAAATGTAACGTTGGAGTTTACGGTTATTGAAACTGTAATTATGTCTTCCTGAAATGCGCAACAGTTTCAACTTTTCAATATTATAAGTTTCACTCTGAGCCTCCCCCGATTTGATGGACACATCAAATAGTTGTACAATCGTGAGAGGAGGTCCATATGGCGGTGAAGAGGCAGTTCAATGATGAATTTAAGAAGAACGCAGTAAGTATGGTACTGGAGAAAGGCATACCTGTCAAGAAGGTGGCCAGAGATCTCGATGTCCATCCGAATTTGATTCATCAATGGAGAAGACGGTTCGAAATGGAAGGTGATGGAGCTTTTACTGGTAAGGGCCTGAAACCCGAAGATGCAGAGATAAGACGTCTCCGGAAGGAATTGGATGACGTCAAAGAAGAGCGGGACATTTTAAAAAAAGCCTTGGGCGTGTTTTCCAGACGGAGCTGATAAAGTACCTGTTCATTGAAAGACAGCGAGGGATTTATCGGCTTACGAAAATGTGCGAGGTGTTGGAAGTATCTCGAAGTGGTTATTATGCGTGGAGGAATCGAAAACCGGGAAAACGCTGGAAAGAAAACGAGCAGCTCCTGGACCGCGTAAAAGAGATTCATCAGAAGAGCAGAAAGATCTACGGCAGCCCCAGGATAACAGCAGAGCTTCACGACCAGGGAACCCGGTGCGGGAAGAATCGGATCGCCAGGATCATGAAAGATAACGGGATTAAGGCAGAGTTAAAGAGGAGGTTCAGGAAGACCACCACGGAGTCAAAGCATAACTATTCACTGGCTGCCAACTTGCTGATTGATCGTAACCATAAAGGTCCGCTGTGGGCATCGGATATCACGTATGTTCCGACCAATGAAGGTTGGCTTTACGTATCCGCGGTTATGAGTGTGCCGACCAGGAAGATCATCGGGCTGTCGATGAACAACCAGCTATCGGAGGATCTGACGGCCACAGCACTAAAACAGGCTGTGACGAGGGAGAACCCGCCCGAGGGTCTGATCCATCACTCAGACCGCGGCAGGCAGTATGCGTGTTATGGGTATCAGGCGCTCCTGAGGCGCTACGGCATAACGCCCAGCATGAGTAGAAAAGGCAATTGTTATGATAATGCCTATATGGAATCGTTCTTCAGCTCGTTAAAGCGGGAGTTGGTTCATGGCGAACGATATCGAACGCGGGAAGAAGCGAGGTTGAGCATTTTTGAGTATGTCGAAGTGTTTTACAATCGAGTCAGGAAACACTCGGGATTAGGATACAAGAGCCCGGAACAGTACGAAAAGGCCCTGAAAGAAACTTAGCTAGGTGTCCATTATTTCGGGGGAAGATCACTCGGAAACTATCAGCTTCTCGCCTAAACATACCCATTCCGTGTTACGCTATCGCTGTCGTTGACAATTCTGTAAATCCGGCATATATTCGTCAAGGATACTGCTAAGTGTCTAGCAGGATCATTGCCAAGCCAACAAACACCGACCTTGCGATGATAGCGTCTGCTCAATAAATGGTAGACCCCAAACCTTGAAGTGAAGTAACAAATTGTACGTTCGCAAACTTGAATAAAGGAAAAGCGACTCAATCTTTACGTCTGCCCCTATGCGGTGCACCTACCTCCTGAACTTCTGCTGACGTTCAAGGACGGAGATCCTTCTGTGCGGCAGGGAGGAGAGCGATGATCGTCACGAACCTCCAGCATATTGATCAGCAGATACCGATGACGCACTCAATGCAGAAGGCCATCGATTTCCTACGCCAAACGGACCTTCTTTACCTTCCGGATGGTAACGTTTCCATCGAGGGGAAACACGTCTTTGCCATTCTCCAGCGGTATCGGACCGCCCACTTCGACACGCCGAAGTTTGAATACCATCGGAAGTACGTTGATTTGCAATACATCGTCTCTGGCGAGGAGATCATCGGATGGGCGCCTGCGGCCGGGATGACGGCGTCGTTCGACTACGACGAAGGCCAGGACATTTGTTTCGGATTGATGGAGCCGGGCAAGTGGTCGCCCGTGCGTCTCGTTGCCGGTCAGCTTGCCGTGCTCTGGCCCGAAGATGGCCATGCACCGCGACTTGCAACTGAACGGGTGTGCCTGGTGAGAAAGATCGTGGTGAAGGTAGCTGTCTAGGCGCTAAGCTAAAGGGAGTGTTAACTCGATTTGCACTCTGATTTGCAATAAATACGGGGAGGCTTGATATGGGAAATCTGATCAAAGGAGATATGGTTCGTCACGATCGATTTGGCGTAGGCCGTGTGGAAGAAACATCGGCCAGTGGGGTCAAGCAGGACTGTACAATCTATTTCCCTCGTCTGGACAAAAGCATTGTTGCGCCGGAGGACGATCTACAGGCCCTATCGATCGCCGACACCACTGCTTACGAAATGGTGAAGCTTGCTGTATTCGAAGTCAGTCGTGAAGAGATGCCGCAGACCGAGCTAGGGGGCCGCTGGCAGGGGGGAGAGATGATCCTCAAGCCGGACGACCCAAAGCTCGCGCTAAAGAGTGTTCCCATCGAAACCTTTTTTCACAAGATCGTGATGGTTCGCGACCGATTGCGGGTCATGGAAGCGCAGATCAATTCACACAAGGTTCTCACGGATAGCGAAAAGGTCGATCTGCACCAATATATCACGCGCATCTATGGTTCGCTCACCACTTTCAATATACTGTTCAAGGACAAGAGTGACCACTTCACCGGGCAGAAGGGAGAGATCTGAGGACGAAGGGGTTATTGCCACTGTCTTTATTTCGGAAACTAGCATGTTAGATGCAAATGAACCACCCTAGCACAGTTACAGTTATGCTCATTAGGGGTATCGGGATTTGATTGAAGTAATGAAAATGGGCTTAATCATTCAGTGCCGGATACTTCCTCTGACCATTGCACTTTTAGTAAGACGAGCCGATATATAATTATCAACCTGTATTCTGCACTTGCCTGCCTAACTATGGACGCATTTTGACAGGTTAAGTAGGGGGTCTACTTAATTAATAGTTGGTCCACAAATTATGAAGAAAATAAATCAGATCTTATTGCCAGGCATAGTTGCAATGTGTTTCTTGTTATCTTCACTAACTGCATTCTCGTCAGATAAGGATTGCAGTAAAAACATCGACACATTTCTGGATTGCAATAACCTGAAAGTCATCTCGTACCTGAAGAAATTAACAAACGCGGATATAGGCAAAGTGTTAAAGGGATTGCAGTTGACCGATGGCACGTCAGTGCTGAAGAACTACACGTTTATTGGAAAGGCAGACGGAATAGTCAAAGGTGCCCATCTTTACGTTTTTGAATTTAAAAGGCAGCGCTCCGCTTATATTTGGATTGATAAAACCGGATCGGAACTACTTCTCCCTCGCTGCCTTGAGTCTGTCTCTCATGAATCAGCTTACGTATTATCTGGCGACGTTTATACATGGAAGGCCTTGCAGCCAGGTCATGGAGTTGTGCACGCTATGTGTCTAGAGGATTCGTGGATACAAAAATTGAAATAATCTAACAACGCCGTCGAGGGGGTTGCCGAAAAGGCTCCTCTCACGGCAGCGCACTTTTCTTCCTGTAATCCGCAACAGTTGCATCCTCTTAGGATTCCATGTTTCATTCCGAAATTGTTGCCGCCTATTAGCAGAACGCCCTTCTAAAATAATCCTCATCAACTTTGTTGACATCACCCCTGAAATAGTCATATATTCA
>DASRZZ010000117.1:0-4185 GCA_035685925.1 Syntrophales bacterium | reverse complement strand
ATGGACCTCCAGAAGGGCCCTGATCGTCGCAGCCGAAAGCAACGGGACATCTCCGCACAATACCAGTATGATGCCATTGTAGCCGCGGAAGACATCCCTTGCCTGAAGAACTGCGTGTCCCGTCCCCAACTGCGCAGGCTGCTCAACGAAGATTAAATCTTCATCCTTGAATGCCGCTCTCACGAGATCCGCCTGGTGACCTATGACGACTACAATCTTTTCCACATTAAGCTTCCTTGCTGAATCGACCGAATACGCCAGCATGGGCTTGCCGCAGAGCGGATGCAGTACCTTGGCCATATCGGACTTCATACGCTTCCCCTTGCCCGCAGCAAGTATAATAGCGCTCACCTTCCGTCTTTCACTCCCGCTCATAAAAAGACCTCATGTTCAAATCCTGTCTTTGATGCTCCCCTCTCTTGTTTCTTCGTCACTCACTGTCATTTGTGGTTTTTTAAGGCATCGAGGGCCGGTCTTCTCTGCCGTGGATATCAACGTCCACAGGCGTCTCAACGAGGACCTCTTTAATGGACCGCGAGTCGGCATCCTCCACGACGAGCAGGGTGTTGCCCTGCCGGACTGCATCCCTTCTTTTCGGTATTTTCTCCATCCTGCACAGCAAGAATCCCGCCAGGGTCTCATAGTCCCCTTCCGGAATGGCAAGCGAAAGCAGCTCGTTGATCTTTTCAATGCTTATCCTGGCATTGACAAGATACCTGCCGGCGCCGATCTTCTTATACATTTTTTCACCGCTGCCATATTCATCGTCAATCTCACCCACAACCTCCTCGAGAATATCCTCTATCGTGACAATACCTAACGCGCCGCCGTATTCATCGACAACGACGGCCATCCTCTCACCCCCGATCAGCAATTCGACGAGGAGTTCTTTTGCAAGTTTGGTCTCCGGAATATAGCAGGCTACGGGTTTAATGCAGGATTCAACCGTCTCGTCCCTGCCGGAAAGGGAAGGGTCATTTAAGAGCCGTCCATGCAGGGCCTCCAATAGATCAAAGTAATGAAGAATGCCGATGATGTTGAATATCTGATCACGATAAACGGGAATGCGCAGATACTTCTTTTCGGATAAAAGGTTTACCGCCTCTCCGAGGGTGGCAGTCACCGGGAGGGAGGTCACGGCAGACAAAGGTACCATTATCTTGTCGGCAGTCACCTCGAAGAAATCGATTATGTTTTTTATCATTTCTCTTTCCGTGCCCTGGATATCACTCTCCTCGGACCTGTGCCTCAGGATGTATTTTAGGCCGCCTTTCGTAATATAGGAGGAAGAGGCAATCTCTTTCTCTCCCGTTGAAATACGCACTGCGCCTCGCAAGATCATGGAGATGATGAACACCATGGGAAACAGCAGCCACGACGAGAGCCAGATAAACCATGAAAGCCTCATGGCGATAAATTCTGCATGCTGCTGGAAAATGCTTTTGGGGATGATCTCCCCCGTTATGAGAAGCGTAGGAATCATGATGATCACGGCCAGCAACGGACCTCTTGCCAGACCGAATATGGATATAAACATGGCGGTGGCTATCGAAGTGCTCGTCACGACGGACAGCCCTGTCCCGCTCAATGTCGTGGAAAGGAACCAGTCCGGTTTCTCGAGAAGTCTCAGGGTAATCTTGGCCGACCGGGAACCCCCGTTCGCCTTTTGCCTCACCTTATTGATGTCAGAGGCGACAAGGGCGAGTTCGCCGCCGGAATACAGCCCTTCCAGGCAAATGCAGGAGAGTATCAAAAGGATGGAGAGGAAGTTATCCGTCATCACCTTTCTCCGCCTTTTCAATCCTTAGATTCAGGATTCTTGCCCTGCCCATTTTTTCCACCCTGAAAACGTAGTCGCCGAAGCGAACCTCTTCCCCCTTCGCAGGAAGTTTCCCGAATAGATGAAAGACAAAGCCACCTACAGTATCAAAATCCTCCCCCGGTATAGAAACGGGAATCAGCGCGTTCAATCCTTCCGCAGACATTTTCCCCGATACGAGAAAGGTATTGTCGTCAATCCTCTGCCAGAGGTTGTCCCTCAGTCCGTAGTCCTCGTAGATATCCTCAAAGAGGCTCTCAAGGATATCTTCGAGGGTAACCATACCTGACACTCCACCGTACTCATCTACAACTATGGCAATCTGAATCCTTCTTGACTTGAATTCCCGGAGTATGCTTGCTGCACTCGTCACCTCCGGCACAAACCACGGCTTCCTCAACAGCTTATCGATCTGGATGCCGCCCTTGCCGGGTGTTCCGCTTATAAGATCTCTCGCAAGGAGTATGCCCAGTATGTCGTCCCGGTCAGTTCCGTAGATCGGTATCCTTTTGTGCCGGGCCTTGATGATTTCGATTTCCATCTCTGCCATGCTGAGGGATATGGGAAGGCAAAACATGTCAACCCTTGGAATCATGATCTCCGAAATCGGCTCATCGGCCAGAGCGAATACGCTGTGTATGAGGTCTCGCTGTGCTCCTTCGAGCCCCCCTTCCTTATGATAGACATCAACGAGAGTCTTAAATTCATCTTCTGTAAGAACCTTCTTCCTCGGCACGGCTTCGCCGGCAAACACAACGAATTCGGATATCCTTTCCAATATCCAGACAACGGGACGTTCAATCTTGGAAACGAGCACCAAGAACGGCGAGACAAACGACGAAAAAGATATCGGGCGGATTACGGCAAACGTCTTGGGAATGGCTTCTGCAAAGATAAGCAAAGCCGGGGTTGTAATGGCAACAGCCAGCCACCTCCCATCTTCTCCAAAGAAGCGAATGCAAAGGGAAGCAACCAGGACGGATATGGTAATGTTGACCGATTCATTACTTACAAGGATTGTAATGAGCAGCCTTCTCGGATGATCGAGAAGCCTGTTCACATGTGAGAGAAAGGGGGCGTGTTCCTCTCTCATCTTATGCAGATGGAGGGGGGTTAGCGAAAAAAGGGCGGCTTCCGAGCAGGAAAAAAATCCCGACAGGGAAAAAAGGATTATGAGTAATGCAATCTTGAATGTGATAAGGTATTCCAATTTTGCGTCGTGTTCTACTCTTTAGTAATATACTGTCGTGCATCATAAATATCTGTATGGAACAGCCTATCAAATTTTTCTTATGAAAGACAGACTATTAATAACACCCTGCGATCAGTTTTGTTTGACGCGGATGATTTTTTCCGATATTTTGAGACCAAAAAGGGGGCGGTTACAAAATTAGCATCTGGAGATGTGTGAGCGAATATAGTCTGCGGCAAAAATCTGCGCGAGGTGAATTGTCATGGTTAAAATACTTTTGATCGGAAACGGTGCCCGGGAACATGCTATTGCCGAGGCGGTCGTAAGATCCAAGCATCGGTTAAGACTTTTTTCATTCATGAAGGCCAACAACCCGGGCATTGCTTCGTTATCCGAAGAAACATCTATGGGCAGCTACAGTGACCTGCCTGCAGTAAGTGCCTTTGCAAAAAAACACTCTGTAGATTTCGCAATCATAGGGCCGGAAGATCCCCTGAACAACGGCATAGTCGATATGTTAACAGAAATAGGCATTCAGGCGGTCGGCCCCACCAAGAGCCTAGCCCGACTCGAGACTTCAAAATCCTTCACTAGGAACTTACTTCGAAAATATAATATACCGGGGAACCCGAAATTCAAGATATTCACAAGTATGAAAGGAATTAAAGAATTCTTAGGCGAGCTTGATGGAATAGTCGTTAAACCCGACGGACTGACCGGCGGCAAGGGTGTCATGGTTCAAGGAGATCATTTTCAGACACAGGAAGAGGCATTAGCATATTGCAAACAGGTTCTTGCTGAACATCAAAGTGTGACCATTGACGAAAGGCTTGAGGGCGAGGAATTTTCACTGCAGTGCCTGTGCGATGGAAAAACAGTTGTGGCGACCCCCCCTGTTCAGGACCACAAAAGACGGTTCGTCGCCGATAAGGGCCCTAATACAGGAGGCATGGGATCATATTCTTGTGAAAACCACTCCCTCCCGTTCATGGATAAGACGGATGTGGCAGAAGGTCTCGCAATTACCCAGAAGGTCGCCGAGGCGATTTATAAGGAAACGGGAGAGTATTACAAAGGTGTAATGTATGGTGGATTCATGATAACAAAATCCGGCGTCAAGCTCCTGGAATACAATGCCCGTTTTGGTGACCCTGAGGCCATGAACATACTCCCT
>DASRZZ010000116.1:0-5625 GCA_035685925.1 Syntrophales bacterium | reverse complement strand
CAATTGCCTCATCGCTGCTCTCGGGATTGACACCGATATAGTACGATTGTGACGAAGCACAACCCATCGCAGCAAGTAGAAGAATCAACAACAGACATGAATGAAACTTTCTCATGGCCTCCACCTCCTTTCACTACGGCGCTTTATTGAGTTCGTGATTACGCCTGGATCTCTTAAGTGGAGATTGCAATATCCGGTCTAAGCATAGGGTAAACAAAGTTTTATGTTAAAGAAAATTACCTTCCCCGTTTATGTCGGCACATCGGGATGGAACTACAGTCATTGGAAGGATGTTTTCTATCCCCCGGTATGTGCAAAATCGCAGTGGCTTCAATTCTACGCACAAAAATTCACGACTGTTGAAGTTAACGCCACATTCTACCGTCTCCCCAAACAGGAGACCTTTGAAAACTGGAGACGGACAACGCCGGAACGGTTCCGCTGGGCCGTAAAGGCCAACCGGTATATCACTCACGTCAAAAGGTTAAGCGACGCAGGTGAACCTCTGGAGAGATTTTTCGGCGCAGCCAAGAAGCTTGAAGAAAAACTCGGGCCCGTCCTTTTTCAACTCCCACCCGGCCTCGCCTTTCGCGAAGGCCTGCTCGACGAATTCTGCGATAATCTTAAAAAATACAATCATCCGAGCGCTTTCGAGGTGCGCCACAAAAGCTGGCTCACCGACAGGGTTCTGGCAAAACTTGAGGAATGCCGCGTTGCCTTCTGCATATCAGATACGGCAGGTCGTTACCCGTATGAAGAAGCCATCACCGCGGATTTCATCTACATCCGCCTCCATGGATCGAGGAAACTCTATGCGTCAGATTATAGTGAAGACGAACTTCAGGCTTGGGCAGAAAAAATAAGGCAATGGAAAAGAGAAACGTATATCTATTTTGACAACGACTTCGGTGGTTACGCCCCGAAAAATGCGGCGAGGTTGAAAAAAATACTGGGCTCAGCTTGACCGATGTCCTTCCATTAATCGATCCATTTCCTTCCATTCCTCCGTCTCAAAATCCAGGAGTTCTGCGGGCCGAAACAATCCCTTGTACCGCATCGCGCTGATCTCATTTATGCAATATCCCAAGTAGTAATACTTAAGGCCTCTCTCGCGAGCCCACTCAATCTCCTTCATGATGGAAAAAGTTCCAGGAGAAAAGAAACTGAATCGGGGCTCAAAAGAGAAGTAGATCGTTGAGAGGGATTTTTCTCCCAGATCAAGGAATCCATTCCCTGCAAGCCTGCCCTCTATAAACAATGCAGAGACGAGAAGCCGCGTCGGAGACACAAAAAACTCATTGAAGTATCCGTTCAAATCACACGGAGGCTTATGATAACGGACCCGCAGGAACCTGTTGTAAAGCGATAGGCTTTTCTTGATATACTTGACTGCAAACTCCGCAGGCTCAAACATCTTGAATTCAGTCTCTGCGTTTTTTCTGAGGACTCGGCGCTGGCTCTTTGAGGGTTCGAACATACGAACAGGAACGCGGATGGGAAAACAACGCCGGCAATTGCTGCAGCTGTTGCGGTAGAAATACGAAGAAACATGGCGCCAGCCCCGCGCAAGAAATGCATCAGTCTGCCGGGGAGAAAGGTTCACATTCCACAAAAAGGCCTCTTCCACAGGGGCCGTGATCTCAGGAAAATACGTGCATGGCCTGTGAGTGACACTGCTCAGATATTTAAGGAAGTCACGGTTCCTTTTCATCGTTGTTAAATCTGCCTGCGAGCTCTGCCGTAGTGCTCCTTTAAAGCTCCCATTGAGCTTTCCTGTATTGGCTCCACCCTGGAATTCTATGGAGTCTTAAATCAGAGGTTCTATCTCAAGCTTCGGCTCCAGGTGCTCATTAGCCCTCTGAAGGTTTTCGTATGAAGAATATACGGCAATGACCGCAGTACTCGCTGCTTTAGCGAAATAATGGGAGGCGGCTTCCTGCAATAGTTCCGGTGTCATATCAAGGATCGTATGTCTGAATTTCAGGCGGTCTTCATCTGTGAGACCTGTGAAGTCACGGATCATTGCGATGTACCCCCGGTTCGAAGGATCCATAGGCTTATCGAGAGAACCTATCGTTCCTATGACCGTCTTCTCAAGCTCCTCCCCGGAAATCTTGTCCTGCGATATAAGCTCCTCTGCCTCACGATAAACATTCAGGGTGTCGATTATGTTTGGATCCCTATATGAGAGCAGGGCAAAGATGCCGCTCATCGGGTCATATTGCGACATGCCCCCATATGCCCCCCCCTGAACCCTGATGCGCTTATACAGATACCCGTTAGACAATTGTCTGGCCAAAACAAACATGGGAGCGGACAGTGCATCGCCGTATGCAGGCGCCTGAAGAACCTTTGCCACATACGAGACATGAGCGGGAATGGTGATCCCGGTGTTAACGCAGGAAAACACCGGGATGCTGGTGTTTCCAATGCCCCCTCCAGAGAGTAAATGCCTGACGAAATTGGCTGAACTTTCCCTCAAAAGGGAAAGCCCTTCTGCATCCGCCGTTAAATTAATGTACAGTCTGTCTTTTCTGAAAACGTTCTGTTGCAGAAAAGTCAGGTTGTCCATAAGTTCTTTTCTTTTTTCTTGGAATTCATCAGATATCATATTGACAAACTTAAACTGCGTCCTTCCGTGCCACTGTTCGTCTCTGTATGCCGCTGTAGATAATGCCTGACCCGCAGACCTCCGTGCAAAAGTATGACCTGATGGAATGACGGAAGCATGAAGGTCATTTTTCCTTTCCGCAATCAGCTCACGCATCCGAGCTTCATCAGACATATCCCCTTTTGTGAGGATGTCGGAGATTATGTCGACTGCGCCTGAGATATTCCTCTGAAGGGCCTTGACCCGAAAGATCAGCTTTTGCCAGTTCTTCTTACCGTCCACGGTCATACCTGCGCATAAGTGATAACCGATTCCTCCAGTCTTCAAAATAATGCGTTTTGCCATTTCTTCGTAGTTGAGGCCTGCTGCCCCCATGTTTGCAATCAACTTTGCCAGGAGGGGGAGATAGAGCTGAAGATCTTCCTGCAAGTCGGATACATCAAATGCCAGGTCGAGGTAGGCAATGCCATTCGCAAAGATGTCATGCATCAGGACGGGAACATTCTCGATTTCCGCCTTTGTTGTGGGAATCGTTTCTATGGAACGCGATATATCACTGATGCTAAGTCTCGGTAGTTCCGCAGCGGGCGCGTCCGGTCCAACCTGGAATTTTTTCAGGGCAACTGCATCCTCCCGGATGCTCTCCAGTTTGTCAACAGAAAGTGACGCCTTAAGCAGAGCCATCTTTTTTTTGAACGCCTCATCATAGTCAGCCTGGTAGGTTGTGCTTGGTTCCGTAACGGAGAGCAGCCGGTGAGGGTTGTCAAGAAACCATTTCTGGACGGTCTCCTGAAAAAGCTCCGGGTTCGCGGCCCATTTATTGCGAACATTTTCGATGGCCCGGGGGAAATTCAAGCCTTCCAGGGGATCGCCATCATACAGCCATGTGTGGTACACCCTTCCCATGAGCATGATCCCGTACGGAAACGCACTGCGCACGATCTCTTTACCGTTGAATTCTACCTGGTGGAGGGTCCCCTCGATGAGCGCCCGATCAAAGCCGGATTTTGCAATATTCTTTAGCGTATCGATGATCAATGCCTCGATGCGCGTACCCTTATCCGGATCTGTACCACGCAGCCCTACCACAAATGCTATCTGCTTGAAGTCAGACTCTAACCCCGTGAGGGGAGACAGATCTTCACCTAGCCCCGAATCGATGAGGGCCTTGCGGAGAGGACCGGCAGCGCTTCCAACCAGCATGCCCGATATTATCTGAAGGAGAAGGGCTGTTTCATATTGGACGTTTTCCGCCATCATCCATGCAACGTTCACAGCCGTTTTTCCTTTTGGGTTATCATCTTTGGCAATTGGATAAGAGCTTTGTATGGATAATGGGTTTTGCCAACGCGGCTGACTCCTAATACTCGAGGCTACCTCCACGCGATCAAACCCCGCAAGCATCTCTGCCAGGAATACCAGATGGTCTGCCGTTGGTATGTCGCCATAGATGAAGAAGCGCGCGTTTGTAGCTGAGTAATAGGCACGATGAAATGCCTTGAACTGCTCATATGAAAGATGCGGGATGTCATCGGGGTTTCCTCCCGAATCGAACGAATAAGGGGTATCGGGGTAAAGATGCTGCTGGATGACCTTATACATCAGTGCCTCGGGAGAGGAATAAACGCCCTTCATTTCGTTGAAGACTATTCCTGAGATGATGAGTTCGCTTCCTGTATCTTCCGGATTGGAAAATTCAAAGTGGTGGCCTTCCTGATAGAATGTCTCCTTCAACAGACGGGGTCGCAGCACCAGATCCGTATACACGCGAGCCAGATTGAAGAAATCTGCCCGTACCTGGCTCGCCACAGGGTAGATCGTCTTGTCAGGGTAGGTAAAGGCGTTGATGAAGGTCTGCAGCGTTCCCCTGTGCAACTCATTGAAGACATCCCTCAGTGGATATCTCTCCGAACCGGCAAGGACCGAGTGCTCAAGAATGTGAGGCACTCCAGTGGAATTTTCCGGAGGTGTGCGAAACCCGACGGAATAGAGGTTCTCGCGGTCGTCGCAGTGAAGGTGGAGGATTTTCGCACCTGTTTGTACATGCTCCATTTCATACGCAGTTATCCGTATTTCGGGGATCAGTTCGACACGGAGTACACGGAATCCGTAAGCCATCTGCCCTGCGGCAAGTGTCGGAATCGGACATGTATCGGATACTGTCATGGCGTCTCTCCTACATAATTGTCCATTCGTCTACGGGTAATGTTCAACAAACATAAATTTGCCATGTGATCGTTCCCTCGTGATTGTGTACGATAGTGCGGATTTAGTCTGCTTCAACCATCTTTCTGGAGAGCAAATCACCCGGAAAAGACGGATCCAACAAGTTAAATATACCAGAGTCACTGTGGGCAATGAAAGACAATTCTTGTGGAAACGAACCGATAAGGTGAAAAAAGGGGGGTCGTTTCGCACAAACAAATAAGCCCCTCTGTCCGGTAGCAGAGGGGCTTTGGCGAGGATCACAGATCGTGAAAAGGTCTCTTATGTTTTTGCATGAGAACGTATATCTCAGACATCCTTTCGCTTCAACCAGGCATCCTGATACAGTCTACCGATGCAGGCAAATATGGCCAGGAAAAACAGCCCGAACATAAAATTGGGGGAAGTGCCCAGAAGCTCGTCGAGCTTATGTCCCGCATAGAGGAAGAGGAATGAGGCAATCACAATCACAAACCCCCAGGAACTCAGCATGAAAATAGCTCTGTACATTTTGCGGTCTTGGTTTGCCCTGTGAGTCGCTAACATGGCCTTATCCTCCTTTCCTCAAGATCGTTAACCATACTGCCCTAAATGCCGGGCTCCTTAATCTCCTTAGCTTACCAAAGTCTTGATGGCGTTGAAAACCGGTGCCGTGAACAGGGCGATGAGAATGGTGTACATCGTGAACACGCCCATCAGTTCGCCCGTATATATCTTCTGATATTTTTGCTTCAGAGAGATGATCGTCATCCCGCCAACGATCAGACATCCAAGCTGAAAATACGGAAATTCACTCACACTGGTTGTTG
>DASRZZ010000115.1:0-13687 GCA_035685925.1 Syntrophales bacterium | reverse complement strand
GGGCTTGAATGACAAATTTCAGGAATTTCAGCACCAAAAAATATTGGAAATCTTAAATCGTTTGTATTATACTAAATATAGAATCTTTTGAAATGAATTGAGGTGTTTATGAGGTTCGATATTGCTAAAGACGGCAGTGGTCTGGTTTATGAAATACGGCAGATAGTAAGCGTGGCTAATAAACTCAAAGAGTATGGTGTTGAGGTAAACTGGGAGAACATAGGCGATCCTATTAATAAAGGTGAAAAAATACCCGAATGGATGAAAGAGGTGCTCATTGAAGTTCTAAGGAATGACCTTTCTTACGGCTATTGTCCCACCAAGGGTGTCGATGAAACCCGTGACTTCCTGGCGGATCGGGTAAACAAGACGAATGGCGTGAAGATAACACCTGAGGATATAATTTTTTTCAACGGTCTGGGTGATGCGATTGCGCGGGCATACAGTGCCATACGGGTTGATGCAAGGATCATCATGCCTGAACCTACTTATTCCACACATCTGCTGGCGGAAGTACTCCATGCCTCATTTCCGCCCAATACGTATAGGATGAATCCCTATCGGGACTGGGCCCCGGATATCCGCGAACTCGAGCAGAAGGTCAGAAGCCATAAAGCTATCGTCGGAATTTTGGTCATAAATCCGGACAATCCTACGGGCTTTGTCCATTCCCCCGAGACACTGCAGCAGATTATCAAGATTGCCAGGGAGTATGATCTCTTCCTTATTTTCGATGAAACGTACATCAACATTGTGTACAACGGAAAATCAACAGTCAGTCTGTCTGATATTATAGAAGATGTGCCAGGCATCAGCATGAAGGGCATCTCCAAGGAATTCCCATGGCCAGGATCACGCTGCGGCTGGATGGAGGTATACAATGTACACAAAGATGAAAAATTCGAGAGGTACTTCAGCACAATAGTGAACCAGAAAATGTCCGAGGTTTGTTCGACTACACTGCCGCAGATGGCGATTCCGAAAATTATTACCCATCCGGAATATAAGAAATATTTGGATTCGCGTGTCCGTCACTACGAAAGACTCTCCAACATAGCCTACAATAATCTCAAGGATGTTCCCTATCTAATCGTGAACAGAAGCAATGGCGCCTTTTATATGTCGGTGGTTTTTAATGAGGCGTCCCTTAACGATAGGCAGACGCTGCCTATCAAACAGCCGGAGATCAGGCAATATGTTGAAAAACTGGTGTCCGAAAAAATAGAGTATGACAAACGTTTTGTTTATTACCTCTTAGGATCTACCGGGATCTGCGTCGTTCCGCTCACTTCTTTCTTTACCTCCGTACCGGGTTTCAGGATGACGTTGCTCGATAGAGACGCGGATAAGTTTGAATATGTCATGAAGACACTTGCGGAAAAGACCGTCGAGTATATCGAGTCTGCACACTAGGCCCTTCCCGGGATAGAGACATGCGACCGCATATCTCTATCCCGTTTAAACCCTCTTCCGTAATTTTACTTTATCAAGCGCCGGTGCATTTTGTGAATTGCCAGCGGAAAGAAGACAATGGAGGTAATCACGATATAGCAAAACCCCGGCAGCAGCGACACGTCGAAGATACCAAGGCTTAGAGACCTGGTAATATTTACTAGGTGCGTCAATGGCAGGAGGACAGCGATGTATTGAGCCCAAGTGGGAAGGTTCTCGATGGGGAAAAAAGTCCCGCTGAAGAGAAACATGGGCGTGATGAATAGAAATATGGGCAGGTTGAACAATTCTATGTTTGCTACGATCGCCGTGAAGATCATTCCGATCGAGCCAAAGGCGATGCCACCGATAAGTGCAAGCGGTATAATCAGGAGGCCTTCAGGGTAACGGACGAGGCCGAACAGACTTATAACCGCCAGCATGATTGCCGTGGCGATGACCGATTTGGTGGCTCCCCAGATGATTTCCCCGGCAATAATTTCTTCAACCGTAAGCGGCGTTGCCATCATGGCGTCAAATGTTTTCTGATAATACATGCGCACGAAGGAGGCATAGGTATTCTCGAAGAAGGCGTTATTCATAATGTTGATGGCAACCAAGGCCGGTGCTATGAAAATTATGTAAGATATCTCGGAGCCCCGGTAGGTGACACCTCCGACGAGAGCGCTCAAGCCCACCCCGAAGGCGACAAGATAGAATAATGGCTCGAGCAGGGGCGGAGCAAAGCTGATCTTCCAGTTTTGCCGGTAAACAGTGAGGTTTCTCTCCCATACCCGTATGAAGCGCATGGAAAGATGGCGTCGTAAGAATCTTGTCATTCCCTGAGTTCCCTGCCTGTCAATTTTAAGAAGACGTCTTCCAGTGTTGCCATACGCATGGCACATCCTTCCTGACAATATTCGTTGCTGATTTGACGAAACAGAGCATTTCCATCGTCAGTGCTTATAATCAACCGATGGCCCAGATCCTCATGTTCCATATTGCGGGATTGGACAAATGCCAGTAGCGTTTGGTTCGGCTCAAGGACTTCGATGATATCATGGCCCACATATTGCTTGATGAGTTCAGATGGTTTCCCCTCTACTAATATGCCCCCGTGGTCCATGATTATCAGCCGATTACAGAGCCTCGATGCCTCGTCCATGTTATGGGTGGAAAGTAAGATGGAAAGCCCCTTTGTCTTGAGTTCTCCTAAACGTTCCCACACCTGATGGCGGGACTGGGGGTCCAGTCCCGTCGTTGGTTCATCCAGAATTAAGAGATCCGGCGCATTCAGCAGCGACCTGGCCAAAACCAGACGGCGCATCATGCCTCCGGAAAGTTCTGTAATCCTCGCATCTTTCCGGTGTTCGAGGGCCATAAACTTCAGGAGGTTTTCTGCTCGGCCCTGCGCTACCCTTGGTGACATATTGAAGTATCGGGAAAAAACCTCTAAATTCTGTTCTACTGTAAGGTCAGGATCTAAATTATTCTCCTGGTGGCAAACGCCGAGCCTAGACTTGATGGCACGCGCGTTTTTTTTGACATCAAGACCGAAGACATTGAGGATGCCGCTCGTCATCGGTGAGAGGCCGTAGATCATACGTATGGTTGAGGTTTTCCCGGCGCCATTGGGTCCCAATATCCCGAAACACTCTCCCGGATATACCTCGAAAGAAATGTTGTCGACAGCTACGAGGTCACCAAATATCTTGGTCAGATTTTTTGCCTCTACGATGGGGCTCATCGCTAGCTTTTCATGGTAATTTTCCCGCGCGACGTTCATAAGTCAGACCATTTTATTAAGATATGTATTTTATCAAAATGACTTTGTGTTTCCTTTAAGGATTGTCAGAATCTTTTGAATATGTTACTTATCCCGCCATCTTTAATATGTTATATCAAATAAGAATTCTTCTTAAAACATAATTTACGGATAACCTTTCAATCGTAAAGTCGATCACATGCAGGGGGAAAACTAAGATGGGTGGCTTATTGGAGGAAACACTGGCGAAATATAACAGAGGTCTTATTTTCGTCTATACGGGGAACGGTAAGGGTAAGACAACGGCCGCCATGGGGCAGGCGCTGCGGGCAGTGGGCCATGGGTTAAAAGTCTTGGTAATTCAATTCATGAAGGGGAAGAAATATGGCGAGGTGTTAGCTTGCGAGAAATTTCTTCCAGCCATAACCGTTTGCCCATGCGGACTTGATAGCTTTGTGATGAGGGGGAACCCGGCACCTGTTGATATCGATTTAGCGCAACAGGGGTTAAACCTGGCCAGGAAATCTCTTTCTTCCGGCGAATATAACATGATTATTCTGGACGAAATAAATGTTGCCCTTGACTTTGGGTTGGTTTCTGTAAAGGACGTTGTAGAAATGATAAAAGGGAGAGCAGCGAATCTGGATGTGGTTATGACGGGAAGATATGCTCCTCCGGAAATTATCGAGATTGCAGATACGGTCAGCGAGGTAAAAGAGATTAAACATCATTACTCGGCAGGGTTGAAGGAAAGGGCTGGCATAGAATACTAGGTCAACAATAAGTGCAAGGAACTCAAAGAGGTATAGGTTAATGAAGAAGACCCCGAAGGAAGAGCTCTACAGCCGTATCAGTGCGCTGCAGGGACGCATGAAATCAGGTGAGATAGACGGTGCCCTGATCGTTCAGAATGCCGACCTCTTCTATTTTACGGGATCAGTGCCGCAGGGTTATCTGTTCATACCATCGGCGGGAGAAGCCATCCTGCTTGTGCGCAGGACTGCAGAACGCATCCGGAGTGAGTCGGAACTCGACAATATTGTGCCTATAGGCGGATTGAGAGAACTGCCCCGGATGCTTGCAGGCCACGGCCATCGACGGTTAAAAAGAATCGGGATGGAACTTGATGTGCTGCCGGTCAATATTTATCTCCGTTATTTGAACGTTATGAAGCCCGCAGAGATCGTCGATATCTGGCCTTCCATCCAGGCCGTCAGAGCCGTGAAGTCAGACTATGAGATAGGGCTGATAAAGGAAGTGGTGGCCCTTTCGGATTTCATGGTGGCCACCTGCAGGGACAATCTTCGGGAAGGAATAACGGATGTAGAACTTGCAGCAACAATTGAGGCAGCAGCCCGGACTCGGGGCCACCAGGGTTTCGTGCGCACTAGGGGATTCAATCAGGAGGTTTACTGGGGACATCTGATGTCCGGCCCCGATGCAGCGGCTTTGAACTTCGTTGAGAGTACAACCGGAGGGTACGGGCTCTCCAATGCCTTCCCGCACGGTGCAGGATGGAGGGCCATTAAGAGGCAAGAACCGGTAATTTTTGACCTCTTGGCAAGCAAGTATGGGTACGGCGTCGACCAGACGCGCACGCTCTCTATAGGTACCCTTCCCGATAAACTGGACAATGCCTACAAGGTGTCCCTTTCTATCCACAATAAACTGAGTAGAATGATTAAACCGGGGATATCAGTGGGAGAGCTTTTTTCGGAGGCAGAAGGCGTGGCAATATCCCACAGTCTGGGCGATTATTTCCTCGGTTACGGAGATCGGCGCATTGCATTCTGCGGACATGGATTAGGCCTAGAGCTCGACGAATTTCCGGTGATCTTAAGAGCAGGAAGAACAACCCTCGCTCCGGGCATGGTGATTGCCCTCGAACCGAAGTTTAACTTTCCCGGGGAGGGGGTTGTGGGCGTTGAAGATACGTTTGTTGTTACGGATAAGGGAAGTCAGAAGCTTACCAATGCCAGCTATGTTGTCGACATTACTCTCGGGTGATGCAAATGATGAAATATAAGAAGGTTCTTGCCAACATTATCTCACTGCTCAAGGAGCGAGGGGCTTCGGCCGTGGTACTGGAAAGTATCGCTGACATAGTAGTCGACGAAAGGGTTCGCCTTAAATGTCGCGTACCCGTGTGTGACAGTTACAGCAAGAACCTCATGTGCCCTCCCTATGTACCGTCTGTGGCGGAATTTCGCGAGGCTCTCAAGAATTACAAGCAAGCCATCCTCCTCCAGGTTTCAGCCGAACTCAACGAAACATGCACTAATGGACCCGCGGAAGAGGTATTCATTCCTGCCAGAAAACTTCATGAGCTGGTTAATCTGGGTGAGAGGGAAGCGTTTGCCTCGGGGTATCGCTTTGCCGCGGGGTTTATCGGAGGCTGCTGCCGCCTGTGTGACGAGTGTGTGGCGGTAGAGGGTGGGACATCGTGCAGGTTTCCCTTCAAGGCTAGGCCTTCCATGGAGGCCGTGGGAATCGATGTGATAGCTACCGCGGACAAGGCGGGCTTGCCCCTGTCCTTTCCCATCAATAACAAAGTGACCTGGACGGGACTGATTCTATTATAGGAAGCCAGAATCGCATCGGTTGATGTGCTAAGTATTTCCCACTAATGGTAACTACCGGTGGCGGATATGCGTGTGATACCGATATGTATGCTTGAGGCAGGTTCTTTTGACCATCCATCGTTTGTGAATATTATACGAAATTTTGAGGACCGTATTTATGAAGATAAAATTCATGGGAGCGGCAAGAACAGTAACCGGTTCCTGCTACATTATTGAAACGCATAGCCATCGGTTTGCTGTTGACTGCGGGATGCATCAGGGGAATGCAGAGATAGAGAAGAGAAATTGGGATGTCGATATTTATCAGCCCGCGGACATAGATTTTTTTCTCATCACCCATGCCCACATAGATCATTCCGGCCTTTTGCCGCGCATTGTTAAGAAAGGTTTCAAAGGAAAGATTTATACTACACCGCCAACGAGGGATCTCCTGAAGATACTCCTTCTCGACAGCGCCCATATCCAGGAGATGGAGGCGCAGTGGAAAAGCAAGAAACATCTCCGCCAGGGAGAAGAAAAAATAAGGCCTTTGTATACACAGAAGGACGCGGAGGCGGTATTTCCAATGTTCAATGTGGTTTCATACGGAGAGGTTCTTGAACCCATGGGCAGTCTCAAGGTAACGTTCAAAGACGCAGGCCACATCCTCGGCGCTTCGCTGATCGAACTTTCGGTTGAAGAAGATAGCGCGAATGTGAAGCTAGTATTTTCCGGCGATATAGGCCGCCCCGCTCAGTTACTCATGGAAGATCCGAGCGTCGTCGATGTTGCCGATTTTCTCTTTTTGGAATCAACGTATGGCGACCGCAATCATAAGAACGAGGATGACAGCCTGAACGAACTGGCGGAGGCGATAGCTTATAGTTACGCAAACAAACAGAAGGTGATCATCCCTGCCTTCGCTGTGGAGAGAACCCAGGAAATGATGTATTGCTTGTATCTGTTGTCCAGGGATGGAAGGCTTCCCAAGGATATGCCCGTCTACCTGGACAGTCCTTTGGCCATCCAGGCTACGGAGATCTTTCATCGCCACACAGCCTACCTTGATGATGAGACCAGGGCGTTAATAAAGAGGGGGGAAGATCCCCTGTATCTGCCGCAATTTCATTTTACTCCCACAACGGAGGAGTCCATGGCCATAAACAACCTATCAGGTCCGGCGATTGTCATTTCCGCAAGCGGCATGGCCGATGCTGGGAGGATAAAACACCATCTTCGACATAACATATGGCGGGAAGGAGCCAGTATTGTCTTTGTCGGCTTTCAGGCCCAGGGAACGACGGGACGTAAGATCGTGGATGGCGCGAAGAAAATTCGTCTCTTCAATGAGGAAATTGCCGTGAGGGCCAGGGTCTTCACGATAAATGGATTTTCCGCCCATGCCGGTCAAAGTCAGATCCTCGACTGGTTAGGACATTTTCAAGACCGTGGTATGCAGGTCTTCCTTGTACATGGGGAATATGGAGCCGAGCAGACGCTTGCAGGCCTGATCAAGGAACGATTCGGCTTCCAAGTGATGATCCCTCAATATCTTGAAGAGACAACCCTGCAGCCGGGGCGTGTACTTGAGCGGGTGGAGTATCCGGAGAAGGCGGTCCCCAGGATTGACTGGAATTACCTGATTGAAAATATCGGCGCTAGGTTTGCGGAGTTTAGAGCAAGAAGATCCCAGCTGGAGTCAAAACCCTGGGTGGAGCAGACAGAGATCAGGGATCAACTCCTCGAACTAGAACGCGTACTGGCGGAAATAAATTCTGAAGTGTGACGAAACCAAAGCATCCTGCCGTCTTATTCTATTCAACGAGTTTGTAGTGGAATGTTGCCACAACGTTCAATTGAGAAATATTGAACTCCCGGGGCAATGGATCATAAGGAGCAGCTGATCTGACAACATCAAGAGTTCCCTGGTCGAGATTGCTGGATCCGGATGATTCAATGATTTGACTTGATGTGATGTTTCCGCCTTCGCCTATTGAGAATTTAACCACGGCGATCCCCTCCTCTTCCTGTTCAAACGCAGCCCGGGGATATATCCAAATCTCTTCAATTTTTTGCTTTACCTTTTTGAGATAAAATGAATACTTAATATCGAAAGTTCCAAGGTCAACAGTCTCCGCTTTTCTTGCGTGGCGACCGGGAAGTTCTTCTTCAACCTGATGAACGGGCTTGTTAGCTTCTTCTTCAAAATTTTCTTTATTATATGCCGTCGGTTCTTTCAAGGTGACGACTAAAACATCTTCCTTGCGGGATTTCCCGTGAAAGTCTATAAAGCCAGTCATATAGAACATGGCAATGTGACTGGTAAGAGATATCAGTATGGATACGACCAGTATTTTTTTTGGCGACACGGAAGGACATCCTTTTCTTGTCCGGATGATACGCCAACCGGCGCACAAAAATCAACAAGTTGTTAAAGTGCAAAAGAAATCTCGCGTGACGCTCTCATGCCTGGTGACATATGGATTCTGTGGATGAAAAATTTATGACCCTAGCCCTTGAACAAGCATTCCTTGCCTTGCAAAAAGGGGAGGTTCCTGTAGGCGCTGTGATAACTCTTGGCGGCAAGATATTAGCAATGTCACACAACAGTTGTATTTCGATAAATGATCCTTCTGCTCATGCAGAAATTCTTTCTATTCGCGAGGCAGCCAGGAAACTGGGTAACTACCGCCTCATTGATACTACGCTGTACGTGACACTGGAACCATGTATCATGTGTGCAGGGGCAATTGTACACGCGCGCATACGGAGACTCGTATTTGGCGCAAACGACCCCAAAAGCGGCTGCGTCGTTTCCCTTTACCGGCTCCTTCGCGATAAGAGATTGAATCATACAGTGGAAGTAACCGGTGGTGTGAAGAGGGAAGCCTGCGCCGAAATTTTGAGTAGATTTTTTCATGAGAAGAGGATAACATCGAGGGCCGATTCGGGATCATAAAGAATCCTGCGGAGAGATACCGAAGTGGTCGTAACGGGATCGACTCGAAATCGATTTGAGGGCCAAAAGCTCTCACGGGGGTTCGAATCCCCCTCTCTCCGCCAGAAGCCGTGCATGGAGATCAGGGGTCGGAAACGGGTTAAAAAAGATCCTTCTGACCCCCGATGTCTAAAAACCGATTCTTGAGTGGAGAGATGCCCGAGAGGCCGAAGGGGCACGACTGGAAATCGTGTGTATACCCAAAAAGGTGTACCGGGGGTTCGAATCCCCCTCTCTCCGCCAGCAGCAGGAAATAGGAGTTGGGGATCAGTCAGAGCTTTTCTGACGTCTGGACCTATTTCTTGATTTCTCGACATATGATAGCCGGGTCCCGTGCAACGAAGGGTTGTAAACCCCGCCAGGTCCGGAAGGAAGCAACGGTAGCAATCTCCGACGTGTGCTGCGGGTAAGCCTGGCTATCTCAGTAAAGACTTGGCCTTTTCCAAGGCAGCTCCGCGGGAAAGGCCTTAGTCGAATCCGGCAACGAGCATAGCCTGCCGCGGAATAAGCGGTGGACGGAGAACTTATAATCCCTGAGGATCGAAGATTCTCAGGGCAAACTGCTGAGAGCTTCATTACCCTCGGCGGGAAGTAATGCGAACGGTATCAGGTTCAATCGTATGTTACCGCCTGTGAAGGAGCAGCAAGTGGAATACCTTGTTCTGGCCAGAAAGTGCAGACCTCAAGACTTTGATGAGGTAGTGGGGCAGGACCATGTGGTGAGGACCCTGAGCAACGCCATTCATCAGGGTCGCGTAGCCCACGCCTTCATTTTTAGCGGGCCCCGCGGCGTGGGGAAGACAACAGTAGCGCGGATATTGGCCAAAGCCCTGAATTGTTACAAAGGACCTGCAGAAATACCGTGTAATGAGTGTACCAATTGCAGGGAGATCACGGAAGGCATTGCCATGGATGTCCGTGAGATCGACGGCGCCTCTAACAGGGGCATTGATGAGATAAGAGAACTCAGGGAAAATGTCAAATTTTCTCCGTTGGCATCTCGCTACAAGCTGTACATAATTGATGAAGTGCATATGTTAACCAGGGAGGCGTTCAACGCCCTCTTAAAGACCCTGGAAGAGCCTCCAGCGCACGTAATCTTCGTCTTTGCTACTACGGAGATCCAAAAAATACCGGCGACTATACTATCCCGATGTCAGTGTTTTGAATTTAGAAGAATATCACTAAAACAGATCAAGGACAATCTGCGACATATCTCCGAAAAAGAAGGCGTTAAATTAAGTGAAAAGGGACTGACATGGGTTGCCGAAGCCGGTGATGGAAGTCTGAGAGACGCGCAAAGTATCCTGGATCAGATAATATCGTATGCGGGCTTCGAAATCCGGGATCAGGATGTGGAGGAGATACTGGGACTGACGGATAGACGGTTTCTTTTCCGCCTGTCCAAGGCCGTGTTTGAAAGAAATGCCGGCCTTTGTTTGAAGATCATTGAAGAAGGTTATTATGCAGGGCTTGATATAAAATACTTTTATCAGATGCTTATCGGGCATTTCAGAAATTTATTACTGACCAAGATCGTTGGAAAAGATCATGAACTTCTTGATCTGGGAAATGAAGACATGGCCAGCCTCGCCATGCAGACGGAAGGCGTTCCGCAGGGGGCCATCCAGCGCCTATTGGATTTGTTGATGGCGGAAGAGGAAAATGTAAGAAGAAGTCAGAATCCCCGCATAAATCTTGAGACGGTCCTCGTGAGAATGGCCTATCTGGAGCCGGTGATACCTATCGATAAATGGCTCTCCCGCATGGAAGGTCTGGAAAAAAGACTATCTTCAGGAGGGACTGTTCAGGCTAAACCGGCTACATACGAGTCAGGAGAAACGCAGGCAGTTCCCTCCCAGGAACAGGAACTGTTCAAGGTCGCTCAATCGGGAATGGTCGACGAAGTCCACAGTGGATATGATATGGCAGAAGGTAAAACCAAAGAGGGCATCTGGGAGGACTTAAAGGGCTTTGTAAAAAAAGAGAGTTACCCGCTGTTTTCAAAGATTGAACCCGGCGTATTTCTCGGATATAAAAACAGGCGTCTGAGCATCGGCTTTCATGAAGGTTATATTTTTTTGGACGACATAACAGAAAAGGCTCAGAAGGAACGCCTTACAGAGATAGCAAAAGCATACTTTGGCGATGATGTTACCGTTATAATCGAATCTTTGAACACCGACGAGTACAGCCGACATGACAAGAATCACAACAGTGTTAAAAATAGCAACAAGAATAATGATGCAAGGCGGGATGTCCTCAACCATCCGCTTCTGCAAAAGGTTTTGGATGTCTTTGATGGTGCTGTTGTGCGTGAAGTTACAACCAGAGGCAGCACTGACGATTCTGTAAAATCGTAAGGCGCGATGAGAAAGACCCTTTGCGAAATCGTTTATAACGAATAGCGAGTTGTTTAAACTCCCCACAGGAGGTATTTAGTTGACACAGAATTTTGGAAATATCATGAAGCAGGCAAAGAAGATGCAGGAAAGAATAGCCAGTATCCAGGCAGAGTTGGCATCCAAGACCGTTGAAGCGACAGCCGGAGGAGGCATGGTGAATGTCGTGGTAAACGGAAAATTTGAAATCCTGTCCATTAGAATCGATAAAGAGGTTGTCAATCCAGAGGATGTCGATATGTTGCAGGATCTTATCGTAGCGGCAGTTAATGAAGGCATTCGCAAGGCCCAGGAATTGGCAACGGTAGAAATGTCTAAGATTACCGGTGGTTTCAATATCCCTGGTCTGATGTAGTGTGTTTGACGATGACAGGTTATGCCCTTCCTATAAAACGGTTAATTGCAGAACTCGGGAAATTGCCGGGTATAGGGGAAAAGACGGCCACGCGGTTGGCCACATTTATCCTGCGCGCATCCGAGGAAGATGCAAGAAGACTTGCTCAGAGCATATTGGAGGTAAAGCAGAAGATACGCTTCTGCTCAATGTGCTTCAACCTCGCCGAGGGGAGCCTTTGCGAAATATGCATGGATCATTCGCGAGACAAGAATCTCATATGTGTTGTCGAAGAGCCTGACTCTCTCATAGCGATAGAAGAAAGCGGGAGCTTCAGAGGAACCTATCACGTACTCCATGGGGCGCTCTCACCTCTGGACGGCATCGGACCGGATCATCTTAGATTACAGGAGCTTCTGAAAAGGATACGGGAGAACGGCGCAGGGGAGATAATTGTGGCAACAAATCCGAGCGTACAGGGTGAAGCAACGGCCCTTCTCATAAGCAAATCTGTCAAACCACTGGGCATCAGGGTAACCAGGATCGCCCTCGGTGTACCCGTTGGCGGTGATCTCAGATACAT
Source organism: Syntrophales bacterium (assembly GCA_035685925.1). Taxonomy (GTDB): domain Bacteria; phylum Desulfobacterota; class Syntrophia; order Syntrophales; family UBA2185; genus Fen-1135. The sequence continues at coordinate 1,613 of DASRZZ010000115.1, read as the reverse complement.
GGACAGGATGACACTGTCTAAGTCCATGGAATATCGAAGGGGTCTCTGAAGATCTTTGTCAAGAGATTCAGCCAAAAAATAATTGACAAAAAAATACTTGACAGGGATGGAATTTTGTAATACGAAGCCGGACGTCATTTTCGTTCAATGTGAGTTCATCATCTTTAACAGTTTCTACATCAATCCAATCTGGGAGATTTTCCAATGATAGAAGTAAGATGGCATGGAAGAGGTGGTCAGGGAGCCGTCACATCAGTTGAGTTGCTGGCACTGGCCGCCATCGAAGAGGGGAAGTATGCGCAGGGGTTTCCAAGCTTCGGGCCGGAGAGAAGAGGCGCACCAGTAGCTGCATTCAACAGGATAGATGACCATCCGATTAAGGTCAGATCTGGTGTATATACCCCAGACATAGTAGTAGTTTTGGATGAAAGTCTCGTCGGTCTGGTTAACGTTGCTGACGGGTTGAAACCAGACGGCACACTTGTTGTCAATACGGCAAAGTCGGCAAAGGAAATTGCGGATGTAACAAAATTCAAGGGTAAGATTGCCACAGTGGACGGATCGTCTATAGCATGGAAAGAGCTAGGTGTGCCGATTACGAATACAACTATGCTGGGAGCCCTCATTAAGGTGCTTAATAAGGTAAACTTCGACTCAGCAAAAGGTCCTGTGGAACACAGATTTGGCAGGATTGCCAATAAGAACCTGGCTGCCATGAAGAGGGCCTATGACGAGGTCAAAATTAGCAGCGCAAACTAAACATTGAGGTATCACAATGACAAAGGCAAAAAAGAAGTGGCCAGAGGCATGGCAAGAATGTACCCCGGGGTTGATGGTATTCGAGCCAGCAAGCGCGAGATCATACAAAACGGGAAGCTGGAGGGCCCAAAGGCCTATCTGGGACAACACAAAATGTATTAAATGCGGTGTATGTTATCTGTTCTGTCCTGAGGGCTGCATTTCAGAGGACGCAGAGGGATATTTTGTAGCAGACCTTGACTACTGCAAGGGCTGCGGCATTTGCTATCATGAATGCTGGCCCCGCGCCATAAAGATGGTAGAGGAATGAGGAGGGATAGGCTATGTCTAAACGAATTGGAATGGAAATCGCTCTTGCCGTAGCAGAGGCGGCCGCATTATGCAGGCCCGATGTCATAGCGGCTTATCCCATCACGCCAAATACGCATATACCAGAGCATCTGGCAGAAATCGTGGCGGAAGGACATCTAGATTGCGAATATCTGCCGGTAGAATCGGAGCATTCCGCTCTTAGCGCCTGCACCGGTGCATCGGCAGCAGGGGCGCGTGTCTACACGGCGACGAGTTCCCAGGGGCTCTTGTACATGTATGAAATCGTTCCGATTGTGCCGGCGATGAGGCTTCCGGTGGTTATGGCCCTTGGCAACAGGGCGATATCGGGTCCTATTAACATTTGGAACGATCACAGCGATATCATGTGCGTGAGGGATCTTGGTTGGATTTCATTGTTTGCAGCGAACGGGCAGGAGGCTGTAGATATGACCATCCAGGCCTTCAAAATTGCTGAGCATCATGATGTCATGTTACCGATACTCTGTAATCTGGATGGTTTTCAGCTTACCCATGTTGTTGAG
>DASRZZ010000114.1:0-9434 GCA_035685925.1 Syntrophales bacterium | reverse complement strand
ATCCACTTCCTTAACCAGCTGGCCCTTGGCAAGGCCTCCGATGGCCGGATTACATGACATCAGTGCGACAGAATCGAGGTTGATATTGAACATGATCGTGGAGCAGCCCGTCCGCGCTGCAGCCAACGCCGCCTCGCAACCTGCATGGCCGGCACCTACGACGATCACGTCGTAATCTCTCGAAGGGTTATTCATTCTTTGACCTTACTTGCTTCACGAAAGCAGAATTGAAATGTTGCAGTTTTACACATTATTTAATAATGTCAATTTAAAAATTACAATAGGAAAGAGGTCTTGCTTGGCGAAACCGGGTCTCCGGAAGAATGAGAAAAGATATCACGATCTGAAAAGTTTCTGGCTCAACCTTTTCGGGTGCAGAGTTTATAAACTTCAGATTGATGCAGGGTTTACTTGCCCGAATCGCGATGGCAAACTATCAAGAGGAGGATGCATCTATTGTGACGGCCGGGGATCCCGGCTGCGACAGGCTGGTCCTCTCCCTTCCGTGTCGGAGCAGGTTCGCCGGGGACGGGAGTATTACAGAAGAAACAGAAGCGCAGGCAAGTTCATCGCCTATTTCCAGACATTCACCAATACCTACGCTTCGATCGGGAGGCTGAAGGAACTCTATAACGAGGCGCTGGCAGAAGAGGATGTGATCGGTATCGCGGTGGGCACCCGGCCGGATTGCCTGCCGGATGATGTAATCGGCCTTTTCCAGGAATATGCATCTGACAGACACGTTTGGATCGAACTGGGCCTCCAATCGATGCACGATAAGACCCTGCTGTCTATCAATAGGGGCCACACGGTACAGGCTTTTCTTGACACTGTGGAAAGGATCTCCAAGAAGGGAATAAATATTTGTGTGCACATCATCGTCGGTTTGCCCGGAGAGTCGAGAGATGATATCATAAAGACGGCAGGCACTCTCGCAGGACTTCCAGTGCAGGGTATAAAGATACATTCACTCCTTGCCCTTAAGGGGACTGTTCTCGGCGATCTCTATGAAAAAGGGGAGATCAGCATGATGAGCAGGGAAGATTACGCAACAACGGTCTGCGACATACTGGAGGTGCTGCCACAGGAGATGGTTATTCAGAGACTCACTGCAGACGGTTACAGTGATATATTTCTTGGGCCCGAGTGGGCTCGTAACAAGATGGCAGTCCTGAATGCAATAGACAGGGAGCTTGAGCGGAGGGAGACGTATCAAGGCTTTCATTTTAAGAAGAATAGGTAATCAAGTAGGACTTGTAACATTGCGCATTTGGATAAGAGTTGATTTAGTACTATATTAATGCCAAAATGCATTCACTTTATATACGGGAGAAGAAGCACACGGTTCGCGTATTATGATTGGAATTATTGATTATCAAGCTGGAAATCTTACGAGTGTCGAGCGAGCACTTCGCTTTCTCGGCGAACCTTGCCTCGTAAGCGATGATCCCAAGGTGCTGAAACAGTACCCCCGCATCATCTTTCCCGGCGTGGGGGCGGCAGGCGAAGCCATGGCGAATCTCAGACAAACTGGTCTTGATCGATGGATACGTGAGTGGGTGGACGAAGGGAAACCAATTCTCGGCATTTGCCTGGGAACACAGGTTATCTTCGAGTATAGTGAAGAGAACAACACTAAATGCCTAGGCATCATACCGGGTGCCGTTAAGCGCTTCCCGAACGATCTTGAGGAAAACTGCATTCCCCTCAAGATTCCCCATATGGGATGGAACTCCGTTGTCTTTCAAGACGATCATCCGGTCTTTCGTCGTATTCCCGAAGAAGCGCAATTCTACTTTGTGCACTCGTATTATCCCGCCCCTGCCGACGATCGGCTGGCTATCGGTTGGACAGATTACGGGCGGCTCTTTTGTTCCGCTCTGGCTCGCAGAAATCTAGTAGCCGTTCAGTTTCATCCGGAGAAGAGCGGAAGGCCGGGGCTTCAGATATTGGCAAATTTCTGCCGCTGGAAGGGGAATGATGCTGAGTAAGCGGATCATACCCTGCTTGGACGTGCGGGACGGTAAGCTCACGAAAGGCATCAAATTCAAGGGCAACATCGATATAGGTGATCCCGTGGAGGCAGCGCGCGAGTATTATGAGCAGGGCGCAGATGAGATCGTGTTTTATGACATCACGGCTTCGTCCGACGAACGAGACATAATGATCGATGTGGTAAAAAGGGTTGCGGAGACAATATTTATTCCGTTCTCCGTTGGTGGAGGCATACGCACGGTTGAAGACATGCGGCGCGTGATTCTTGCAGGCGCGGAAAAAATCAGCGTCAATTCGGAAGCGGTGAAAAATCCACCTCTGATATCAGGGGGCGCCAGGGCCTTTGGCAGCCAGTGCGTTGTCCTTGGGATGGATGTCAAGAAGGTAGAGCCGAATGTAAAGACACCGTCAGGCTATGAAATAGTCATCCATGGGGGGCGTGTGCCGACAGGGGTGGATGCATTATGGTGGGCCAGGGAGGCGGAAAATCTGGGGGCAGGGGAGATATGTTTGAATTCCATCGATGCCGATGGAACGCAGGAGGGGTACGAAATAACGCTTACGCACCTCATATCCACGAACGTCAATATACCGGTCATCGCCTCGGGCGGAGCCGGGAAGCCTGAACATCTCGCTGACGTCCTTACCCGTGGCAGGGCCGATGCGGCTTTGATTGCTTCAATGGTTCATTACCGGCACTACACGATATCCGACATCAAAACATACCTGAACCAGCAGAGCATCAAGACCCGAATGACGTGGTAATCCGTGTCAATCAACCTTGATTATTTTTTTTGATGATATTATATTAAAAAAAATTATGGAATCCGGGGAGGCAACTTAAAGTGGACAAGAAAAGATATGAACTTAATGTCCAACTGGCTCAGATGCTAAAAGGCGGCGTCATTATGGACGTTACCAATGTGGAGCAGGCAAAGGTAGCGGAAGAGGCAGGTGCCGTAGCGGTGATGGCCCTTGAGCGTGTACCTGCAGACATTCGCAAACAGGGAGGAGTTGCTCGAATGTCCGACCCTGCCATGATCCTCGATATTAAGAAGTCGGTATCGATACCTGTAATGGCTAAAGCGAGAATCGGACACTTTGTTGAAGCCCAGATCCTTGAGGCCCTTAAGATCGACTATATAGATGAGAGTGAGGTGTTGACGCCTGCAGACGAAGAGTGTCACATCGATAAGACCAAATTCGCCATTCCCTTTGTATGTGGTTGCCGGAATCTCGGCGAGGCATTGCGTCGTATCGCGGAAGGCGCAGCCATGATCCGTACCAAAGGCGAAGCGGGAACGGGAAACGTTGTAGAAGCGGTCCGCCACATGCGTACGGTGAACCGTGAGATAAGGCAACTGGTCGGCATGCCTGTCGAAGAGGTTACCGGTTACGCCAAGACAAACGGAATTCCCTACGAGCTTGCCCTTCAGGTAAGGGAGTTGGAGCGGTTGCCTGTAGTCAATTTCGCGGCGGGTGGAATTGCAACGCCTGCGGATGCAGCCCTGATGATGCAACTTGGTTGTGATGGAATCTTTGTGGGGTCAGGAATCTTCAAATCGGGGGACCCAGCGCGACGCGCGCGGGCCATTGTCAAAGCAACGGCATACTATAATGATCCTGCTAAGGTACTTGAGGCATCAATGGGTCTTGGAGAGGCGATGCCTGGGCTTGAGATGGCCGAGATCCCCGAGGGCCAGCTGCTAGCCGGGCGGGGATGGTAAACCATGATCGGTGTTCTTAATCTGCAAGGTGGGGTTGTCGAACACCTAGATCACTTGGAGCGTCTGGGTATTACCGGAATACCGGTCAAAGACCCTGCCGATTTTCGAAAACTTTCCGGCCTGATCATTCCCGGGGGCGAGAGCACGTGCATGTCCCGGCTGATACGAATCTTCGGCATCGAAAAGGTAATATTGCGTGAATACGATCGCGGGATGAAGATCTGGGGAACATGTGCCGGGACAATTCTACTCGCAAGCTCCATATCCGGCGAGTCTTCTCATCTGGGACTGATCGATATCGAGATTGAGCGAAACAGTTTTGGCAGTCAGCTTGACAGTTTTGTGTCCGAGGCCCGCATCCCGCAGGTTGCGCCTCACCCGATACCGCTCACATTCATCCGTGCTCCAAAGATCCTACGAGTTGGCGAAGAGGTGAAGGTACTGCTCCGAATCGACGACTACATTGCCGCTGCTGAAAGCCCTAATATACTGGTCACTGTTTTTCATCCCGAACTGACGGGATGTGTCGCCTTCCATCGATATTTTGCGAAAAAATGCGGTTTTCATCCCCTCGACCACAAGAGGATTCCTGTCATAGACCCTGCCTGGAACAACAAGAGCTGGACAAGACACGCCCGCATTACGAGAAATTGAAATCCTTTTCTTAGCTAGCCTTCGAGTCCGACTATAAAAGTTAATTATTTCAGGCAGCCGCTAGCCTTCGTGTTTGTTTCTTTAGATGGCTTATACGCCGCCTTAAAGAATCGATCCGTTTTCTGTTCTTTGATTCGAGTGCCGCCTTCTTTTCTTCTTTCAGCTTCTTGATCTTGTCTTTTATTTCACTCTTGGTCAGTTTGATCTTTGCCGCAACCCTCTTCTGTGCCTTCACGGGCTCTTCATCCTTGATGCCCCGTGCTTCCTTGATGAAGGCTATAAGGTCCTCTTTTTTCATGTCCTGGACTGCCACGGCTCTTGGAATCTCCATGGCGACGGCCTTTAATTCCTTTACCGTCATCTTCTCGAGTGTCTTTTCTTCCTTCTTATGCTCTTTCTTTTTTGATTCCTCAGCCATTACTTTCCTCCCATACTTACATCGTTTGAATTAAAAATACTTCCGAGGCCGTTGATGAAATCAGCTTAGAGCTTTGACTCCTGCCAATCCCTTTTACTCTATAAGCTTCATCTTCTCCCGTACTACAGCTGCTTTGTCGGGTTTATTGTTTTTTTCGTAAAAAATCTGAAGCCTGCCCATATAGGCAAGAAGTGCCTTCTTCCATCCATTCTGCGAAGCGGTATCGATCGCCAGTTTCAAATCCCTTTCATCATACATATTCTTCTTCACAAGGAGGCCCACGGCTACCAGCTTCGAAAGCGGATTGTCCATATCGGAAATTCCCCGGGCAATGTCATCCTTATTTCCGCCTTGGAATGCCTTGAAGAAATGTGCGTATTGCTGCGGCAGCAGCCTTTCATCAACTTTTTCAAAGGAACCCATCAGAAAATTATAAAAGTTCCCGTTCTCTCCGACCGGTTCCACCTCGTCTATCTTAAGGTATTCGCTGCCGTCAAAAGGCTCGAGTACCGCCACGTGCAGGGCGTATTTAGTCAGGTAGACCTTCGCCAAGATATCCAGGTCACCGCTGCTCTTTATCTCATCGACAGCCCTGTTAAAATACGCCTCGGCGATACGTCCCTTGCCGGTAAGATAACTTTTCTTGTAATTGTCGAGCTGATTAAAGGATGCATTCGTCCAGTCCGGCGCGGGTTTCGACGAGACGCAACCTAGCAGGAGGAGACTTAAGGCGATTCCACAGACGATCTTTTTCATGGCAGTCTTATTGTCTCAGGTTCTTTCTTAAAGGGGATCTTCTTTTCGATTTCCTTTACCGTGTTGCCGATTGAATTTATCGTTGTTTCGATTTCCGTTCTCAGTACCTTCAAGTCTTTTGTCGATTCAGCGGTCTCCCCACTGATCTTTACAAGGTTGTCGACTGCTGTATTCATCTTCTCAAGCTTGACGATAACGTCCTTGAGTATCGTCCGAACCAAAGGAAGGACGCCGTCTTTGCCGTAAACTTGCTCATCCGTCTTTGCCAGCATATCCCTCACCTTCTTGAGAGACTCGTTGACTGCCTGGACGCTCTCCTTAGATCCAACCGCCATCTCGATGAGGGTATCTTTTTTCGCCAGATTTTCGGTCAGCCTCTCCGAATGCCTGAGGATCTTGTTCACATCCCCTTCCGGGTTGGCAAGATTGGCCGTAATGTTTTCGACGTGAGCGAGGACCCTGTCCACCTTGTCCAGGGTTGGTTGAACCCTTTTTATGGTTTCGTTGATATCGCTGACCATCGTCAGTTCGGGGATAGATTTGAGCGGGAGGGGCGGGCTGTTCATGTTCTCTGTTGTGACGATGAGCCGGGCGGATCCGATCAGCGGCTTGTACAGGCTGAACTTGCTGTCCGATCTGATCCATTTTACATGCTGTTCCGGTATCCTTATGCTTACAAGCAGTATCCCCTCGTCGTTGAGGTTCAGAGATTCTACTTTTCCGATCTTGAACCCCGAAAAGACGACTGGCATTCCCTCAGTGAGGTCTTCGCCCGATTTTGATGACAGGGCATAGATGTATTCCTTTGTGAAGAAACCTTTGCTGTAAGCCAAGTATAAAATGGACGAGACAATGAGCAGGGATATAAGAACGACAAACAGTCCGACTTTGAATTCGACTCTCTTCTGCATAGTTGGTATGTAGCCAACCTCAATCAATAGTAAAAGCGGCTCGGAAAGAGACCAGCAACGTCAGTCCTTCCGGAGCAGACGTAGCGACTTGTTGCCATGCTTCAGGCGGTAGCCGTTCGGTACCGCTCTTTGTGCCACATATAGTCAAATATATGGCATTCCCTAAAAGAATTCTCAACTACTTTCAGGGCATCGCATATGAAGCGATCATTCTTGACGTCGGTTAGGACAGTAAAGGGTCTGTCGATCACGATGACGGCGTCCCTCACCATGGCGGCTCTAATGAGCATTGCGCAAAACCTTTCTTTGCTCGTCAAGGCGGGGTTTCTCTTTTCGGCAATATGTTCCATTCCGTACTTTCGGAGATAGCTAAGGACCAAAGCCCTCGCCTTTTCGGCAGAAAGGTTTTCATGATACTGTTTAATGAGTGCGATATTGATCCACACGTCGAGGTTTGAGAGAAGCGGTGCATCAAGCGAGACAAAGCCCAGGTTCTCTTTGTTTCTCTCAGCGAAGTCATTCAGTTCCACACTTAAGGAGACTTCGTCTTCAAATAGCCTCAAATGAAAATTAGAATTAATGACAGCACCTCAATAAAAACGATGGCTATAAAAACATCAACCATTCCGTTTAGAACAGATATCGGTATGCTTGTGAGATCGTTGGTTGCATTTAACCCGAATCTGATGGGGATCAATGTGATAAAAAAACCGAATGTGCAACATTTTATTAGAGAAATTACTATATCATAAAAGTTGGCTGAACTTAACAGGACATTTGAATAGGATTCCAGACTAAGTCCGAACAGAGCCTTGGAAAATATCAGGCCGCTCGTCAAAACGAGGATCGAGAAAAACGCACTCAAAAGCACCACCGAAACTACGCCGTTGATCACGCGCGGCAGGAAGAGGTAATCGACCGGATCGATGTTAAACTTTTCCAATGTGTTCAATTCCTTGTTGACCTTCATCACAGCAATTTCCGTGTTTATGGCAGAACTCGAGCGGAGAGCGATCAGCAGCACCGTTACAAAGGGCGCCAGTTCGGCCACCACTATATCCATGATTATGCTACCGATGTGTTCGGCGAGCCCGAGGTTTTTTACAATTTGAAGGACAATGCCCATAAGCAGGGTCCCGAATATTATTGAGATGCCTATAAACAGGGGCAGTATCTGTACGGAGGTAAAATAGATCTGTTGAACAAGAACCACCCTCATAGCACTGCTGTATGAGGCCTTGCTGAACATCTTCAAAATAATGACGGTAGCGAAGTAAATGGTATCCCGGAATGTTCTCGCTAAATTTATGGACTTTGCGCCGATTCTTGTTATCGCATTAATCATGATGCCCTCGTAAGGAAGGTTGTGCAAGAGCTTGAACAAGGACATTTTGTTATAATACGATTAATCATGGTCTGCTTGTCTTGTCAGGAGAACGGCCCTTTGCAATAGTAAACATGTAGACAAAACATATTGCAAAGGGTGAGCGATGAATGACATCTTCTCAGAATTCTAAACATAAAGTTTATGAATGTTAACATATTGCAAATGGAAGAGCAAACGTTCCGGGTTCGAAAATTAGTGCGAATGTTGCTATGATAAAAAAGATTATTAGAATATAATCTCAATTATCGGAAAGAATCGAAATCAAGAAAATTTAGGAGACGGACAATGAAACTTATTCGCTTCATCACAAAGGAGAATGAGGAACAATACGGTCTTTATGAGCCGGAATCCCCTGACCGGGCAAGGATCATTCGGGGTGACATATTTGGAGATTTCAAGATAACCTCCAGGTCGGCAACGATTAGCAGAATTCTTTCACCGGTCTCCCCATGCAATATTCTTGCTTTGGGACTCAACTACAGGCAGCATGCGGACGAAACAAGCGTATCGTATCCGGATATACCCATCTTATTTCTCAAGGCCTCGACGAGCGTGATCGGACATATGTCACCGATACTTCTTCCACAGGCAGGCCCCTCGAACGTCGATTATGAGGCGGAGCTTGCTGTTGTCATTGGCAAGAAGATCAAGAATGTATCACCTTCCGAAGCCATGAACTACTTATTCGGCTATACCTGTGCCAATGATGTCAGTGCCCGTGACTGGCAAATCGAGAAACAAAAAAAGCAATGGGCGCGGGGAAAAAGTTTCGATACCTTTTGCCCTCTCGGGCCGTATCTCGTCACGAAAGATGAAATTCCTGAACCTCATAATCTTCGAATCAAAGCCATTTTGAACGGTGAAATTCTCCAGGATTCCAATACTGGTAATATGCTTTTTGATATTCCGGCCATTATCAGCGATCTTTCCCGGTCCATGACCCTGCTGCCCGGCACGGTTATTTTAACCGGAACCCCTGAAGGCGTGGGATTTACGAGACAGCCTCCGGTGTATCTCAAAAACGGTGATATTATAACTATAGATATAGAAAAGATTGGTCAATTGACGAATCCCGTGGGGCGGGAAGATGGAGGAAAAGCAATTCCCTTGGGGAGTCGGAAGGCCGCGAAGCCGCTAAAGCTTTCTGATTAAGGGCCACATCGTCCATACGGTATTGACAAGGGGACTCCTGTTTATATTATAATTATAACAAGTTTGATCAAAAGCATCCCGACAAGACGGTTAAAACCCTTACGCTGAAATTCAATAATCTGTTTCGGTTAACGCCGGCACTTCTCTCAGAATGATCGAAGGCGGCAAGAGAGGCCGGTTAGACTGATATTCGAAGTTAGCCGCTACAATTGTTCGAGGGCGAAATTGAAAAGTCTTGGCATTTGCATAGGCGCATCAACTTTATCTGCGGTCGGCATCACCAGGGATGGAATTAATAAGATTCAGAAAACCGCCGTCAGTATCAGACCTCACAATGGTAACCCCAGACAAGCCTTGCTCGAAACGCTCAGAAGCCTGAATTCCAAGCAATATGACAGGATTGCAATAACGGGCAGAAAGTTCAGGCACTCCGT
>DASRZZ010000113.1:0-13539 GCA_035685925.1 Syntrophales bacterium | reverse complement strand
ATATGGAAAACCTCGTGTATGGTTTTCTTTTTAACTCCGGCTTTATTGGAGAAGCCAGTGACGTCAAAAGTTTGATCATTGATAGGGATCGCTGGAAAGTTTCCGTGAAGCTTGTCGGGGACGGCATATCTGAAGATATGCTCTTCAAGAGGATCTACACTTCCGGTTGCGGTAAGGCAGTCATTTTTCACAATCCCCTGGATGTGATGCAGCGGGTGCGACTCCCGGATGGATTTACAGTAGATTATAAGAAGATCGAGGAATTCATGGTAATGTTTCAAACGAAATCTTCCGAGCATAAGGAAACGCGAGGAGTTCACAGCAGCGCCCTTGCGGACGGGAACGATATTCTTATCTTCCGTGATGATATAGGAAGGCATAACGCGATCGATAAGGTTATCGGCGAAGCTCTGTGTCGGGGACTTGAGTTTGAAAACAAAATGATCTTGACCAGCGGCCGGATCTCTTCGGAGATCTTATCCAAGATGCTGCGGTGCCGGATACCGATAATCGTGGCCGCCGGGGCGCCGACTAACCAGGCCGTAAAACTGGCAAGGAACGTCAATCTGACTGTCGTCGGTCTCGCCCGGGGAAGCATAATGTGTATCTTCAGCGGCGAGGAGAGAATCGTTTGACAGACTGATTCATTGCACTGACACGGCAATCAAATATACATCATATAAACTCGGTGCGGGTTCAGCCGCTCACGGGTTCCCTCTCCTCCCCCATTAATCACTGTGATATTTAATTGCCGGTTCATAGTACGATGACATGAAAGGCGAGATAACATGAGCAAGAACGATGCGAAATTGAAAATAGAGACCCTGGCCCTACATGGCGGCCAGGAAGCGGATCCGACGACAGGAGCAAGGGCTGTCCCCATTTACCAGACAACTTCATATCAATTCAAAAACACGGAACACGCAGCCAACCTTTTTGGGCTGAGGGAATTCGGCAATATCTATGTGCGGCTGATGAATCCAACGACCGATGTTCTGGAGAAACGCATAGCGCTTCTGGACGGAGGCGTCGGTGCGCTGGCCGTCGCGAGCGGCCAGTCGGCAATCACCTTAGCGCTACTCAATGTCGCCCGGGCAGGGGATGAGATTGTTTCGGCTGACAACCTCTACGGGGGGACGTATAACCTCTTTCATTACACCTTCCCCCGCTTGGGGATAACTGTCCATTTCGTTAAGTCGAACGACCTTGCTGCTTTAGAGAAAGCAATCACGGTGAAGACAAAGGCTGTTTATGCGGAGTCTATCGGCAATCCCAAGCTTGATGTGGCGGATCTTGAGGGTATTGCCGGCGTCGCCCATAAAAAGGGCATTCCCGTTATCCTGGATAACACCGTGTCGCCGTATCTCCTTCGTCCCATTGATTTTGGCGTGGATATAATCGTGTACTCGGCAACCAAATTCATCGGCGGCCACGGGACATCCCTTGGCGGCGTCATTGTTGACTCAGGGAAATTCAACTGGACAAACGGAAAGTTTCCTCTCATTGACGGGCCTGACCCGAGTTATCACGGCATCAATTTTGTGGAAGCCCTGAAGCCCATGGGAAATATCGCCTATATTATGAAGGCGCGGGTCTCTCTTCTGCGCGATCTGGGACCGGCGCTCTCGCCGTTTAACGCTTTTCTGTTTCTTCAAGGACTGGAGACGATCCACTTGAGAATGCCGCGCCATTCTGAGAATGCCCTGGCAGTGGCGGATCACCTCGAAAAACATCCCAAGGTGGCGTGGGTCAACTATCCGGGTCTTATGGCGAGTTCTGAAAGAGAAAGGACGGCCAGGTATCTGCCTAAGGGTGCGGGGGCGATCATCGGATTCGGGATCAGGGGCGGTTTGGAGGCGGGCAAGAAATTCATTGATTCATTGGAACTGATATCGCACTTGGCCAATGTGGGTGATGCAAAGACCCTGGCTATCCATCCGGCAACGACCACGCACCAGCAGCTCTCGGCGGAAGAACAGCTGGCAACGGGTGTGACGCAAGATTTTATTCGTCTGTCCGTGGGCTTGGAACATAGTGACGATATCATCGCCGATATCGATCAGTCCCTGGCAAAAATATAATTTTAAGGAGGCAGTTATGGGAAACATATATTCAGATATTACGAAAACGATAGGAAAGACCCCCCTGGTGAGGCTCAACAGGATGCAGGCGGGGTCAAAGGCGGATATTGTAGTGAAGCTCGAATCCTTCAATCCCCTTTCCAGTGTGAAGGACAGAATCGGCGTATCCATGATAGAAGCTGGAGAAAAAGCCGGTCTTATCAAAAAAGACACGGTCATCATCGAACCGACGAGTGGAAATACGGGGATTGCCCTTGCCTTTGTGTGCGCAGCCAAAGGATACAAGCTTATCCTTACGATGCCCGAGACAATGAGCATGGAAAGAAGGCATCTGCTAACCATCCTGGGAGCGGAGCTAGTGCTCACGGAAGGGGCGAAAGGAATGAAGGGAGCTGTGGATAAGGCGGAGGAACTGGCAAAGGATTACAAGAACAGCTTCGTACCCCAGCAGTTCAAGAATCCCGCAAATCCCGAGATTCACCGGCGCACAACAGCCGAGGAGATCTGGCAGGATACTGACGGCATGGTTGATTATATTGTCTCTGGGATAGGTACCGGCGGGACAATTACCGGTATCGGTGAGGTGTTGAAGAAAAGAAAGCCGTCAGTAAGGATGATTGCCGTTGAACCCGCGGATTCACCGGTGCTGTCGGGCGGTAAACCAGGTCCCCACAAGATCCAGGGGATCGGCGCCGGATTTGTGCCTGAAGTGTTGAACAGGGATGTGATGGACGAAATCATCCAGGTGTCCCACGAGAATGCGGGAGAAACGGCCAGACGACTGGCGAAAGAAGAGGGTATTCTTGTAGGAATATCCAGCGGCGCCGCCCTTTGGGCCGCCTGGGAGGTGGCTAAGAGGAAAGAGGCGGAAGGTAAAATGATCGTGGTCATTCTTCCCGATAGCGGCGAGAGGTATCTCTCGACGTGGCTGTTCCAGAAATAGCAGGTGGTTTTTTAGATGACGGAAACAGGAACCAAAATAGATATAGATAAATCCGTAGGCGTTGTGGAACCGCAGTATTATACCTATGCCGGACCGGGCAAGGAACATAAACTTGAAAGCGGGGAGAAACTGGGACCGATCACTCTCTCTTATGAGACATACGGAAAGTTGAACAAAGAAAAGACGAATGCGATATTGGCGCTGCACGCCCTTTCCGGCGATGCCCATGCGGCAGGCATCCACAGCGGCCATGATAATAAAGGCTGGTGGGACGACATGATCGGGCCGGGAAAGGCCTTCGATACGAACCGGTATTTTGTCATCTGTTCAAACGTCATCGGAGGCTGCAAAGGTTCCACCGGTCCCTCTTCAATAAACGAGGCGACGGGCAAGCCTTATGCCCTGGATTTTCCATTTATTACCATCGCCGACATGGTCCATGCCCAGAGACATCTGATCGATTACCTCGGGATCGACAGGCTCCTATGCGTGACGGGTGGTTCCATGGGCGGCATGCAGGTCCTCCAGTGGGTCGCCTCTTATCCGCAGAGGGTGAGGTCAGCCATTCCCATAGCGACAGCTCTTAAACACTCTCCCCAGCAGATTGCCTTCAACGAGGTGGTAAGACAGTCCATCATGGCTGATCCGGCGTGGCGTGAGGGTAATTACTATGCGTATGGACAACCCGAGAAGGGGCTGGCAGTGGCGCGCATGATCGGTCACATTACTTTCATGAGTGATCAGTCCATGGAGGAAAAGTTTTCCCGGCGTTTGAAGAGCGGACGGTTCAGTTTCGGCTTTGACACAGATTTTGAAGTGGAAGGCTATCTGCACTACCGCGGCGCGAACTTCGTGAAGCGATTCGATGCCAATTCCTATCTCTACATCACGAAGGCGATAGATTACTTCGATCTCTCGGGAGGTAGATTGATACCGGGCGGAAAGCCAATAGACACACGCTTCCTGGTTATTTCTTTTAAGTCCGACTGGCTTTACCCGTCCCATCAGTCCCAGGAAATAGTCCGGCTGTTGAAAAGGAAACGTGTTGACGCAACATACTGCGAACTTGGCACCACTTACGGCCATGATGCATTTCTGGTTGAAGTGGAGGAACAGACAACCTTGATAAAACATTTCTTGGACAAGACGTTCAATGGTTATCTGGTGGTTAGTGAACATGGCATCTCCTGACATCCGTCTTGATCACGGGATAATCTATTCCATCATTAGTCCTGAGTCCCGGGTACTTGACCTGGGGTGCGGTGAGGGTGATCTTCTTTATCCCCTCGTAAGGGACAAACGGGTTCGGGCTCAGGGCATAGAGCTCGACGATAAGGCCATTCAGGAGTGTGTCAAGAAGGGATTAAGTGTCTTTCACGATGATATTGAACACAGCTTGCGTGAATATCCGGATAATTGCTTTGATTATGTGATTCTGAACCAGAGCATGCAGGAAGTTAAGAATGTCGACTTTGTCATCAATGAAGCCCTGCGCATCGGGAGCAAAGTCATTGTCGGGTTTCCGAACTTTGCCTTCATCAGATCCCGATTCATGCTTTTTTTGCGGGGGCGGGCGCCCATCACCAAGCCGCTTCCATATCTCTGGTTTGATACGCCTAATGTTCGTTTCTTGAGCATTGATGACTTCAAGAATTTTTGTGCGGAAAAAAATATCCGGATTGTAGAAGCCCGTTATCTGGGGGAAAGAAGAATCGTTAATTTCTGGCCCAATCTGTTGGCCTTGAATGCTATCTTCGTTTTAGCGAAAGGAAATACTTAGAACATGAGGTGGGATGCACTAAGCCGGAGCGTGTTGTGGGCCAAACTGCCAACGCATAAGCAGGCTCTCGCTATCCTGGAATCATCCGATGACGAGCTTCTGGCCGTTCTCCATGTAGCGTTTGCTATTCGGCTCCACTACTTCGGGCGTGGTGTGAGTATTCACGTCATTCGTAACGCGAAAAGCGGATTATGTACGGAAAACTGCTCGTTTTGCAGCCAGTCTGATGTGTCAGAAAGTGAAATACCAAAATACCCCATGCAATCGGTTGAGCAGATTCTGGAAGGGGCGCGTGATGCCCATAGATTAAGAGCGATAAGATACTGCATTGTGACCAGCGGGCGAAGCCCGTCAGAAAAAGATCTTGCGACTATCTGTGAGGCAGCCCGCTTAATTAAACTGGCGGTGCCGGTACAGATATGTACATCCCTGGGATTATTATCGGAGGAGAGGCAAAACGACTAAAAAACGTCGGCGTTGATCGATACAACCACAACCTGGAGAGTTCGGAGCGTTTCTATCCCGCTTTCTGCACCACACATGACTTCGCCGACCGTGTTGCAACGGCAAAGACCGCTAAAGCAGCCGGCCTTGAATTATGCAGTGGGGGACTTATTGGTATGGGAGAAAACTTACAAGACAGGGTCGATCTGGCATTTGCGTTGCGCGATTTGGATGTTGATTCCATACCTGTCAATTTCCTTGACCCACGCCCAGGTACGCCGCTGGAAGGACTTACCAGACTGACACCGGCAGATTGTTTGCGGACCCTCGCGATGTTCCGGTTTGTGAATCCGGATAAGGAAATACGCATTGCTGGGGGCAGGGAGGCATGTATCGGCAGTATGCAGGTCTTGTCCCTGTATGCCGCCAATTCGATGTTCACCGCAGGCTATCTGACCACTGCCGGACAGGGGTATCAGGCCGACATGGACATGATTGAACATGCGCGATTTGCCGTCACGGAAATTATTGAATGAAAGAGCAAGGCGGGCATCTGTCCTCATGCCGCGAAGACTTTACGCGTCACCCGCACTGTTTATAACTTGACAGTGAATTGTTGTAAGAAGGAATGTTGTAGTAATGGCAATTTATGAGTCGATGAAGGAAGATGTCCAAACGGTATTCAGGAAGGACCCAGCAGCAAGGAGCATGCTCGAAGTCCTAACCTGCTATCCAGGGTTGCATGCCATCTGGATGCACCGGATCGCCCACTTACTGTGGCAGCAGGAGTTGTGGTTTTGTGCCAGACTGCTTTCCCATATCAACCGTTTTCTGACGGGTATAGAAATACACCCGGGAGCAGAGATTGGCCGCCGCTTCTTCGTCGATCACGGCTCCGGTGTCGTCATCGGCGAGACCTCGGAAATAGGAGATGATGTTCACCTATATCAGGGTGTCGTCCTGGGCGGGGTGACACTACAAAAGAAGAAACGTCACCCCACAGTGGGAAACCACGTCATGATCGGTGCAGGAACCATCGTCTTGGGACCAATCGCGATTGGGGACGGGGCACGTATCGGGGCTGCATCTTTGGTAATCCATGATGTCCCCGCCGAGGCCATAGCCGTCGGTGTGCCTGCACGCTTGGGTCTCGGATTCTCGGGGAAGGAGATCCGGGAAATGACGGACAGCAAACTGCCCGATCCCATTGCCGAGGCCTTTAAGTTTCTGGGCAGGCAGATTCAGACTCTGGAAGAAAGAATGGCAGAGATTGAACAACATCAAGGAATCAAGGTGGAGTTGGATCAGTACGTAGAAGAAAAGAAGCAGGAAATCATGCGCGTGTTTTCATCGGAGGAGGGTTTCTCCGTGGGGGCAGGCATCTAAACACTTCTCCCATTGCTTGAAGGAGCCTGTGAATCGCAAAGCCATCGCCCTTCTGTCCGGCGGCCTAGACAGCACCCTCGCCGTCAGGCTGATGATCGACAGGGAATCGACGTCACGTCTGTCCACTTTACCAGCGTGTTCTGCAACTGCACGCCAAAAAAAGCCGGCTACAGGCTGCAAGCGAGGAAAATTGCCGAAGAGCTGAACGTTCCCATTCATGTCATCCACAAACGGATGGATTACATAAGAATGGTCGAGAGACCGCCTCACGGTCACGGCAGCGGCATGAATCCATACATCGACTGCCGCATATACATGCTAAGAAAAGTGAAGGAGCTACTCCCGCAGATGGGGGCATCTTTTGTCATTACCGGCGAGGTCCTTGGCCAGCGCCCCATGTCACAGTATCGCAATACCCTGCGGCTCATTGAACGTGAAAGCCAGTTGAAAGGACTCATTCTGAGGCCTCTTTCTGCGCAACATTTTAGTCCCACCATTGCGGAAAAGGAAGGGATCGTGGACAGGCAGAAACTGCTTCACATCTCCGGCCGGTCGAGAAAGGTACAGATCGACTTGGCAGAACAATTCGGTATCAGAGACTATCCGTGTCATGCGGGCGGCTGTCTCCTGACAGACAAAGAAATTGCAGCGAGACTCCGCGATCTCTTTGCCTATGTTCCCAATTACGATATGGGGGATTTGCAGCTTCTGAAAATCGGGCGGCATTTCCGCCTGAATCCGGCGCTGAAGGTAACTGTGGGAAGGAACAGAGAGGATAATGAGAAAATCAGTATGTTCGCCGAGGCCGGTTCGATTATTTTCTCGCCTTCAGGGTTCCGAGGCCCGACGGCTATTATCAAAGGAACTACGGACAAAGAATCCGATAAGCTTATTGGAGGGATAATTGCCAGGTACAGTCAGGATCGGCTGATGATGTATGCAATAAAGAAGCAGATCATCAAAGGAGAGCACAGGGATTTCTTTGTTACCGAGCGATTCGCTGTTGATCATTTGGAGAATTTTCTGATAGGATCAGGTAATAGAATCTCAGTGAGAGCAGAAGGACAACAAAATGAAAAGGATTTGCGGGACGGTGCTGGCCGTCAATGTTTCTCAGAAAAAAGGTGAGAAAAAACACAATATCAGTTGTGGACTGTTGGTGGAGAATCATGGTCTAAAGGACGATGCCCATGTCGGCTCATGGATCCGCCAGGTCAGCCTCCTTGCGAGAGAGAGCATTGAAAAAATCAGGGCAAAGGGACTGAACGTACAGTACGGTGATTTTGCGGAAAATCTAACCACAGAGGGTATCGATCTTCCCGCTCTCCCTATCGGCACACGGTTGAAAGTGGGAAGTGAAGTCCTTCTGGAAGTCACACAAATCGGCAAGGTCTGTCATGACCGATGCAACATCTTTTACGCAGTCGGTGACTGTGTCATGCCCAGGGAGGGGATCTTTGCGAAAGTCTTGGTTGGTGGTGAGGTACGGGTGGGCGATCAGATCAAGTTTGCCGAGTAGGTGGATAAGTTACTCACTGAAAGCCAAACATGATACGCTCCCACTGCTGCCTTCTTACCAGTCGAGATCTTCTAAGTACTCATATCAGGATTCTCGAAGTTGGAAATCAAGATATTCCTAATAGAATCCTAGCAGCATCCTACCTATATAGAGTGCATATTGTGAGTTGCCGACGGCGACGAGACTCCGCAGGTCGATATTTCCACTGAACCCTATGATAAAGGACAGGAGGGGGGTATGGAAGACAAGCCTATCTTTGAAACCGGGAAGGTACGAGTATCGTTTTTTTGCTGATGGCAGATGGGAAAATGAACCGGGTGCTCTGCATGTGTGCCTAACGAGTTCGGAAGTTCGAATTGTGTGAGAATTGTCGAGTGAGGTGAAACTATCGCCACACGGATGGTCTGGCGGCGTCATTACGTCCACCATTCTTAAACTGATCATCTATCCGGCCATCTACATGATCTGGCGGAGTCGGGGCTTGTCGAAAGGTTAAGTCTCTTCGGCGTTTGTGATCTTCATCAAGGCAAAGAGCCTAGCGGAAGGTGGCTGAAGGCGTCTTGACGGGTCATGTCGCCCGTTTATTTGAGCTTGAAATCGACGCGGCTTTTCTTCACATCCTTTTTTGCCTCGGGCTCAAGCGTCTTCGGTTCGACAACAAAAACCCTTCCCGGATCGAATTTTCCCTCTTCCAATATGGCATCCGCTACCGTTTCAGCACGCTTTGTCGCCAGGAGGCGGAGGTCGTCTTCCTTAACGACGATGTGGGTCATCATGAGCTTCTCCATCTCTTCATTGGGAAGGCTTTTCTCCATGCCGACAACGTTCCTTGGCTTCGGGAACTTTTCGGCGCTGTAAGCCATCTTCAGGTATCGGCCGTATTCCTGCGGTTCAATGGTAATCTCATCAACGGACTTCACCTTCTCGCCTTTCCGGATCAGATCTTTCAGCTTCTGGGCCTTGAGTTTTCTCTCGAACTGTTCGTGGATGAGCCCTTCACGGTCCCGCTCCATATCCACGCCTCCGGTAATATCGAGCTTGAGGGCCGGCTTTGCCTTAAGGGCTTTCACCAGCGTCTCGATCTTTTTCGTGCCCTGTTCCGGGATGTTGGATGAGCCATCATTGAATTCGATGTAGCTGAGCTCCTCGCCGCCGCCGAAGAGAGAACCCAGCAGGGCGAAGGGAGCCGTAGCCACTTTTGTGAGAAGGTTGCCGATGACCTGCCAGACGATTCGCCAGACGCTGAATTCCGGGTCGTCTAAACTGCCCTTCACGGGGATATCCAGGTTGATCTTACCCTCGCTGTCCCGGAGAAGCGTGATGGCCAGGCCCACGGGAAGCTTGGTGGCCTGGGGGCTTTCCACCCGGTCGCCCAGGGTAAGCTGGTCAATGACGACTTTGTTTTCTGCGTCTAGCTTCTCACCGTCAATCAGGTACTTCAAGTTGAATGAGAGAGATCCCTTCTCAATTTTATACCCCGCGTAAGTGCCTGAATAGGGAGTGAGGGGGCTTAGGTTAAAGTCTCTCAGGGCTGCTGTGAGATCCACGAAAAGGTTGGGCTTGAAGGGGTGGACCTTCCCGCTTATCTCTATGGGAATGTGCCGCCCGATTTTCCCTCGGATGTCCACATCGGCCCGTTTGGTTGTGATCGAAGTGACACCGGTCATGCGCCCCGTGAGTTCTGTGAGGGTCGATGAATAGCTGGGTTTGATGTGACGGTCGTCGAAAGCGATGGTGCCGTTCTGGAGTGAGACGCGGTTGATCTCGATGTTTTTAGCGAGTATGTCGCCTACATATTCCTTTTTCTCTCCCGGCTTTGCCTTGCCTTCTTTTTTCGGCGGTGCGGGTTTCGGCTTGGCGGATTCTTCTTGAGCTGACGTCTCTGTCTTTGCCACGTTCCGCAGGTTCAGGGTGCCGTCTTCATTGACGATTATTCGTACATAGAAATCGCTGAGCGAGATATCCTTGATCCGGACAAAGAGGGGGTTGTAGCCAGCACTCAGGCCGTTTACATAGAAGGATTTGAATTTCAGGAAATCTTCGCCTGTAGCCTTGTTCACCGTTGCAATGTTGGCAAGAAGAAAGTTTCCATCGTATTTGATCGACGGGTCCTTTTCCGGGGCTTTGCTCGCCAAGACCTTCCCCTTGGCAGATACGTCACCACTGGTGTAATTTATGCGGAAATATTCTGTGAAGTACTGCTGGAAAGGCCGAACCCGTATCTTTCTCAGATCGACATCAAGATTGGCGAACACCGGGTCGAGACCCACGGGGCCGCTGACTGCTACAGCCCCCATCCCTTTGTTGAGGTCCATAGAAATCGAAAGATTTCCCCGGCTGTCCTTTACGGTGGAGATCTTTTCGCCCTTTATATTGATGTCCTGGATCAGTGAGTTGATCGGTTCAAGTGGCGTATCGTCACGATAGGTGATCTTCCCACCCTTCAGATCGAAGTCATCGATGGTAATGATCGGCAAAGGTGTTTCTTTGGCCTTAGGTTTCGGCTGGGCTTGCTTGGCCTCCTCCTTTTTTTGCGGTGCCAGGGAGAGCAGGTTGATTGCCCCGTTTTTCTCACGGTGTACATGTGCCTCGGGGGAGTCGATCGCGATCTTCGCGAGGTGGAATTGTGACTGGAGGGGCTCTATGGCAGTCATCACTAAGTCAAGGCGCTTGAGCCCCGCGACGGCATTTTTCTTTCGGTCCTGAAGGACGAAGTCTCTCAGCGCCACATTGCCGGCCAGCGAGATGGTGGCGTGCTTTTCGGGTGTCTCGGAAAAGGTGATCGTCAAATGTACGTCCAACTTTCCCGAGGGCACGGAAATATTCAGGTCGTGCGGGATGTATGCCAGGTAAAAGGGGATGTCAAAATCTTCGATGGCGATGTTTAATGTCGTCTCGTGACTCTCCTCGAAGATCTTTGTCTTTCCCTCCAGGGAGTATGGATCGCCGTTGATGTTCGCGGCGAACCGAGGTTGCACCGATGTGTCCACGTACTTGGGCATGTTGGAGATGAAGGGGATGGCGATTTGCATGTCGCGGACGGTGTGTTTTGTGTCGAAAGGTCCGTCAATGAAATCTATGCTGCCATTTTCGATGACGATGTTGTTGACGGAGAAGAGAAACGGTTCTTTCTTTTCCTCCTTCGGCTCTTCCTTTTTTAGTGCGAGCAGATCGGCGAAGTTGTAGGTCTTATCCTTGTTTCGGACCAGGTGAGCATAAGGTTTCCGTAAGATGAATTTCCCAATGACGGGCGCCCTCTTGAATACCGAACGGATATCCATGTTGATGACCATTTCCTCGAAGGATGCAAAGGTCTCGTCGCTTTTCGGCTCCTTGATCTCGAATCCCCGCAAGGTGAGTGTGAGCGTGTACGGATTCAGGCCTATGTTGGCTAGGCTCACCTGGCGGTTAAGGGTCTTCGAAAGGGTCTCGATGAGGTATGGTTTCAGAAGCGGCGGAATGACAAAAAAGCCGATGACCGTGAAGAGAACGAAAAAGACGACAACACCAATGATCCACTTTTTGAATCGGCCCATGGTATTCTCCGTTGGCGTAAATATGTTGATGCGGTTTGGAATGGTAAAGAAAGTGCAGACAAGGTCTTTCTGACCCTCACATTCTTTAATAATAATTTGGCACAGGCATCCTTTTTTTGCAATAACTTTTTCTTCAGAGGAACTGCCTTTCTTGGCGAAGGAAGTATAAGACAACGCACGAAGAATGACCTGAAAGAAGGGTCCGGGGCCGTGGCGGATAGAAGATAGCCCCGGAGTATATTTGGAACGTCAGACACATTTTTTCAAATTCGTCCTAATTCGACAAACCTTTCATGGTTGTCAAATTGGGACTGATTGTTAACTTTGCCTGTGTTAGAGCAACAACATCTTCTGTTGTAATGCCGGGTGCGGTTTCTTCCAGAATTAGACCAAGACCCTCGGGTAGAACGCGAATTACGGCCAGCTCAGTGATTATCACGTTGACAACGCCTTTTCCTGTAAGCGGCAGATCGCAAGTCACAAGGATTTTTGGTTCACCCCCTTTGGCGGTATGCTCCATGCCCACGATAACCTTCCTTGCGCCTGATACCAGGTCCATCGCACCACCCATGCCCGGAACCATCTTACCAGGCACCATCCAGTTCGCCAGGTTTCCCTTGCTGTCCACTTGCAACCCGCCCAAAACAGTGACATCGACATGTCCACCACGGATCAACATGAAGGAGGTGCAACTGTCAAACATCGCCGCCCCCGGGACCACTCCCACAGGCTGCCCCCCGGCATTGACCATATCCGGATCAACATCCTTCAGTGGCCCGAGACCGACAAAACCATTTTCTGACTGTAGCATGATATTAACACCTTTAGGCAGATAATTTGATACCATCGTGGGAAGCCCGATACCAAGATTGACGACGTCCCCATCCTTGAGCTCTAAAGCGATTCTTCTTGCGATGATCTCTTTGCTGTTCATTATGCATTTCCTCCTTTACCCTGTACGATCCAATCGACAACAACGCCGGTAACCATTACTTCATCCGGGTCAATCTCGCCTATTTCCACGATATGTTTCGCTTCGACAATGACCGTGTCCGCTGCGAAAGCCATAATAGGATTGAAATTTCGGGTGCTCCGCCGGAAAACCAGATTGCCGAATTTGTCAGCTTTGTGGGCAGACAATAAAGCAACATCGGCGCGTAGAGGCAACTCTAGCAGATATGCCTTGCCGCCTATTACTAATCGTTGCTTGCCTTCGTCGACAATTGTACCTACGCCCGTGGGCGTAAGAAACCCTCCCAGTCCTGCTCCTCCACAGCGAATACGTTCTGCCAGCGTCCCCTGAGGGATGAGTTCGACATTCAATTCCCCGGTAATCATTTGCCGTCCCGTTTCCGGGTTTGTCCCGATGTGCGATACTATTGCTTTTTTCAATTGCTTATTAACCACGAATTTACCAATGCCCAATTGTGGTGTTGCAGTGTCATTGGCAATAAGAGTCAAATTACGCACGCCCCTATCCACCAAGGCGTCCACAAGATTCAGGGGATTCCCTACCCCCAGGAAACCACCAACCATAACCGTCATTCCGTCTTTGATCATCTCTGTAGCTTTTTCCATACTTATTATCTTTTCCATTCTTCTCGCCCTCCTCATTGAAGCGAAGATCACTTTATTCTTCTTAGTGTTGTGACACAATTGGTTACCGCGGAACCGCCTACATTAAAGGCAACTCCGATTTCCGGCTGGCCTTTGGTTGGTTTAGCCCCAATTGGCTCGCCAACAAGCTGTTTATAAATTAGTGCATTCATGGAAACTCCGGTTGCTCCTACAGGGTGGCCTTTCGACTTGAGACCACCGGAAAGATTTATCGGGCATGTATCGTCGCGGGT
>DASRZZ010000112.1:0-14764 GCA_035685925.1 Syntrophales bacterium | reverse complement strand
TGATATTCTTTAAAACGAGGTCTGCAATCCGGCGGGGCGGTAGTTTCTCCTTGGCACGGGATGCCAGCACCATCGCCACATTGGAGGCATAGTCACCGTGAGCTGCATCCTTCGGTACATCAATTTCTATATAGGGAACAGCATCTACATCGATTAACTTTTTATCGATACAGGTCCTTACGGCGTTCTCCAGCAACATTTGCAGTCTGCGTTTCATTCAACCACATACCTTTTCTTCGTGAAATATATCCGCCGTCCAGAATTCTCCAAAATCAGAGAATGACGGTGGACAAGAAACCATTATTGTCCATACTAAAAAAGTTGGCCATGTGGCCAACCTCTTTATTTGCATGACAAGATTCAAAAGCCAAACACATGAGGTTGCGAATCAGCACCCGCAGTCACGCCATCCGCCCCCCTTCTCCCGTACCTCCCTGCCTCTCAGGACGGTATATTTATACAGGTTTCAAGTCAAGACATTTTGATATGAACGTCAGTACAAAAAGAACAGAAAGTTCATCACGTCAGCGCCTACAAAGAGATAAGCAACAGCCGCAATGGACAGAAAAGGGCCAAAAGGAATGGCGTATTTCATGTTCTGCCCTTTGAGAATCATGGCGGAAACACCAACAACTGCGCCAAGCAAGGAGCTGACAAACAGGATAAAAAACAGCGACTTCCATCCCAAGAAAGCGCCAAGCATGGCAAGCAGCTTGATATCCCCTCCGCCCATGCCTTCCCGTTTAGTGATGGTTTCATACAGAAAAGCAATGGCGAAGAGACCCCCTCCACCGATCAGAATGCCCAAGAGCGATTGCCACACGGTTACGTGCATGAAGAAAACAGCGAGGACAAAGAGGACAGGTATCCCCGGCAAAGTAATGACGTCAGGTATTATCTGATTGCGGAGATCAATAAACGTGATGACAATCAATGCACTGGTGAATATGAAAGAGGAAAGGCACTTGAAACTCAGGCCAAATTTCAAAAATAAAAGCAGCAACATTAGTGCTGTAATAGCTTCTACAATCGGGTATTGCACAGAAATCTTTTCGTGGCAGTCCCTGCATTTCCCCCGCAAAGCAAGATAACTGATGATGGGGATATTATCATAAACCCTTATTGCACGTCCACACTTCGGGCAATGGGAAGATGGGAAAACGATACATTCTCCCTCCGGAATCCGGAAGATCAAGACATTGAGAAAGCTCCCAATGGCGGCACCCACACATATGAGAAGGATGTACAGGAATGCGCCCATATAACTCTTGTTAATTCCCTTCCCCTAATTTTCGCAAGGACGCCTATCCCTCTGGCCTTCTCGCTTTTCGCAACAGCAGTAATCTGATGATTTATGAAACGGTTTACCGATTTTCGGCATCAGCCGTCTTTCCGGTCCCATTCATAAGGAATATCATTTTCGTGGGGATGCACCCTGAATTCATCAGGCTCCCTGTAATCATATACCTCTGAGGGAGTATTAATCACCACGGCCTCTTCTTGGGAAATGCATTTGAATCCGTGATAAACGTAAGGTGGAATATGAATCAGGACAGGATTATGTTCACCTACAAAGAACTCATTTATCTCGCGGCATGTTGAAGAATCCGGCCTGCCGTCATAAAGAACAATCTTCATCATGCCTTTTACAACGGCCATATTATCATACTGCTTCTTATGGTAATGCCACCCTTTCACGACTCCCGGGTAGGCGGTCGTCATATACACCTGGCCGAATTTTCTGAACATCTCATCATCTATGCGCAGTATCTCCATCAATCTGCCACGCTCATCCGGTATGACCTTCAGCTTTTTAACCATGACTCCTTCGATCATATTCGACCCTCACACCTTGTTTGCTCCCGTTTGTGCGACCATATTGCCTGCATATTGCAGGGACTCAAATGTCCCCGCGTCGCTCCACCATCCCTCAAGAATATCCCACTCCATTTTCCCATCGTTTATATAGAAGTTATTAACATCCGTAATTTCCAGTTCACCTCTCTTTGAAGGTTTTAGACTCTTGATAAAATCGAAAACCCTCCTGTCATACATATAAATGCCGATGACGGCATAGTGCGATTTCGGTACTTCCGGCTTTTCTTCAACACGAATTATACGGTTGCCTTCGAAAACTGGTACGCCGAATCTCTCAGGGTCAGTCACCTCTTTCAGCATAATCCGGGCCCCGTCTTTCTGCTTCTCAAAAGCCTCAACTGCCTTTCTCACATTCCTTTCAATGATATTATCCCCTAAGACAACGACAATTTTCCCCTCATCAGCGAAGAACTCTGCAAGGCTCAGAGCCGCCGCAATTCCTCCCTCTCCCTCCTGATATGTATAATTGAGATGTCTGAGGCCGAAGTCTGCCCCGTTTCCCAAAAGTTTCAGAAATTCGCCGGCATTGTTTCCGCCCGTCACAATCATGATATCATCAATACCGGCATTCACCAGTATCTTTATCGGATAATAAATCATAGGTTCATTGTAAACGGGGAGAAGATGTTTATTAGTAACTTTTGTAAGAGGATACATGCGACTGCCCAAACCTCCCGCTAAAACAACACCTTTCATAATATTTCTCCTTTTCGCCCGGCGGGCATTAGCCCCGTCCTCTTCACAATCCAAAAATGGCGGTTTGAACCGAGATCAATCTCAAGACAAATAATTGCGTTCCCCTATACCACATTAAAGTATACTCAACAATAGAAACATTCTTTTATTATTCACCCTTTACATCTGTGACAGGCGTGGTATAGAGTGCAGCAGATGCACGCAGGAAGATACATAATGACCGATGAATTCTACATGAAAAGGGCCCTTAGCCTTGCCCTGAAGGGACAGTCATGGGTGAGCCCCAACCCCATGGTGGGTGCCGTTATTGTAAAGAAAGGCGAAATTATCGGAGAAGGGTATCATCAGAAATTCGGTGGCAACCATGCCGAAATCAATGCCATCAATAATGCCACCGCGCAAATCAAGGGCGCGACCATCTATATTAACCTCGAACCCTGCACCCATTTTGGGAAAACGCCTCCCTGTATAGAAAGCATCACTGCCGCCAAACCGGAAAGGGTCGTTATCGGAACGCCTGATCCCAATCCCATAGTCACGGGCAAAGGTATCGAAGCCCTCAAACGTCACGGCATCAAGACAACAGTGGGTATCATGGAGGAGTCGTGCAATGAGCTCAACGAACGGTTCTTTAAATTTATGAGGACAGGAATTCCTTTTGTGACACTCAAGTTCGCTCAAAGCATCGATGGAAGGATCGCGACAGCGTCGGGACATTCCCGCTGGATCAGTTCCGAGCAATCCATCAAGTTTGCACACGCATTAAGAAGTCATCATGATGCTGTTCTCATAGGTTCGGGCACCTTATTAAAAGATGATCCGGAACTGACTGTCCGCCTGATCAAAGGTAAAAACCCCGTCAGGGTTGTTGTTGATTCCCATTTGCACATATCTCCGGATGCGCGAATCCTAAAAGATCAAGACAGGGCAAAGACGGTAGTCGCAACCACGATTCACGCAAGCCGCGACAAACGCACCCGGCTCACGGATCTAGGTATCGAAGTGATGACAGTTGATACAGAGAAGGATCGTCGTGTTGATCTGACGAGACTTCTATTTGAACTGGGGAAAAGGAATATTTCATCCGTACTCGTTGAGGGAGGTGCGGCCATCATAACATCGATGTTAACGGAGCAACTGTGCGATAGGGTCGTGATAATCATAGCACCAAAAATCTTGGGGAAAGGGATTGAGGCTGTCGGCGATCTGGGCACAAAAAGCATAGATGAATCGCCGATGCTCCATTATAAGAAGATTCGGAGGCTTGGCGACGACCTGATCATCGATGGAAGAATCAAGAAAAATAGTTAATCATAAGAAATACGCGTCGAAGCGAATTTCATTTTCACAATAAATATTGTTCAAGGAGGGTACCTTGGCCGAAAAATTCATTAGTGAAAGAAATATCCGATTTTTGCTCTACGAGGTCTTTTACGCAGAGTCCCTGCTGAAATATCCCCGCTATGCCGATCATAGCCGGGAGACCTTCGACATGATCATCGAGACAGCACTTAAACTGGGAAGGGACCTCTTCAAACCCACCTTGCGGGAAATGGACACGAATCAGCCGGAATTTGTCGATGGCCGCGTCAAGGTTCATCCGAAGGTGAAAGAGATCATGCAGATTTGCGGCACAGGGGGTTGGATATCCGCCACAGCCCCTCAAGAACTAGGCGGCCAACAACTACCGGCAATTCTGGGATTCGTCCCCATGTTCATCTTCTCTGCAGCGAATTACGCGGGAAGCGTCTATCCATATCTCACGGACGGCGCCGCGCATCTCATATATTCTTTTGGCACTGAGGAACTGGTCAATACGTATATCCCCAAGATGTACGCCGGGGACTGGCAGGGGACCATGGCCCTCACAGAGCCCCAAGCGGGAAGTTCCTTATCTGACATAACTACCCTTGCTGAACCCACCGGCCAGGGGCACTACCGGATACGAGGACAAAAAATATTTATATCCACGGGGGATCATGATGGTGTGCAAAACGTCGTACATCTCCTTCTTGCGCGGATTGCCGGCGCTCCTCCCGGCGTCAAGGGTATTTCTCTATTTGTCGTCCCCAGGATGCGGCCCGATGATAATGGCGCGCTAGTCTTTAACGATGTCCATGTCGCTGGTATCTACCACAAGATGGGTTACCGCGGGGCACCCATCACCCAGTTAAGCTTCGGTGAGAACGATGATTGCAGGGGCTATCTCGTAGGGCAGCCGAACCGGGGGCTCTCCCACATGTTTCAGCTGATGAACGAGGCGCGAATTGCCGTGGGAATAGCAGCCGCCGGCATTGCATCGGCCGCCTATTATGCAGCGTTGGAGTATACCCGGGAAAGGCCCCAGGGACGGCCGCCGGCTGCCAAAGATCCTTCGTCTCCACAAATCCCTATCATCGAGCATCCTGACGTGAAGAGAATGCTTCTCTTCCAGCGTGCCGTCGTTGAAGGCTCACTTTCGCTTCTCATGCAATGCGGCAAATATGTCGATTTGGAAAGGGTCCTCGAAGGGCACGAGAAAGAAAAATATAATCTTCTTTTGGAAATTCTCACGCCTGTGGCCAAAAGCTATCCTGCAGAGATGGGAATCCTTGCAGTAAGCCAGGCCTTGCAGTGTTTAGGCGGCTATGGATACTGCGATGAGTTTCCCCTGGAACAACTCTATCGCGATGCACGTATCCATCCCATCCACGAGGGAACCACTGGTATCCAAGGCCTCGACCTCCTGGGCCGCAAGGTGCCCATGAAGAATGGAGAGGCCGCCATGCAGCTAATCCAGGAGATCGAAAAGGCCATAGCTACCGCCAAGGAAGAGCCCCAGCTGCAGCCTTATGCGCGGAATCTCGATGAGGCGACGGATAAACTGAAGAATGTCACTGCGCATCTGGTCAGCCTGGCCATGCAGGGGAAGGTGAACCTCTTCCTGGCAGATTCGACTCTTTATCTGGAATTCTTCGGCATCATAATGATAGGCTGGCAGTGGCTTCTCCAGGCCATCGCCGCACAGAAGGCCTTAAGAATGAATCCCACCGGGACGGAGATGAATTTCTATCAGGGGAAACTATATACCTCCCGGTATTTCTTCCAGTACGAACTCCCCAAAATCGATGGTCTGGCCAGGACTCTACTTGCAGCCACGGGGATAACAGTGGACATGAAGAAGGATTGGTTTTGAGAAAATAACGTGAGCGTTTATATCCGCTGAGGATTGGCGTCACCCATTTAAGGCTTAATTCTCCGGCAGATTTTTTCACGTTTTTCCCTTTTCTGGAAATAGATTGTGCGTCCATAGATGAAATGTATTCCCACAGATAAACCAATATTCAAACAGCATAAACTGCGCCCCTCATAGCCATCTCGCTACCTCCATTCATCCAAAGGATGACCGAAAAATAAGATTTCCCCCCCGTTAAAATTCTACCACACCCTTATAGACTACCCCATTTAATAACGGTTACATGAACAATAAAGGGTTTTCTCGAAAGACGTGCACCTGAAATAGGTGGTGCCCACGGAAGCTGTGGGAATGGCCGCCGATTTTACTTCCATGACGGGAAAAGGATGCAACAGCGAAGGAAGTGATGAAATGGAAGAAGATGTTTCCACCGCTAAAGATCATCCCATGAAAAGGGAAAAAGAACCGGCAAGCATACTACCAGAAAATCCTGACCCCTCCTCCACAACAAAAATAACTGGGATATCGACACCTTCCATTTATCATGTGGCCAATGGTGTTACAATAGACTTCCACTCCGCCGAGTTTAACCAAACCGACGATCTGAATGACTGTTTAGGAAACTACCGATTTTTTGAGCCGCTAGACGGCATTGTCACGTCCGACATGCGGCATCAGACGGAGCGCCTGCGCGAGGAGGAGTCCTGCGTCGATGCCTCTGCATATGAGACTTCTGTATCCAAGAAAAAAGACAAAAAAGTAAAGATGGACGAGTCGGAGCCTCCTTGCGATCTGTCGCCTCTCACAGTGATATCCGAGGGGCGAATCCTGATCGTAGATACGGATGCTGTGCGCGCCGCAAGATTTGGCGAGATCCTCAGTAACGGGCAGTTGACGTGCACCCTGGTGACGACGAAGAAAGCAACACAAGATGGGTCTCTTTCATTGCTCAAGAGGCTCACACTCATTGAGGTTGATGACGTATCGATTACTGGGGCCTTCGGCTGTTTTTCCGCAATTGTGACCGTGAAGGGGGAGCAAAGGCCTCTGACGGAAAGATTTGACCTCGTCCTGGATCTCCGGCCCACCCAGTCCTTTGGAGGAACGCGTTTGCCTATCGGGTATTATCAACCGGGCAAGAATCCCGAAGAGATCGAGCGAGTGATGGCCGAACTGCCTGAGATGCGGGGTCGGTTTAAGAAGCCTCGTTTCCAGGCCTTTGTTAAGAGCCGCTGTTTCCATGGCCGGTCTCGCACACTTGACTGCCGCCGGTGTATAGAGGTCTGCCCCTTTGGCGCAATCCAGTCGGAGGACGGGAAGATTTCCATCAACCATTATGTCTGCCAGGGGTGCGGCGGCTGTGCCCTTGTCTGCCCTACCGATGCGATCTATCCCGTTAACCCACCCCGGGAAGAGTTGCTGAACATCTTGAGAGAGAGATTGACAAGGCACGAAGAGGGCGCTGCTTTTCCGATAACCCTCGTCATTTCCGACGGAGGAACTGCCAGCACCGAGGAACTGATACACGAAGGAGGATCCGTTGGCGGTAGCGCAGTGGATTTGAAGATGGAGGAAATTGGTCACGTCGGTCTGGAGGTGATCCTGACAGCCCTCTCACATGGCGCCGACAAGGTCGCCGTTGCCTGTGAAAGGGAAAACCCACAGCATATCATTGATGCCGTAGCCTGGCAGGCGGAGATGGCACGCGCCATCCTGAAGGGGCTCGATTTACCGGAGGACGGATGCCGGTTCGTGGTCTCTGCTGACAAACGTCCCTTCGAGAAGGAGGCGCCGAGGCCGGAAAACATCGATGAAGAGACATATGATGCCCGTTGGCGTGTCTCGGAATCTTCAGCGAGTAATGAGAAGCGGGCGCTCATCCTTCTTGCCGTTCAGCATCTCTATGAAATGTCGGGCGCCCGTAAACCATGGCTGCCTCTGCCGGCAGGCTCCCCATTCGGCGCCGTGAGGGTGGACCGAGACGCCTGTACCCTGTGCATGGCGTGTGCAGCGGCCTGTCCTTCCGGGGCGCTGACCGCAGGCGGCGATGTGCCGCGGCTCCTATTTCTCGAATCACGCTGCCATCAGTGCGGCCTGTGCGGGGAGAAATGCCCTGAGCACGCGATCCAACTGCAGACACGGATGATGTGTGACCCCGGAGCACTCGGGGCTCCGGCAGTGCTGCATGAGGCCGATGTGTTCCGATGCATTAAATGCAACGCCCCCTTTGCTTCACAGGCAATGGTGGGGCGTATGACAGAGAAACTCAAGGGCCACTGGATGTATGCGAACGAACGGCAATTGCGCAGACTGCAAATGTGCCGCGTCTGCCGTACCCGTGATGCCCTTGCTTCCGAGGATATGAGATTATGGAATCGGTAGAGAAAAAAAGTGTGGTCCCGTCCTCGATCGACCCGTACGCCAGTATCCGCACAGACGTCTACGTTATACTCGCTGCACTTCTGGTAGCCCCCCCTTCTGAAGATCATCTGAATGTGCTGCGAAAGATGGAATGGGA
Organism: Syntrophales bacterium; assembly: GCA_035685925.1. Lineage (GTDB taxonomy): Bacteria > Desulfobacterota > Syntrophia > Syntrophales > UBA2185 > Fen-1135. The sequence goes on along the minus strand of DASRZZ010000112.1, from coordinate 6,497 downwards.
TGAGGACATTCCCGAGAAGATGCATAAGGCCCTGGGGGCTCTGCGCAGAGCGAGCTGCGATTATCAGCTCGCAGTTGTACAGGAGGAATATAACAGGCTCTTCGTGGGCCTTGGATGCGGCGAGGTCATTCCCTACGCGTCATGGTACAGGGAAAGGGCGATTCAATCGTTGCCACTGGCGTCCCTGCGGTCCGACCTGTTGCGTCTGGGCATTGTGAGGAAAGAAGACAATCATGATTCGGAAGATAATGCGGGTGCACTCTGTGAAATAATGGCCCTCATCTCCCAGGAGGCCAATAACGGGTCCTACGAAACGCAGGCGGCATTCTTCGATCGCCATGTGGCATCGTGGATGATGGCCTTTTTCAAGGACGTTGAGTCCGCAAAGAGTGCCCGATTTTACCGGGTGGTAGGTTCCCTCGGCTGCTGCTTTCTCGAATCAGAAAAAGAATATCTTAAATACGGGTCAAACGACCGAGTACATGCAGAAAGAAGGAGGATCTGAAGATGAAGACAGAATTTACCGGTAGCCGGCGGGCATTTATCAAAGGCCTTGCGATTCTTGGAGGATTTACCGCGTTGCTCGGCTGGGGCCGCACCACGGCCGCGACGCCAGGAAAGCCCCTGGAACAGAATACAGAACCCAGCCAGGGGTACCGATTAACGGAGCATGTGAAAAAGTATTACGAGACGGCCAGACTATAGAGCGCCGGCTCTCTCGTTAAGGAGGTATGACGCATGAGAAAAAACAATAAAAAATGGTTGCAAAAGATATCCTCCGAACCTGCCACTCCTAAAAACATGGACAGAAGGACGTTCATGAAAGTAAGCGGCGCGGCGTTGGGAAGCGGCGCCCTGATCGGGCTTCTGCCTTTATCCTGCATGCGGCAGGCAACGGTGGAAGAAAAAAGAAATTTCCCGCGGCCGGAGCTACAGTCTGAATACAGGCGAACGATCTGCACCCACTGCTCTGTCGGATGCGGCATCATCGCCGAGCTGCAGAACGGCGTATGGGTGGGCCAGGAGCCGGATTATGAGTCGCCTTTCAATCTCGGCGGCCATTGCGCCAAAGGGGCGGCGGCCAGGAGCCACGGATTCGGCCACCGGCGCGTGAAGTATCCCATGAAACTGGTAAACGGCGCCTGGACGCGACTCTCCTGGGACCAGGCGATCAATGAGATCGGCGACAAACTCTTAAAAATCCGTCAGGAGTCCGGACCGGATGCGCTCTTCTTCTGCGGGTCCTCCAAAGCGAGCAATGAAGGGGCCTATCTCCAAGGGAAATTCGCTGCGTTGTGGGGCACGAACAATGTGGACAACCAGGCGCGCATCTGCCATTCCACCACTGTCGACGGCGTGGCCAACACCTGGGGCTACGGCGCCATGACGAATTCTTACAACGACATGCGGAACAGCAAGGTCATGCTCTTTCTCGGGAGCAATGCCGCGGAGGCCCACCCCGTGGCTATGCTACAGATTCTCCTCGCCAAGGAAGCGGGCTCCAGGATGATCGTCGTGGACCCGCGCTTCACCCGCACGGCCGCCCATGCCGACATCTACGCCAGGATCCGCTCAGGCACAGATATTCCCTTCATTTACGGCCTCCTGTGGCACGTATTCAAAAACGGCTGGGAAGACAAGGACTACATTGCAAAGCGGGTATATGCAATGGACGATATCCGGAAAGAAGTGGAGAAATGGCCGCCTGACGAGGTTGAAAACGTCACCGGCATTCCTAAAGACAAGGTATACTTGATCGCGAAGACCATGGCCATGAACCGGCCGAGCACCATCGTCTGGTGCATGGGTGTTACCCAACATCATATAGCGAGCCATACGGTGCGCCTGTTTTGTATCTTTCAGCTCGCTCTCGGCAACATCGGTGTGTCCGGCGGCGGCGCCAATATCTTCCGTGGCCATGACAATGTCCAAGGCGCAACCGACGTGGGGCCTAACTGCCATACCTTATCCTGCTACTACGGCCTCGCTGAGGGCTCGTGGAAGCACTGGGCAGAGGTCTGGGGCATAGATTATGAATGGATTAAGTCCCGCTTCGATATGAGCAGGCAATACGACGGCGGGGGGGGGAAAATGGCGTACACCATGAACATCCCGGGCATTCCCGTCTCGCGCTGGGTCGACGGTGTATTGGAGGATAAGAACAACCTCTCGCAGAAAGACAACATTCGTGCCGTCTTCTTCCAGGGCCACGCTTGCAACAGCCAGACCCGCGGGGTGGAGATGAAAAAGGCCCTGGAAAAATTGGACCTGCTTGTGATCTCTGACCCCCATCCAACGCACATGGCCGTGATGAGCGACAGGAAGAATGATACCTATCTGCTGCCCACAGCGACCCAGTATGAGACATACGGTACTGCCACGGCATCGAACCGTGCCCTGCAATGGCGCGACAAGATCATCGAGCCTGTCTATGAATCCCTGCCGGACCATGTCATCTTGTACAAGCTCGCAAAAAAGCTGGGATTTGAAAAAGAGATGTTCAAGAATATCAAAGTAACCAACGATGAACCTCTCATCGAAGATGTCCTCCGCGAGATCAATCGCGGTGCCTGGACGATAGGCTATACGGGCCAGAGCCCGGAGCGCCTCCAGCTGCATGCAAAACACCGTGGCACATTCAATCCTCTTACGTTGAAGGCCGAGGGCGGTCCCTGCAAGGGTGATTATTATGGTCTGCCGTGGCCCTGCTGGGGAAAGCCGGAGATAAAGCATCCGGGGACGCCCGTATTGTACGACCCCAGCAAGCCTGTAGCAGAGGGCGGCCTGGTTTTCAGGGCAGCATGGGGACCAGACCACAATGGCGTGAGTCTCCTCGCTGCGGACGGCGTATATTCAAAAGGGTCGGAAATCAAGACGGGCTATCCGGAATTTACATCGGATATTCTCAAGAAACTGGGCTGGTGGGATGACCTGACGCCTGAGGAAAAAAAGGCGGCGGAAGGTAGGAACTGGAAGACCGACCTTTCCGGCGGCATACAGCGCGTGGTCATCAAGCACGGGTGCGCCCCCTTCGGAAACGGCAGGGCCCGCTGCAATGTATGGACGTATCCCGATCCGATCCCCGTACACCGCGAGCCTCTGTATACGCCGAGGTTTGACCTAGTAAAGAAGTATCCGACCTATCCGGACCGTAAGGCATACTGGCGGCTGCCGACCCGCTACCAGTCAATCCAGTCCGTCAATCACAGCGCAAAATATCCGTTGATCTTTACCAGCGGCCGCCTGGTCGAATATGAGGGCGGCGGTGCGGAAGAGCGCTCCGATCCGTGGCTAGCCAAGTTGAGGCCGGAGATGTTCGCAGAAGTAAACCCCAAGGATGCCGCCGACGCCGGCATCTTTAACGGCCAGTATATTTGGCTGGAAGGCGCCGAAGGCGGCAAGATCAAGGTGCGCGCCCTGGTCACAAAACGAGTGGGACCGGGAACGGTTTTCACGCCTTTCCACTTCGGCGGCTGGTTCCAGGGCACGGACCTCTATGATAAATACCCGGAAGGAACGGCGCCCTATGTCCGTGGCGAGGCTTGCAACACGGCCACCACTTATGGATACGATTCCGTAACCCAGATGCAGGAAACGAAAGCAACGCTCTGCCGGATAACGCCGGCGTGAAAAGGAGGCAAATCATGGCAAGGATGAAATTTCTCTGTGACACCGAACGATGCATTGATTGCAATGCCTGCGTGACAGCATGTAATAACGAACACGATGTCCCCTGGGGAATGAACCGCAGACACGTGGTGACCATGGGTGACGGCGAGGCCGGTGAAAAGTCCATCTCCGTGGCCTGCATGCATTGTACAGACGCCCCGTGCGCCGCAGTCTGTCCCGTTGATTGCTTCTACTTTACACCCGACGGAATCGTACTCCACGACAAGAGCCTGTGCATCGGCTGCGGCTATTGCTTCTATGCCTGTCCCTTCGGCGCCCCGCAGTTCCCGGAAGAAAATTCCTTTGCTGCCAGGGGCAAGATGGACAAGTGCACCTTCTGCGCCGGAGGGCCTCTACCGGACAGGTCGGTTGAAGAATATCAACTTTACGGGAGGAACCGGATAGCCGAGGGCAAACTGCCGCTGTGCGCAGAGATGTGCGCCACCAAGGCCCTCCTAGGCGGAGACGGTGATGTCGTTTCCGATATCTACATCCAGCGTGTGGCCAAGCGTGGCGGCAGGCCCGATACGTGGGGATGGAATACGGCCTATAATTTCCAGCCCAAGAAGGAGAAAGAACCATGAAACGAATATTATCCATGTTAACGGCGTTTGTCGTCCTTGCGGGTCTTGTTTCCTGTTCATCAGAGTCCAGGAGTGTAACCATGCACAAGCCCGGGGTATACAAAGGCACAAAGGATCCTTTGCTGGCGTTGAAGAATCAGCAAGAGTTGATTGATCGCCTTAAACTTGTGCAAAGCGATCGCTGACGAGAGGAGGGTTTTATGGCAACTCGAACCGTAAACCGGACCATCGGCTTATTTGTCCTCGGGTCTGTGCTCGTTCTCCTGATGAGCGGGATCCTTTACTGGCAGGCCATTGGCGCCGATGTCAGCAATCCACGGGCCAACATGTGGCGGACAGTCAGGGAAGGCTTCGCGGGCTTCACAAAAGTAACAACAGCCGGCCATAAGATATTGATCGTCAACAGCGGGGAGAACTGGCGCGAGTTCCGAAACGGATTCCTTGCACCGTTCTCGCAATGGATCATCGCAATCGCGGTGGTGGTCATGGGCGTGTTCTATTGGCGCGTCGGCCCGGACAAATTGAAAAAACCGCTATCCGGAGTGAAGATCGAGCGCTACCGCCAGTGGGAGCGGGTTCTGCACTGGTATACGGCCTTGCTTTTCATCATCATGGCCATCACGGGGCTGAGCCTCCTCCTGGGGCGCATCTTTTTGATACCGGTTTTTGGCCATTGGGCCGATTCGGCCTACCTTCAGGCGGCCAAGGTACTCCACAATTATTGCGGACCCTTGTTTCTTATCGGGATCTTTTTGGAATTCATTTTCTGGGTGCGCTACAATATCCCCAAGAAAATGGACCTCGACTGGTTTAAGAACATGGGCGGTTATATTGGCGGCGGACATCGACCCCACATAGAAAAGGTTAATGCCGGGGAGAAGGGATGGTTCTGGCTTATTGCCATCTTCGGAACTGCCGTGGGTATAACAGGCGCAATCCTCGATTTTCCGATCTGGGGGCAGACCCGCTTCACCATGCAACTCTCCCACGCAATCCACGCCATCGTGGCCGTCCTGTTTGTCACCGCATCACTCGGTCATATCTACATGGGAACCATCGGTGTCGAGGGCGCCTTTCAGGGCATGTGGACCGGTTCCGTCGATACGGAATGGGCCCAGGAGCACTCCGACTTGTGGTACGATACGGTGATGCGTGAGAAAGGCGAAAAAACGGAGGCCTCATCTTGACCGTGGAATTTGGACTTCTGCTGCTCGAATCCGCGCTGCTTGTAGCTACCATCATACTTCTGATTTATGGTATCCACGAGGGGAAGCGGAGAGACGACCTGCTAAGGGAGGTCGGGCGGGCAACGAAGGTCTTGACCAGGCAGGAATACTTCCTCACCATCATGGAGACAATGCTCGATGCGAAGCAGGAGATCATCGGATGCATCACCGGCACGCTCCCGGTCGGTGATGACATCAGGATGACGAAACATATCGCAGACGCCATCGATGACATGACCAAGAAAGGCGTGTCAGTTAAGTACCTCCTGCCTAAATTTCCTGACAGGTTGCAGGTCGGCGTTATGTATGCCAAGGCGGGTGCGGAAATCCGCTTCAGCAGTTGCCTCATGGTTCACAATCTCCGGTATACCGTGGTCGACGAGAGGATGGTAGTTCTAGGCGTTCCGGAAGAAACTGGTGATAGAGAGGCGACAAAAAAAGGCTACACCATACCGTCCGAGGGACTGGCGCTTGTGCTGAAGAGTTATTATTACAGCTGCGAAAACCAGATGAGCCTGAAGGAATACGTGTCCGAGGTCATAGAGCAGACCGGGGCGACACTCGAGCATCTGGCAAGGGAGTTTCGTTTTGACGAAAAGGAACTGAGGACGCTTGTTCAATGAGAACGGTAACGCATTCCCGCGGGCTCTCTATGAAAAGGCAGTACAGTGCGTCGTCTTGAAACGGTCTTGTGCCCTGTCATCCCCGCCTGAGAAAGGGGTTGGATGTAAGTTCGATCTTTGAAGCCAGGCGCCGGCTCAAAAATTGGGTGGGTCGTAAGTAGCCAGTCCTTTACTCCAACTTCTTTACTTCTCGGGGGAAGCAGCACTCCCAGGTCGGCATACCATCATCTTCATTCCGAAGTTTCATGGTCCAGTCACCCTTGCTTATTTCCGTGGCAATAATAGAACTACCAACCTTCTTGCCCCTTACTTCAACCTTGTCTCCCGCTTTGAATTTCAGTTTCTGATTGTTCATGAACCACTTGGGCCCCATATACACAGTATAATTTTGCCCC